>NZ_LBJV01000041.1:0-52366 GCF_028128855.1 Bradyrhizobium sp. CCBAU 11430
CCGCGACACTGACTCGCCATCCTGATCGCCGCGCTCTTCCGACCCAGATCGTCGCGCTATAGCCGGAGGTCGCGTGTTCGCCTACTCAATGTCGGCTTTGCTAGGAAAGCACAGGACGTCGAGAGCTGTGCGGCCGGTCTGATGAAGTTTGGTGTGTCGCTGCTTCGCAACAGCAATCGCGGACAGTCATTCGGGGCAAGGAAAACCAAATGCCGCCGCCGCCGGCGGCCTGCCGTCATGCGATCAGAATTGATCGAATCCGGGTGCCGAGCGCTTATCGAGTGTCCCAAGGCTTTATGAGGCATGCGTTGCCGTCGACCTACGGTGTCGGCGCCTCTGCCACCGACCTTCCGCCGAGCCGGGCCCGCTCCTCAACGTGCATGCGAATCTGCAGATTCGTCCCTGCGCTGCCAAGGGCAATGGGTCTCTCGCGCCAGGGCGTGGTCGATCATCGTGAGCCCTCGTAAGCACGTTAAGCGGGGCCAGAGCTGCTTTCCTGCAACCTTGGACTGACCTGGCCCGAGCTGGGCCTCGAAGCATTGGTGCACGACCTGCAGCTTTGACATTAAAAACCTGTTCATTCCCCATATCTGCACCCAAGGTAATCAGTTCTTACAACATTTAGTGGCAGAATAGGGAGGTCAAGGCAGCGATTCGCCTTTCACCCTTCATTTGTACTGCGTCCAACACTTGCGGGACAATTGAGCCCAGGGGGACGGATGGACAGGGATACCAAGGCAATCCTGCGGGCTGCGCAGAGAGTGGGGGCCAAGGAAGTTACGCCGCAGGTCGCAGCCGAGTTCGCACGTGTGCTGCGCGAATCTCTTGGCCTGAAGGAAGATGGTCACCTACGCCTTAGAGACGACCTTCCAGATGGTGATCGCGTAGTTGGCAGCAGAGAGAGCAATGGAAAGGTATATAAGCCCATAGCAGAATATTTGGGCCTGCCGAAACTGCGTTAGTCGGCCCGTCGCACTCGACTGTTTCAATATCGATCCATACTCCCTTGCGACGATCTCAATCACGCGAGCGCCGATGTAAGTATCCTTCACATGGCGCAGAATTGCCTCTCTATCTCCTTGGACGAGATCTAAGGAGCCAATCTTCCTAAGCAAACTGCCGTACTCTGCTGCATCTATTTCGGTTTCCGCACGGATACGCGATTCCAAAGCTGCCTTGATCCGGGACGTAAAGTCAGTCTCTTGCAGATAAAGCTGAGCATAATCCGGGCTGCCCACGCCTGGCCCCCAGGTCTGGTAAATTCGGGCGGCTGCGAAATAGCAAAGACCGCAGAGGAACATCAGCATCCACTGATGTGGAAACCTCAAATCGAAGCCCCAACTCTGAACGACACCAATGAACCAAGTGATGAACGTGGCACCGTAGACGTACACGAAGAGCGTTCGCGAGCCGATCGTGTCGAGCATACGTCGAATGAAAAACCAATCGTTCGGAAATGCGTTCATTTACGGCTGATGACCGTGACAACCTTTTTCACGGTTCCCTGTTCACCGTTAAGATCCAGCGCACGGATCATCGGCCCGAGCTTTTTGGGGAGATATTTCTTGATGTACTCCTTCGCGCGGGCCTTGCGCGCGTTGTAAGTTATTTTGCTGAAGAACTTGTCGAGAATACCGTCTAGCTCCCGCTCGATATGCTCCATGATTGCCCGAGAACTAGCCATACTGCGAGCATCACTTGCCGTGTAAACCAAGGTCGTGCCGGACGACAACGAGATAGATACCTCGAATTCAATCGATGAAGGATCTCTGCCGAGCGCGAGCATCATTTTTCGTAGGCCCTCGTCAAATGTGCCTTTGATCAGAATCGTTGATTCGTCTCGCGACATGACCTGCATGGCAGGAACATGACTTCGGCAGCGCTCAACCAGCCTCGAATCCGACTCGAGTTCGTCCTTAATACTTTCCAGGACTTCGAGAATGTTGTCTTCTGACGTGCCAACGGGCACGACGTCAGTAAACGGCATGATTTGCCTCAATAATTCTGATTGTTAGATGTTGAGAGGTTCACAAGACCGGAGTGCGCAATAGCCGAACTCTAGTCTCCGGCCTGCGGATTTTCCGGTTTGTGGTGGCCATAATGACGCGTGTAGCAAAGCATCACCCCTGAGCTTATTAGCCCGCCCGAAAGAAAAGGATAGCCCATACCAACCTGGCAAATGTGGACTTACAACATGACAACAACTACGTCTGCGGTGCGGCGTTAAGGTTCAGATTGCACCACACCTAGGGATATCGCGCTGCCGTACCAGGCCGATCTCTGTGACCTCATACATTGTATCGGAGTAATTGAGTTTGACTGGCACACTAGCGCAGTTCATCGGCAGATTTCGTCGACTTATCGCGATGCTTTGACGAATTCCGGCGCCTCTCCGACCGCAGGCGAAGTAATACGGCCTACAAAGAAGCTCGCTCATTCGAGATGAGCCATCTCGTCACTGAATTGCGCCAACACGAAACCCAACGACGCTGCGAGTGGCACGCACTTCCATGGCCCCCGCAAAAACGTCAGCGAACTGCCTCGTGAGGTTCGCATGAATGATTGGCGCAGCCGGTACACTTTAAAAAAGGCCGCTGCCGGATTTCTCCAACAGCGGGCTAAGTCTAGGGAGGAAGCAGACGAACCGGCCTGCCAGCGGAGCGGAGGAACTAAACGGAATCTTGTTGTCGCCCCTTTTGATACTGCCGACGTATTTCCGATCGCGTCTGGAGAATGAATCGAGTTCGCGGACTAGAACGTGGTTAGAGCCTGAGAAAGTCTTTGCTTCTAGTCGCCATTGTTCCAGACGATCTCGCCTGGGTCACGGGGCTTGAGGCGAGCATAGGGGTAAGCTTGGGTAAATCGGACGGGCGACCTCAGCGATCAGAGGCAGTTTCGTAAGATCCGCCGCCTACGCGGCAGAGGTTTCAGCCTCGAGGTGGGACTTTCGGGGTTGCCTACCGGCGGATACACATTTTGGATTCCGCACGCAGAACTGAGAGCACTTTGCGCTCATCGTGCGTTTCCCGCCCTCCATGGCCACAACAATGGGAATCAGACGGCTCACCAGAAGAATGGCCGTCGTGATCCGCCAAACCAGCCGTGGAGAAGCCGGACACCCCACTCGTTTCTAAATACGTATCGCTGTCGCTGGGCGACGATGCAACGCTGTCAGGCCGCCGGGGCAACGAGGAAGAGAGAGAGAGAGAGAGAGAGAGAGAGAGAGAACTCTGACGAGGAACACGCACCAACCATGACGGCCGACAATTGCTTGCCCACTCTGTAAGCGCTTTTCCGAGGCTACATGCCAGAATCCTCGAACCAGCCGCGATCAGGAGTAAGATCGCCGCGAGATACGCTACGGTCACGGAAGAATGCTGACCTTCGCATCAGAGTAACAATTGTGGTGCGAAGAAGGTTCACGCCCGCATTTCATGCGATCCGAGATAAGTGGGAAGGCTTGGACGTGATGTCCCATGCCCCTTCGGTTCGGTCAAAGTCGCCAAAGCGAACCATCAGGGTCTGCGGGACGAATGATGATGCAAGATCTGGCACGAGCTGTCTTTGTGGCAGAGTACGAGCGTAAAGCGCGCCGGTATCGTCCCAACGTCGTCTGTCGAAGATTGCGAAAAGAGGTAATTGCCCACAACCAGAACGAGGCCATCCCCTAATCTGACGGAACGCCACGTCTCAAATCTCACCGAATCCGTGTTACGGAAATAGGTGCGAATCTCTTCTGCCCCCGAATGGAGCTCCGGGCTCGTTGTACCGTAGAGCACGGCGTCAGGTGCGTATAAGGCTGCCAGCTTCTCGATGTCGTGAGCGTTGAAGGCTTGCGCCCAGAGCACCAAGAATGCGCGCACGTCAGGCGTCACATCGTTCATATTCAAAAAGAGCCCCCCAAATGGAAGACATTCAGGTTGCGCAGCGCGCCGGTTGTTCGCCCGACGTAGTCCACAGGCGGTTAAATTCCTTTTCCGAATCGCCAGCTTTTTGCCGGTCTTCCACACGATGAGCCGGCAATGTCGCCGCGATCATAGCTGTACGCGTCCCTTCCAGATAGTAGCCGCGCCGCGTCGCGAACTGCGCGTGGCGAGCTGCGTGTTTCGGAGCGGATCCTGGCCATGCAGAAATGTATCGTCCGATTGTGTGTGCAGGCCGCGCCGAGGTCAGGCATCATCGGTAATTGGAAGAGGAGGCGGATCGTCGCGGCTCTTTATCATCACTCGTCGACCAAGACCAAGTCGCGCGGAGAACATAACACTCGAGAGATTACCATGCGCGCGGCGGCCTCTCGTTGTTTGGCGCCCTGGCATCAAGCCAGAGAGGCTAACAATGGCGCTCCTTGCCCACATCAGCCATCCAGCTTGAACGAGACACCGAGCATATACAACCTCGAGAGAAGCTAGGACAGCAATCGCATTCCTTCATTTAGGATGCTACGCGATTCTTCGTGCTTGAGGCGGCGAGTATATCCGCCACGGCGCGGTAGCTGAAGACGATCGCAGGACCGATTGTAATCCCTGCTCCGGGGTAGATTCCGCGCATTGGCGATGTCATATCGTTGCCGCAGGCGTAGAGACCCTGGATCGGCCTGCGTTGACCATCGAGAACTTTGCCGCAGCTATCAGTCGCGAGGCCCAACGCAGTGCCCAGCGTTGCCGGAACAATCGGCAGCGCCACGAAGGGGCCCTTTCGGATCCGTCCTAGATTCGGGTTCTTTGTTCCGACCTTTGGATCTCCAAGCGTGCGGTTGAAGGTCGACTCGCCGCGTTTGAAGAGCGGATCGATCCCTATGACGGCATGGGTGTTGTGCTCCTCGATCGTCCTCTCGAGCACGTCGGGGGCGAGCCCGATTTCTCGGGCGAGTTCTGCGATTGTTCGGCCCACCTTGATATATCCAAGTCGAGCGTATTTGCCGACGCTTATCGTCCATGGCCATGGCAACAGATGCCCCATGCCTCTAAGGCGAACGAACTCGGAATCACAGACGAAATAGAACCGCTTGTCTGTGGGGTATCCGTTAGCGAACATCGCCAGGCAGATGTCATGGTAAGAGTTGGACTCATTTACGAACCGGCGCCCGTTCGGCGCGACTGCAATAACGCCGGGACGTCCGCGATCGAGCCAGCCATACGGGACCACCTTTGACGTGCTGCCCGTCTTGAGAATCGATACCGGTGTCCAGAAGCCTGCGGACGCGACATCCTTGTCGACTGCGGCTCCGACCTTCTCTGCAAGCTCAATGCCATCGCCCATGACATCGGGATGAGCCAGCGTATCGTCATGCTGATGTGGTCCGCTCAGCTCCGCTCTCAGCTGTGCGTTGCGGGCGAAGCCACCCGTTGCGAGGATGACGCCATGGGAAGCACGCACGCGTACCTCGGAACCGGCATGTTTCACGATCCCACCTGTGACTCGCCCATCCTCCTTGATGAGTTCAAGAAGAGGAGACGCCGGCCATATTTCGACATCGAGCTTGCGCAAGCTCACCAGCAAGCGTGCGATCAACGCGTTGCCTCCACTGAATTCCGTACCGCGCCTGTAGCTCAAGCGATCGCGTGCGTAGCGGCTCACGCGACGCAAGACGTGCTTGAGGGACGAGATGGATTGAAACGGATTGAGAAAGCTTCGGACTTCACCGGACGAGATCATCATCCCTCCGAGTACAACCCGAATGGGATCGCCGATGAGATCGAAGTCTTTGCCGAGAAGGCGCGCATCATAGGGCGCAGGGCTGAGCGCCCTACCCTTGTCTGCGCCACCGATTTGGCTGGAGTGATAGTCGGGCGCTGGGGCCAGCGTGAACTTGACCTCACTCCCGTGCTCGAGCGAAGCAAGCGCGGTTGGACCGTCCTCTAAATAGGCTTCGATAAAGTCCGGCCGGTAGTGATTGCCAAGCTCATGCTGAAGATAGGTCCGAGCCTTGGCGAGCGAGTCGTCGATTTTCGCGGACCGCGCTTGAACCGAGCAGGGCACCCAGATCATGCCGTTAGAGAGAGCTGTCGTTCCGCCGAGGCGCGGCGATTTTTCGCAGACGATCACCCGTAGTCCAGCTTTCGCCGCATAGAGAGCGGCGGACAGACCGGCCGCACCGCTACCGATCACGAGGAGATCAGTTTCGCGATACTCCGGCGATCTGCCCGCTGGGGGAAGCGCTGTCCTGGTTTCCATGCCTGATTGGCTGATTGGCTTTTTCATCCCGGTTTCTTCTTTATTTGCGATGAACATCAGTTTGCCCGGGCAGAGGAACGGCCTTAAATTCCTCTGCCGCCGTCTTCACTGCACGTTCGATTGGGATCCGTTCGATGGAGGAGGCGCCAACGAAGCCGACACAATCGGTCGACCGATAAACTTCATACGTGTCCTGCGGCTCTGCGATTGCGCCGCCGTGGCAGAGAAGAATGATGTCTGATCGAACCGCCTTGGCTGCCGCGTTGATTTCGTTAATGCTCCTGATCGCCTCCTGGATCGGCTGTCCATCCTCGTGGCCCACCAGACCGCCGCGAGTAGCGCCGACATGAGGGACAATGCAGTCCGCTCCTCTGCTCGCCATGAGCTTGGCGTCTTCTGGGCTTGCGACGTAGGCGAGCGAGAAGATGTTCTTCTTGCGAGCAGTCGCAATCAACTCAAGCTCGCGCTCGAAGCCGAGCCCGACACGGCCGCGGCGGTCACGCCATTTTTCCCCCATGGTGGAGATGGTCGGGTAGTTGATCACGCCGGAGAAGCCGGCAGCGGAGAACTTGTCTAGAAGGGCATCAAGATCAAGCCGGAGAGGATCCCAGGCTTCAACGCCCCCAATCACAGGCACAGAAGATACGACGTTGCGAATTTCCGCAGCGAGCTCAAGCGTACGGGCATTGGAATCGCCGATGCGACTGGTGGGAAGGCCCATGAGCCGCGACAGACCTGTGCTGTAGACGACCAGCATATCGGCTCCCCCGAGCGCGGCGCATTTGGCAACCAACCCACAGCTGCTGGCCGCGGCGAGGATCGCCTTTCGGTCCGCAACTTGGGCTGCGATCCTCGAAAGAATTTCCGCGCGATCAAATATTTGCACGAGAAAAGCCTCCCAGCCCGAGCTGCTCGACGATCCACGTCACGGCGGTCTCGGCAAATTCACGGTCGTTGATGTGGCAGCTGAGCTCGCGGACTGTGATCTCTGGCCGGACATTGGTCTTGATTGCCTCAAGCCAAGCGTGGTCGGCTTCCGCGTCTCGAAATACGCCACCCTCCCGGTCGTAGTCCGACACACCTTTAGCCGGCCAAAGCACAATGGCAGGCCCCTTAGCCTGCGACAGCCGCTCGGCCGTAAGCGCGCCGATATCAATGTTCTCGGCCGGCGTCGTACGCATCAGAGTTGTGTAGGGCGTATGGGAGTAGAAGCGCCGGTTTCGGAATCGATCGGGTACGCTGGAGGGCGGACCGAAGTTAACCATGTCAACGGCGCCGGGCGCGATCACTTGCGGGATCTGTTGGTGCGCAGCCGCCTTGAGCCGATCGGGGCCCGCACTGGCCGTGCCTCCCACGAGTTCATCGGCCAACTCCGTCGTAGTCAGGTCGATCACTGCATCAAATTCGCCGGCAGCGATCAACTGCTCCATCTTCCGGCCACCGGCTCCGTTGGCTGGAAACACGATCGCGTGCAGACCGGCATCGGCAAGTAGGGACACGCACTGATCTGCCGCAGGCGTCGTCACGCCAAAGGCTGTGATCGCAACGATCTTCCGCTCGCGTTTGCTGTTGTTGGATTGATAGTGCATGGCGGAGATCGCCCGCCCTGCATTCTCCAGCACTTTTGCCGTAAAGGCATTGACACCAAAGAGATCGACCAGCGTCGGGTACAATATGATGTCGTGATGGCTTGCCAGTTCAGCGAGAAGCGCAGGCCGCGCACTTGTCACCAGCAGCTTTGGAAAGCCGTACGGCAAATCGGAGACGATCTCGCCGAAGGCGGCGCTCCCCTTCCCTCCCGCAACGGCCACAATGGCGTCGATTGTGCCATTGCCTCCAAGCTCAGCCACCCTCGCGCGGGTCGACGCGGCGATCTGTGTCAGGAGCTCAGCAGGTGAAAGCGAGCGCCTCGCAGAATCGATAGCCTTGCCTCCCGACGATGTGCCGATATCGATCAGGACGGTCTTTCGACCGAATTTTTGGATTATGTCGGATAGAAAAGAGGCCTCGCGACCCTTGGTGTCCAGCGTGGCGACAATCGCCACTGCCGGCGATGCAGAAGCAGGACTTTTGGATAGGTTACCATCCCGGACTGCCTCTTGGTCGTCCGCGCGATGGTGAGACACGATCTTTCTCCCGAACCATTCTAGTCTCTCGTGGTCTAGGATGACTGAAACCGGAGCATAAGAACGGAGGCGGCCGGAGTTGGGTAAAGTTGGGTAGATGCATCAGTTGGAGATCACCGACGGTCTAAGTGCCTTGCCGAGACCACGGCGCGGCGTCTATGCGAGCCGTTCCGGCTCCCCCACGCACCTCAGGTACTTCTGCTTCGTCATTCTCGAACAATGCGAAGTCGGTGTTGATGAGCGCGAAAATTTGCTCGGTTGGCAGACATCATTGCTTGTCCTTTCCGGACACGCGAAAGTCAGCGCGGCCGGAGCAGAGCTAGCGATCGAGCCGATCCGCCGATCCGCCGATCCGCAACTCTTGAGCCAACTAACCAATTGTGGCTCTTTGCTGAGCACCAGGTTCGCCAGAACAGTGCTCACTATGGCCGTGATCAGCGAATCAATCAGGCATCCGACCTATGGATCGGATACAAGCAGGTTGAGGGGTACCTCGGCTGCTGCCGTAAGATGCCGCAATGGTTCCGCGGGCACTCTCGCCTTGCTCGGACGCCGGTCCCGAACTGCGACGTCAAGGCCTTGCGCAGTCAGGTCGCGTAGCGAAAGGCTGGAAGTGGCTCTATCCAGGACTGAGGTTAGACACTTACGGCGCGAGGTACCGCAGAAGTTCAGGATTACCGCGGACGTCCCCTGCTGCGCCCTGCAGCGCGATGCGGCCACGATCGAGCACGTATGCGTGGTCCGCGACCCGCAATGCGAGATCGAGGTGCTGCTCGACAATGACGACCGCGATCTCCTTCGCGAGTTCAGTCAGCCGTTCGGTGATCTCCTCGATCACCCCGATCCAAACTCCCTCGGTCGGCTCATCCAGCAGCAATAGTTTTGGGTCTCCCAGTAAGGCGCGCCCGATCGCTAGCATCTTACGCTCGCCACCCGAAAGTGTGCCCGCTGCCTGATCAAGGCGGTGGCCGAGCTTAGGAAACATCGTCAGGACGCGGTCAATCGCTGAAGCGTTGGTGTTGAAGAGCGATCCCATCGCAAGATTATCCCGCACCGAGAGGCGTGCGAACACCGAGTGCTCTTGCGGCACATAGCCAATGCCAGCGCGCACACGCTGCTCAGTTCGAAGACGGTTGAATGCCTGGCCATCAAAGACCACCTCGCCTCTCCAGCTTGGTAGCTCGCCGACAATGGCTTTCATTAACGTGGTCTTTCCTGCACCGTTACGGCCAAGTACGGCGACACCGCCTCGCCAGGGAATACCGAGGGTCAGATCAAACAGCACTTGGCTGCGCCCGTACCCAGCGTCAAGATGCCTTATGTCGAGGAACTGTTTCTTAAGCACGGCGTAAGTAGATCTCCTGGACACTTTTGTTGGCCTGGATCTCGGCCACGCTCCCTGTCGCCAGCACCCTACCTTGGTCAAGGACCGTGAGGCGGTCGCAGATGTCGCGGATGAAATCGAGATCGTGCTCCACGATGACGATGGAGCAATGCTGTTTGATGGGCCGCAAGAGTTCGCCGGTGACGCGGCGCTCCTCAAGGCTCATGCCTCCGGTAGGCTCGTCCAACAGCAGGAGCTGTGGCTTGCCGGCGAGCGCCATCGCGATCTCTAGCCATTGCTGCTGGCCGTGGGAAAGCGTTGCGGCGGCATCGAACGCACGATCGGCGAGACGGAACTGGGTCAGCATCATCATGACCTGATCGTGCAGCTGTCTGCGGCTGCGCGACAAGACAAGATCAAGCAGCGAGCAATGCCCTTGCAGCGCGAGGAGGATATTGTCGTAGAGCGTGAGGGTTGGCAGTACCGATGTGATTTGAAACTTCAGGCTCATGCCAGCTCGGGAGCGCTCGCTGGGCGTGAATGCAGTAATATCTGTATTGATGAAGCTGACCTTGCCCTGCGTTGGCACCTCCGCCCCCGCTATGCACTTCATCAACGTGCTCTTGCCCGAGCCATTGGGCCCGATCAATCCGTGGAACTCGTTCTCGCCGACGGTGAGCGCCGCCTCCTCGAGAGCTGTAAGCTTTCCGAAGATCTTGCGAATGCCTGCGGCTTCAAGAAGCGGCATGATGCTCTGCCTTCTTCTTTTGCGCTTTCGCGGCGAAGCTGCCCACGCGCTCGCGCTCCGTGAGCACCATGCTGATAAGTCCGAGAGGCCGGAAAAGGATCACGCCGAGCAGAAGCAGGCCCAAAATGATCGGCCAAATGTCCCGGTAATTGTCCGACAGCCAAAAGGATAGGCCTTCGACGATAGCCGTACCGATCACCGCGCCGATCAGCGTACCCGAGCCGCCGAACAGCACGTAGAGCACGACCTGGGTGGAGACAACAACGCCGACCATATTGGGCCAGACAAAACCCTCCTGGGAAGCGTAGAGGCTGCCGGCCAAGCCTGCGATGGCGCCGCCGATCGCGAACACTATGGCTTTCAAATGTTGTGTCTTGTATCCGAAGAAAGCGATGCGCTGCTCGTTCTCGCGCAGGCCGGCGAGCGCGAGCCCGAACTGCGAGCGCACCAGAAAGCGGCATGCCAGGTAGACAGTGACGAGAAGCCCCAGTGCAAGATAGTAAAACACCGGCCCTTCCGAGAATTCGTAAGTGCCGAGCGTCATCGGCGGAATCGAGGGAATGCCGTTCTGGCCACCGAGGTAGTACCAGCCGCGAGCGAGACGATCGGCGGCATAGGCACCGGTAAGAGTCCCGAGCGAAACGAAGATCACGCTGGCCGGATGCCTGCCGAGGAGTAGAAAACCACCGAGCAGCATCGCGAAGACGAAACCGATCAGTGTGCCTGCGGGCAGCACCAGAAGGATCGAGGTGATGTCGAGGTCCCGTGCAAGCAACGCAACGGCGTAGCCTGCCGAGCCGAAGAAGAGGGCCTGCCCGAAACTCATGATCCCGGCATACCCCCACACGAGATCGAATGAGAGAGCGAAGAGCGCCAAGATCACGACGCGGGTCGCAAACACCGTAAGATAGTCGTGGAGCATCATCGGGAGCACTATTGCTCCAATAAGCACTAGCCCTTCGATGATGAACAGGACTGGTCTAACCCGTCCTGCAAAGGCTGTTTCACCGATTTCGGCAGCTGCGAGATTGACTTCTAGTGTGGGCACCGAGGGCCTTTCTACCGCGCTCATGGCTTTATTGGGGGTTCGTCAGCATTCCCTGGGCTCGACAAGCCCGTTGCTGCGCTGCACGATTTCAAACTTCCCGCTCTTGCAAACCGCCGTGTACATGTTCATCCTACAGTGACGTTTGCCGGGAACCATCTCCGCCGGTCCGCCCGGACCTTCCGCGATCTTGGCGTGATCGAGCGTTGCAGCGACTGACTCGCGATCGACCTTTCCAGCTTCCTTGACGGCGGCCTCCCAAAGCTTCAGCCCGCGGTAGGTACTGGGCGCGGCACTGCTCGCTGCAAACAGGGACTCTCCAGGATATTCCTTCTCATAGGCCGCGTGAATTCTGGCGGAGACCGGATCATCCTTTGCGACTGCTTTGTAATAGTCGAGACAACTTGCAAGCCCCTCCATCTCATTGGCAGCATGGAGGCTGAGATAATTTTCATCCTCATTCACGGCAGCAAGCCGTCCGCCATTCTTGAGATATCCCGCTTCGGAAAGCTGCTTGAATAAGGGACCGACGCCTGGAGGAATGACGGTATTGAAGACGGTATCAGCTTTGTTCGAGATAATTGCGTGGACGGTAGCGGAGAAATCGATCTGGTCGAGAGGATAATACTCCTCGAACACGACCTCCCCGCCATTGGCTTCGATCAATTTACGAGCATATGCGTTCAGGTTGCGCGGCCAGATATAGTTTGAGCCTGGAAGGGCAAACTTCTTGCCGCCGTTTTTGATTAGCCAAGGTATAAATGTGTCGCATTGCTGCGCCGGGGTGGCGCCGGTACAGAACAGGTATGGTGTGCATTCCTGACCTTCATAGAATTGCGGATAAATATAGAGCGTCTTGCCCCGTGAAACGATGACATCCTTGATGGCGTTGCGCATTGAGCTGGCGAGGCCGCCGAGGACCATGTCCACCTTGTCGCGCTGGATCAGCTTGCGCACGTTACCCACCGCGATCGATTCATTGGAGGCGGTGTCTTCGATATAGAGCTCGATCGGTCGGCCCAGCAGTCCGCCGGAATTGTTGATCTCCTTGATCACCATCTTGGCAACATTGGCATCCGCCTTTCCGGCGAAGCCGATCGGGCCGGTGAGATCGATCGCGATGCCGACCTTGATCGGACCTTCGGCGGCATTGGCCCAGTCGGGCCGGATCACCCAGCTGCCGGCTCCTGTAGCGATCGCACCAGCCGTGAAAGCGAAGTTCGAAAGGAAACGACGGCGTGTAAGTTGGACGCGATCAACAATCATATGATTACACTCCCCTTTGAGCGATGAGGCCTTGCGGCCGACACTTGACGAAAACGATAGCAAGTACGAAGACGAGCACATCGGCGACGACCGGTGCCACAGCCCATGGCAGCGCCGCGCTGACAGCGCCGATGATGCCAGCGCCTGCTACTGGTCCGATGAAGGAGCCGACCCCACCAACCATGACCGCAACAAATCCCTGGATCAGAAAACGAACTCCAAGATCGGCAAATAGATCGAAAACAGGCACAATAAGCGCACCGGCGAGCCCCGCTAGCGCTGCACCGAAGGCAAAAGTAGCGCCATAGATGAACGTCGTCGAAACGCCAGATGCGCGCGCCAGAGCGGGGTTTTCAAGTGTCGCCCGAACGCGGAGGCCGAAGCTCGTGCGCGACAGCAGCAGATAGCAGGCTCCCAACACCAAGCCCGTGATCACGAGGATCGTAAAGCGCCAGGCCGAGATGTGCATGGTGGCGATACCGATAGATCCGCCAATTGGCTCCGGAACCGTCAGATACAAGCCGCCAATGAGGCCACGCACCGTCTCTCGGATGACGAGGCCGAGCGCATAAGTGCCGAGCATCGCCACGATGGGTGCCGCATAGAACCGGCGGATCATGAGCGCTTCGAGCACAAAGCCCAGCAATCCGACGAGAATAGGTGCGGCAGCCATACCGACCCACACCGGCAGACCATGATGATAGGCGAGATAAGTAATGTAGGCACCGAGCAACACGAACTCGCCTTGGGCAAAATTGAAGATGCCCATCATGCTCGCGATGACTCCGAGGCCTAGCACGATCAGGACCATGATCGCGCTGAAGCTCAGAATGTCGAATGCCGCCATGAATGTGTTAGTCATATAGATCCACCCGCGCGCCAGCGCAGCTCGCCTTACATCTTCTTCCAGTCACCTATTTGTTCGAAGGCATGGGCGGCACGGTAGATCGTGGATTCCTCGAAGTAACGACCGACGAGCATCAGGCCGACTGGCAATCCGTCGACCATTCCGCAGGGCAGTGACATGGCTGGATGATGCGTAATGTCGAACGGCGCGGTATTGGTGAACATTTCGATCGCGCGAGTGAAGTAATCCTCGCGGCTGGCATTGGAAGGCGGCAGCGGCGTTGCCTTCATCGGTGTCGTCGGCATGAGCAGGAGATCGTAACTCTCGAGGGCCTTGTCGTATGCTGCAGCGAGCCGGCGTGAGATGTTGAGCGCCTTGCCGTAAAAGCGGGATCCAAAGGTGTTGTTGATATAGGTGCCGAGCAGCAGGAACAGCTTGGTCGTCTCGGACAACGAATCCGCCTGCCGCCGCCAACCGCGATGGAAATCCATGAGCGACGTTGGATATAGATCGCCTCGGCTGACACCATAGCCGTCGCCGTACATCATGGTCTGGACCGCGCCCTCAGTTCCGATCGGCGTCCAGATCGCCGCTCCCAACAGATGCATCGGAATCGAGACGGTCTCAACGGTCGCACCGAGATCCTTAAAGCGCTTGGCCGCCTCCCGCACGCACTCATTGACAGAAGCCTCCGCCGAAGGCTGCTCGAATCCTTCCTTAAGGATGCCGATCCTCATTCCTTTGATGCCGGCACCCAACGCTTTGGTGTATTCATCCACCTTTGGTGCCTTGATGCGCGAATCGTAGCCGTCGTCGCCGGCAATCACCTCCAGCAGCAGCGCGTTATCGGCTACTGTCGCCGTGATCGGTCCGGTGTGATCGATAAAGACCTCAATCGGCATGATTCCCGTGTAGGGAACGAGACCCCAGGTCGGCTTCATACCGTATGTGCCGCAAAACGAAGACGGCATGCGGATCGAGCCGCCTTGGTCGCCGCCGATCGCCATGTCGACCTCGCCGAGCGCGACCACAACCCCACTTCCGGAGGAGGAACCGCCGGCCGAATAGCCCTTCTTGTGTGGGTTGTGTACCGGGCCGGTTGCATTGGTGTGGCTACCGCCGGAGAGACAAAACGCCTCGCAGTGGACCTTCCCGGCGATTTCCGCGCCAGCATCGAGCATGCGCGTCACGATCGTGGCATCGAAATCGGGTACGTAGCCTTCAAGTGTGGCACAGCCATTCATCATAGGCACCCCGGCCAACATGATGTTGTCCTTCAAGGCAACCGTCTTGCCTTTCAACTTTCCGCTGGCGGCCCCCTGGATGGTGGTCTTGCGGTACCAAGCGTTGCGCGGATTTTCGTCCGAAGATGGCCTATAGCCAGGGGTCCGTGGATATTTGACCGCCGGCAATTCGTCGGGCATCGCAGCGACGAGATTGTACGATTCGAGCGTGCCCTGCATCAGCCCCCGGAAGGAGGCAACGTCTTCATCGGTCAGCGAGAGACCACACTGTTGGGCGATGCTGCGAAGCTGGATGGGGGTTGGAAGGGCGACTGACATGGGCTTTCCTAAAAATTTATCCTGGTATTTAGACGTGCCGCCTATCGATTATTCTACGATGGCCGCGTCCCCGCCATTCTGAGGAGCAAGTGCATCCGCCACAAAGAGGGCGCGCAAAGGGATGTGAGTAATATTGGGTAAAGCAGCTCGCACTCATCCATTGCTCGTGCAGAGCATTGCGGAGCTGCCGGGCCGTCAAGCCTTGCCGCTTCCTGTCTCGGTTAGCGCGAGCGTCTTGTTTTTCGATCGAGCGGCCGGACGAGCAAGCCAGCGCGATCAGCTTAGAGTTGCAGTGTGGCAGCCATCTGACAGAGCCCAATGCACTCCCAAGCTCCCCACCCCGGCTCGTTGACCTTGACTAACAAGCTCCACCGCAGGAAGAACCTGATGTGCTCCAAAGGGTGAGTAAATGTGGCAAGCAGAAAGATATTTATTCAAGTCCCTTCGGCCCGCCTCCAAGTGCGGGGGGCGGTGCCGGTGCTACGCTTGAACTCGCGACTGAAGTGATAGACGTCGCAGAAGCCGCAGCGTTCAGCGATAGTCCCTAGTCGTGCATCAGTTTCCAAGAGTAGCCTTTGTGCCATCATAATACGCTCTCGGATCAGCCAGCGCCTCGGGTTGATCTGCAAATACTTTTGGAATAGGCGCCGCGTTTGTCCGGGGCTGAGACCGGTGACGGAGGCCAGCTCATCGGCATGCCAAGGTCGCTCTGGCGCGTGCTGCATCTCTGAGACGATGGCGCGCAATGGGGCGGGAAGACGAGATTCACCGTGCCTGGGTGAAGGCGCTGCTATCAAGTGCAACAGCTCCGACACTATGTGATTGAGAGCCATATCGACGTTATCATCTCTCGCGCGCAAGACATCAAACAACTCATCGAACCATCGTTCAATCTCGCTCGGCTTCAAGATCGTCGTGAGGGTTGGGCCGTCGCCGAACACCTTGCGCCGAATGGCCGCACAATTGGGTCCATCGATCCGCACCCATAGAACGGTCCAGGGATCGCTCTCATCTGGCCAGTGCGCATGCGGGGTCTCGTTGGCGATCCACATCAACTGATTGCGGCCAACACTTAATGTCCTCCCCTCGCTGGATACGAAACCACGACCCGCTTTGCAGAACAGAATGTCTTGGCCCGGATAGCTATCTCGCGCGATACGATGGTCCGGGGCAGTGATAGCTTTACCAGCTCGTAGCACCGTAAAAGCGCAGCGAATCCACGCGACGTCAGGAACGACGTACTGATGGCTCTCAGGAAAAAGCGTGCGCTGCAACAACTTTGACATGCGCGTTTTATATAAATTCAAGCGTACTTTGTCCATTTCCGCCGGCGAATTTCACATTTAGCCTGGCTAATAACGAAGAACAAGAACTCGCAGCCGCATTCCTGGACGCACGTTTTGTATCCTTTTAAGTTCGCTGCGAGGATTCACGGAGGAGACGGTGCTGACACTCACCGGCCCCAAACTGCGCCGGCACGATGAGCTTCTGATATTCCCGAGCTCATACGGCGCCGACGTTTGAGCGCTGACTTCAAGCATCATTTTAGGGGAGGACTTGATGACAAAGCCAAGAATCACCGTCGTCGGCAGCTTCGCAGTGGGGCTTACCATTCGCGCTCCAAACATTCCGGTCTTCGGCGTCACGATGCTGGGCAGCAGTTTCGATATGGGTCCTGGCGGCAAAGGATCGAATCAAGCAGTTGCGACTGCGCGATTAGGCGCAGAGTCATCATTGGTCGCCATCATTGGCAAAGACAAGTTCGCCGATATCGCGACAGACCTCTACAAGTCCGAGGGCGTCGACGCCGCCTATGTCAAGCAAATCGACGAAAGTCCCACGGCTGTTGGCTTCATCATCCTCAACGACCGGGGCGAGAACTTTATCATCATGGACTATGGTGCCACGAACGCTATGGATCCGGATTTTGTGGATCGTGCCGAGAGCCGCATTCGGGAAAGCGACGTCGTGATGGCGGTCCTCGAGCCTCCGGTCGACGTCGCAATGCGCGCCATGGAGCTGGGCCGAAAGCACGGCAAGAAAACTATTCTTAATCCAGCTCCTGCGGCGCCGCTTCCGGATGAGATTTTCAAGTTCATCGACTATCTTACGCCAAATGAGAGCGAACTTCGTATTTTGTTAGGCCTCAGGCCGGACGATCCGCGGCCTTCGCGGGAGCTCGTCGAGTTGCTGCGCAAGCGGGGCGCCTCCAATGTAGTTGTAACACTTGGCGACCGCGGCGTGCTCATTGTCACTGACACGATCGACACAGCAATCCCGGCCGCCGAAGTCGAGGTCGTGGATACGACCGGCGCTGGCGATGCGTTTAACTCAGGCTTCGCTGTGGCTCTGGCTGAAGGCCAGGACGTGATCGAGGCCGCACGTTTTGGGATTTGCTGCGGCGCTCTCGTCTGCACCAAACTCGGGGTTATTCCCGGTATGGCGACGCGCAGGGCTGCCGAGGACATGTACCGCAAAATTTTCGCCACGCGTGGATGAGAAGCCGGATGGCTGATCAGACAGCTTTCGACTGCCCTGTTGGCTTCGAGCATCGTAAGCGTCGCCAATCGCGAAGTTTCGAAACGGTAGCAAAGCAGATGCGGAACGCCGGGCACCATCCCTTTTGCAAGAACCTAGCGAGTTGATTAGCAAGATGCCGCGAATTTACGATTGGACGGCGCGCGAGGCTGAGCGCACAGTGACGGTGGCCGACCTCCGCACGGCCCGAAAAGCGGGCAAACGCTACACGCAAGTAACCGCTGATACGGCGGACGAGGCGGCGGCGGCGGAAGAAGCCGGTATCGAGATGCTGGTGACCCGCGCCCCCAACGTGGCGGCCGTGCGCGCCGGCTCGAAGCGACTTTTCATCACCGCAGCGCTCGGCTTTACCGATGCCGCAACACAGGACGATATCTTACGCACCGCATTGAAGGCGCTGACCGACGGTGCAGATGCGGTGATCACCGCACGCGGCATGGCGACTGTCGCCATGCTGGCGGCGGAGGACATTCCGGTGATGGGTCACCTGGGGCTTGTTCCAAGGAAATCGACCTGGGTGGGAAAGCTTCGCGCTTTCGGCAAGAACGCGGACGAAGCGTTGGAGCTTTTCAGTCGCTTCCGCCGTCTTGAGGACGCCGGTGCGTTCGCGGTGGAATGCGAGCTCGTTCCTGCGCGTGTCATGGCCGCAATCCAGCCACGGACGGGCCTAGTCACGGTTTCGCTGGGTTCTGGACCGAGTGCGGACGTCATCTTTCTGTTCACCGCCGACATCTGCGGCGAAGAAGAGCGGCGCCCTCGGCATGCGAGGGCCTACGGAGATCTTCGCGCGCTACGGCAGCGCATCAAGCAGGATCGCGTCAACGCCCTTCGCGCCTTTCGGACGGACGTTGAAGCGAACTCGTTCCCCGGATCTTCCGAGGTCGCCGCGATTGGAGACGACGAGTACGGGGCATTCATGACGGCACTCGAGGAGACGCCCCGGTAGGGCCTGCCTTCGCTAGCCCAACTGTTCGTTCTAAGCTCTGAAATATCTCTTCTAAGGAGGCATCTGTGGATGACGCCCTGTTCGGTAAGAGGGACAAGCGCGGACACTGGACACCCAACAAGAAGCTGAAGCGAGCGCCGCTCTTTGTATGGCCTACGCAACCGCTGAAGCTTCTACGATTCTTATTTGGCTATCCGGGATACCTTTGGCCTTGGAACGCACTTTATTGCGCGGTCGCCGCTATCTCGTGGCTCTATCTCACGCCCGCGCTCGAGACAATGCGGGATTTCCGTTGGCAGTGGATCGCTCTCATCTTCCTCCGGAACGCAGGACTGACGGTCCTGCTCTACGGCGGATTCCACACTGTCCTCTACATCCAGCGTCGGCAACAGAAGCAGTTCAAATACAATGCCAAATGGCCCGACATCGAAAATCCGACGTTCTTGTTCGGTAACCAGACCGCCGAGAACGTTTTCTACACGCTGGGCGCCGGGGTGCCGATCTGGTCTGCCGTTGAAGCGGTGACGTGGTGGGGATACGCGAATGGCTACATGCCATGGGTCGCGTTTGCCACCCATCCCGTCTACTTCATCGTGCTTCTCATGCTTGTTCCAGCTTGGCGAGAACTGCATTTCTACCTCATCCATCGCCTGCTCCACATGGGGCCTCTTTACCACTGGATCCATAAGATTCACCACAACAACGTCAATCCGGGGCCCTGGTCTGGCCTGTCCATGCACCCGGTCGAATCTCTATTTTACTTCACGGGAGTATTGATCCATCTGGTCGTGCCATCACACCCGCTGCATTCAATGTTCCAGCTCATACACGCCGGATTATCACCCGCGAAATCCCATGTTGGCTTTGACCGCATGTATCTCGACGACGAACATGCCGTCGATACCGACAACTACTATCACTACTTGCATCACAAGTACTTCGAGGTGAACTACGGCGAGAAGCGCATCCCTCTGGACGAGTGGTTTGGTACTTTCCATGACGGCTCGCCAGAGGCCGACGAGGCTCTCACCAAGCGTATCAAGGCCAAGAAGTGGGCCCGTGGATAAGGGTAGCGAATGGGAGAACCGCGATTTGCCCTCCACTCTAAGTTCAGGAATAGGGGAAAAGACATGGTGACGACCACAGGTGAATGGGTGGCGGCTTGTCCGGCCGAGGCGGTGCGGCCGGAAGAGGCGCTCCGTTGGGACCATGCAGGAGCGAGTTTTGCGATCGTTCGGTCGCCTGACGGAGCCTACTTTGCGATCGATGGTCACTGCACCCATGAGAAGATCCACCTGGCGGATGGCATCGTCGATGGAAATATTATCGAATGCCCCAAGCACTTCGGGACCTTTGACTACCGGACCGGTGCGGCCCGGACGCTTCCAGCTTGCATCGACCTGCGCAGCTACGAGGTGAAGGTCGAGAACGGCACCGTTTTCGTTAAAATCTAAGCGGACCAAATACGCGGGAATGCGGGACGATGTCAAAGCGGAGTTTGCTCATACTCCAGTCACTCTGGGCAATGGAACGGCGCCAGCCCGACGGAATCGAGCGTTCGATCGACCATAACATCGCGATGATCCAGGAGGCCGGGTTCGATGGCATCAGCACCTCCTGTACCGATCCTGCGCAGGTTGCCCTGGTTGCCCGCGCCTTGGCCGGCTCGGGGCTTGCCGTCGAGGGCGTGTGCTTTCCGCAGACGATCGACCACTTGAAAAACGCCATTGATCTGGCTCGGGATCTCGACGTCCTGCATCTCAACGTCCAACCGGACATCCGCCCGCGCCGTCTCGCCGACTGTATCCCGCTGCTGGAGGGCTGGATCAGGGTGGCGCAGGATGCGGGGATGCCAATCTACTTCGAAACGCATCGCAACAGGATGACGACGGATCTTCTCTTTACGCTCGACCTGCTGGATCTGGTCCCAGAGATGCGATTGCTTGCTGATCTCTCGCACTTCTTGGTGGGCCGCGAATTCTGGTATCCGATCTCAGACGAAGACGAAGCCCTGGTGCGCCAAGTACTCGACCGCACCTGGGCATTTCCTGGCCGCGTTGCGTCCCGCGAGCAGATACAGGTCGAGATTACATTTCCCCAACACAAGATGTGGCTCGATCTGTTCCTTCGGTGGTGGAAATACGGATTTAAGAGCTGGCAACGGCGCGCTCGTGCGGACGCCCGTCTGTCTTTCACATGCGAACTTGGCCCGCAGCCTTATGCAATCACCGATCGCGATGGCAAAGACACCACGGACCGTTGGCAGGAAGCTCTCCTACTCAAATCACTGGTGCGCAATCTCTTTGAGGAAGCGATAAACGATGAGCGGCCGCCGCCCGGAAATGGGTTAGTCGCGTGAGTGATCAATCGGCAATCGTGATCGTTGGGGCGGGTGAAGCCGGAACGGCCGCTGCCGTCGCTCTGCGGCAGGCCGGCTGGCGAGGCATGGTGGTCCTTGTCGGCAATGAAACAATGCTTCCGTATGAGCGCCCACCTTTGTCGAAGGGGGTCCTGATCGACGAGATCAACCCTGGACCAAAGTTGATTGTGACATCGGAACGGTTTGCCGAGCTAGAGATCGACTATCGCCCGGGGAGCGAAGTGGTTTCAATTGATCGCGCAGCGAACATGGTCAGGCTCTCAGACGGATCACAGATAGCGTACCACCGGCTCCTGCTGGCGACGGGAGCCCGACCTCGAAAACTGCTGGTCCCTGTCGCCGAAGGAGTGAAGGTGGCGACGTTGCGGACGTATGAAGACGCCGCGCGCATCCGCCGGGCGATCGGTCAGGGATGCAAGGTTGTCGTGATCGGCGGCGGATTCATCGGGCTTGAGGTTGCCGTGAGCGCGGTCTTAAGAGGTGCATTGGTCACGATACTTGAAGCAGGACCGCGGCTGCTGACACGGGCTGTGCCGGCTCCGATGGCCGAAATGATCAGAGCCAAGCATGAACGAGCTGGCGTACGCATCGAGACAAGTGCCACTGTCGAGCGCATCGGTTTCAGCGAAGGAAGGTCCAACGTGGTGATGGCCGGTGGTCGCTCGTATGAGGCTGACCTGGTGATCGTAGGGATCGGAGCAACGCCAAATGTCGACCTTGCGCAAGCTGCCGGACTGGCGGTCGACGATGGGATCTTGGTGGACGAGACGCTCGCAAGTTCGGATCCGAGCGTTTTCGCGGCGGGGGATTGCTGTTCGTTTCCACATCGCCTCTATCAAAAGCGGGTCAGGCTGGAGGCATGGCGCAATGCCCAGCGGCAAGGCGCGGCGGCCGCGGCAAACATGATGGGCGAGAACCGCCCTTACGAAGACGTCCCCTGGTTTTGGTCAGATCAATACGGCGAGACACTGCAAATCGTCGGCCTCTCTCCTGAGGGAGAAGCGCCAGTCATCAGAGATCTCGGCCCAAATGGCCAGATCGCGTTTTACCTAGCCGCCGACAGACGCCTCGTGGCCGCGTGCGGATTTGGCAGCCTGAGCTCCGTAGCGAGAGAGATACGCTTCGCCGAGATGATGATCAGCAGGCGGCTTAGCCCCGCGGTAGAGGCTCTCGCGGACCCCGCCATAAGCCTGAAGACTCTGGTGGTCTAGGAATTCAGCGTTCGGCACGGCATAAGAGTTAATCCTGAGGATCCCAGAAGGAAGTCGACGCCCGGAAGCGCTTGCCTTGCGAGGAAGCGGCGGCGCTTCGGAGCCCACCACGCTGAAGATAGTCGCATCGGACGAAAACCAATCCTGCTTTGGCCTCGAATGTTGCGCAAATGCGGAAGAAATGGGCAACGATAGCGGGCGCAAATTCAGCTCCCTGCCGCGCAGATGCGCAACAGGCTCCCAGCCTTAGCTCTTCTGAGGAATTCAGGGCAGGTTGGTCCTGTTCGCACTTGATGATCTCATAGACAAATGTGAATTTGGGACGATCGGCCAAAGGCGAACCGCCCTAGCGCGCCGCGATGGTGCGGCGCGCCCGCATAATTCGAAGCGCTTAGTCCCCGACGTAGACGCCGCCCCGCTTCTTAGCTATCACATACACCGCGATGCTGAGCAGTGCGACGGCCGTGCCGTAGACCGGAAACATCCAAGAGAGATTGGAGCGCTGAAGCCATAGCAGCAGGAATGGCGTTGTACCGCCGAAAATCGTCGCTCCGGCAGCGTAACCTAAGGCAACGCCGGTTGTCCGAACGGTTCTCGGCATCAAGGTTGTGGCAATGAAATTGTATAGCGCCATGTTGCAGCCGACCAGCGTGCCGCCCACAAGCATGATAGCGGAATAGACCACAATGTTCTTCTCGACGTAGAGCAGCGGCAAGAAGAACGAGGGGATGAGCAGTAGCCGCATCATGACAAAAGCGCGGGAGGGCCGGATCTTGTCCGCGAAGGCACCGATCGCTGGCGAGAAAATCATCCAGATAGCCCCCATGAGAGTCACGATGCCGTACACGTAGGTGCTGTTCTCCTTGAAAACGCCGTTAGCGATGTTGGGCAGGCCGAAGTTGTAGGTGTAGTTGGCGAGTTGCACGCTTCCGACAACCAGAATTGCCGCGAGCAGCGACAGGCGCGCCTTCCAGAGCGCCCTCCAAACTCCTCCGGTCGTATCCTGAATACGCGAGCCTTCGTCCGCATGATGCATGGCACGGGCAATCAGGGTTTCCGGAAGGTTCTGGCGAAGATAGATGATCAGCAAACCGAGAACGCCACCAACGCCGAACGGAACTCGCCAAGCCCAATCCTTCATGACTTCAGGACTGACGGCAGCGCTGACGAGGAAGGCGACTAAGCTCGCTCCAATTGAGCCTACCATGATAAAAGTACCGTTGATCAAACCGAGGTATCGCCCCTCCTGTCCGGGCGGAGCCAATTCGATCGCGATCGCATTTGCGACGCCAGCCTCTGCGCCGACGGCCAAGCCTTGGACCAATCGGAGAGTGACCAGTATAATCGTGGCCGTGATACCAAGGTCTTTGTAGCTGGGCAGCAGTGCGATCAGGAGCGAAGAAAGCGCCATCGCCGAGACGGCGACCATCATCACCGTCTTATGACTAATGCGATCCGCGATGGGACCGAGAATTGCTGCACCGATAGGACGAGCTGCGAAGCCTGCTCCGAAAACTGCGAGCCCTGCGAGCAGAGATACGACTGGATCGGTAGCCGGGAAGAAGTGCGGAGACAGGAACGCCGCCATGAAGCCGTATAGTTGCCAATCATAGAACTCGAGAGCGACGCCGCCGCCAAGGCCAATCGTCATCGACCTTGTTGCAACGGGCTTTTCCAGTTCAATGGCGTTATCGTTGGCGCTATAATCGAAAGCTTGTATAGAGGCTTGCATCGATGCTGCTTCCAGTTGTCAGAATGAATTGAAAAGGCTCATTGAAGAGCCGGATGCGAGCCGAGCGGTCATCGAGCGTCGGCGACGTTTGCTATGGCCGGCCGGAGGCGTATTCCGCGCGCCGTACCATCGCTCCTGACAATTTTTAGAAGTTTCCAGCGCGATCAAGGCGCATTCGGAAATCCAAAAAGCATGGGCCGCTGCAGGCCCCTCGCCCAAAGTCATTATTCCTCTCCCTCTACTCACGCGCTTTGCGCGTCGCGTCGCCTTATTTTTTGTTGGCGGCCCCTTGCAGCGTCTGCTGCACGTCCGCTGTAGGAAATCCGGGAACGGAGTTCGCTCTCACGGTCTTCGAGGGCCGTGCGATCCATTGCCGACCAATCGATGTCCGAGCACACCACGCATATAGCCCAATGTCAATATTGAAATATACCAATACTAAATTGATACATCCCATCTCTCTTATCGGCGAATAGCGGGACAAAATGCTCGACGCAACGTACAAGGCTCTGATTTTATTGGGCTAAGTCGCGAATTGCTTGAGCGCCGAGCGGGTGTCTGGCTGTCTCGAGGTATCACCGGCGCTGCGCACGCCTATTTTCGGAAAAATGCTCCCCTTCCAGGCAACGACATGATCCCGTTCGCTCACATCCGCTGGACTAGCACCCGCTCCATCTCAAACGATCGTATGTCTTGCCACGGATGGGCAGTCGCGTCCTCGCGGGCCGCGGTGCTGGTCCGTCGATGGCGTGAGTCGGAGTTGCCAAGTCGGCGAGACCGTCTCGGCAAGTACACGTTCGCGAAGGCGATGAACGAGAAGTCAAACTGCGAGGCGGAGGGTACAGATCAGGATGGTGTGCGAGAGTTACTGGGGCCAGCGAGCATATCGCCCATTTCGTGGATAAGACGGGAGCTCGGCGGTCGAACGCAGGGCAGCCCACCTGAAGCGCTTATTGTCCCCGATAGTTCGGCGAACGCTTCTCGAAGAATGCGTCCATCCCTTCCTGCTGATCGGCGGTCGTGAAGGCGACCCGGATGGCTTGGCGCTCGAACTCCAGGCCAGCCTCCAGAGGTGTCTGGTAGGCAGCCAGCACCGCCGCTTTCGCGAGCTCGACCGAACGTGGCGGCTTTTCCGCGATCACACCGGCAATCTCGACCGCCCTCGCCGTCGCCAAACCGGTTGGTACGATGTCCGCAACGAGCCCGGCCAGCAGCGCGGTTTGGGCGGAGATGGGTTGGCCGCTGAGGACCATCAACATCGCCAAAGATTTTCCCGCCACGCGTGTCAGGCGCTGCGTTCCCCCGTCGCCGGGAATGACGCCAATGTTGACCTCCGGTTGCCCGAACCGAGCGCCCTCGCCCGCCACAACGATGTCGGCGAGCATTGCGAGTTCGTTCCCGCCCCCGAAGCAAATGCCCTCGACAGCCGCTATGATCGGCTTGACGCAATTCGTGATGTCCCTCCAGTCGTTTCGCCTGGCCGGATTGTTGATGGCCTCGAATCCGCGCTGCTGCATCTCCTTGATGTCAGCACCGGCGCAGAAGAACGCCTCGCCGCCCGTAAGAACGATACAACGGATGTCCTCATCGGCGACTGCGGCTCGGCAAGCGCCGGCGATCGCGGCGATGAGCTCGTTGCTCAGCGCGTTGCGCTTCGCGGGTCGATTCATTTTCAACTGTCGCACATGCGGAGACGGCGTTGTCGCGATGACGAGGTCGGAGATAGTCATTTTGCGTACTCGGACTCGAATTGAACTTTTATTTAGGGCCCTACTGAAAGGACCTGCCAGGATCAGCCAAAGGCCTTTTTTCTGCGCGCCTCTGCAATGGCCTCAACACTGAACCCGAACGAGGAGAGAATCTCGTCAGTGGCGGCGCCAACCGGCGCCGGATGAATGCGCACCCCGGGCGGAGTTCGCGACAGACGCACTGGAAGGCCGACGAGAGGCACGGTCCCGCGGCCCGGCACTTCTACGTCCCACATGATACCGTTGTGCGCGGCCTGCTCCTGAGCGATCGCGTCGGCGATTTCATTGACGGGCATGCAGAGCAGATCGACTTCCGACAGCTTTCGTACCACTTCTTCCGTCGTGAGCGCCGCAATCGCCTCTTCACAGTGTGCCTTGACGACCGAAAGATGCTCAACCTGTCCACCCAGAGTCGAAAGCTCAGGCCGCATGCTGATGTCTGGCAGTCCGATCGCCTTGCACATGAGGCCCAGCGGATTATCCCGAAACAACATGACCACGGACACCCAACCGTCGAATGTCTTGAAGAAGATCGATTGCTTGATCCAATTGGTCTTCGTGCCGTAGATGCTCTCGCTCGCGATCTCGCAAAGCTGCATAGCGAGCGCCACGTCGTACAGGCAGGTCGAGACGACCTGGCCGCGGCCGGAAGTCTGCCGCTCGATGAGAGCAGCGAGCACTCCCTGCACAAGAGACATGGCCGCGCCGTAGTCGACGATGGGCGAATTGGTCAGGTGAGGCGGGTCGTTCTCTTCCAGCCCGCCGCGCGCCATTCCGCTGAAAGCCTGAGCCAACATATCCTGTCCTGGTCTATCGGCCAGAGGTCCAGTCTCGCCGAAGCCGAAGCCCGCGGCGTACACCAATCCCGGATTGCGGGCGCTCAGTTCGGCGTAGCCGAGGCCCAGGCGCTCCATGACACCCGGCCGGAAGTTATGCAGGAGCACATCGGCCTTATCGACCAACTGAAGCAGAATCTCCTTCGCGGCCGGGTTCTTAAGATCCAACGACAGCAGCCGCTTATTGCGCCCCATCGCAGCATAGTAAGAACTCATGCCGCCCACACGCGTGGCCTCGAAGTCGAGACCGCGGGTGATGTCGCCCTGCGGCCGCTCCACTTTGATGACGTCTGCCCCGAGATCGCCCAGAACCTGGCAGGCAAGCGGAACCTGCATCACCATCCCCACTTCCAGCACGACGATGCCATTCAGGGCACCCACCTTGGCGGTGACCGGTCTGCCATTGGGTTGAGCATTCACTGGGGGATCCTCTCTTAGGACGGGTTCTTGTGCATCTTGCTGGCTGTCCGCAACGCTACTGCACATTTCCGAACCGGTCAATCATTAGTGCATCTCAATTGTGTATTGATGCATCTCAATTTGTATGAAATCAGAATTGCAAGGCGAATGTGACTACCGCCCGAGGCCCCTCTCGCAATGCCCCTCCTCCGACATGGATCCCAATCAGATGACTTTGAATTACATCGCCGGTGAATGGACCGCCGCAGCGGATGCTGTACCCAACGTGAATCCCTCAGACACGAACGACATTCTTGGGGACTATGCACATGCCTCGCTCCTCGACACTGAACGAGCCATCGACGCCGCATCCAGAGCGTTCCGAAACTGGTCACACTCGAGCATCCAAACCAGGCATGACTGCTTGAACGCCATCGCGACTGAGATCCTCTCCCGCAAGGAAGAGCTCGGGCGTCTGCTCTCTCGTGAGGAAGGCAAGACGCTGCTGGAGGGAGTAGGAGAAGTCACGCGTGCCGGACAGATATTCCAGTTCTTCGCCGGTGAATGTCTGCGCCTGGCAGGTGAGAAAGTACCCTCGATCCGCGCCGGCGTGGACGTTGAAATTACGCGAGAGCCGTTGGGCGTGATCGGGCTCATCACGCCTTGGAATTTCCCGATCGCAATTCCTGCCTGGAAAATCGCTCCTGCTCTGGCTTACGGAAACACGGTCATATTTAAGCCCGCGGAACTAGTGCCGGGATCGGCGCATAAGTTGGCCGAAATCATCGCCCACTCGGGGATCCCCTCAGGAGTATTCAACCTCGTCATGGGGCGTGGCTCGACTATCGGCGAGGCGATGCTGAAGAGTTCTAAGATCGCGGCCATCTCATTCACGGGTTCGGTCGCGACAGGAAAGCACGTCGCCCAAGCATGCACGGCCTCCGATCCAATGAAGAAAGTTCAACTCGAGATGGGGGGCAAGAATCCCATTATCGTACTGGACGACGCCGAAATCGACGTCGCCGTCGAATGTGCGGTGAACAGCTCCTTCTTCTCGACCGGCCAGCGTTGCACCGCCTCCTCTCGCCTGATCGTAACCGACGGCATCCGCGAGGCTTTTGTTGCTGCCATAACGAAACGCATGACATCTCTGGTCGTGGATGACGCATGTAAGGTCGGGACGCATATCGGTCCGGTCGTCGATCAACGCCAACTTGACCAAGATCTACGCTACATCCGCATTGGTCAGGATGAAGGGGCCAGGCTGGTCACCGGAGGCGAGTTGCTGAAACGGGATACGCCCGGCTTCTACTTGTCTCCCGCGCTCTTCACGGAAGTTGACAACCGAATGCGTATCGCTCGCGAGGAGATCTTCGGGCCGGTCGCGACGGTGATCCGTGCGAAAAACTATGAAGAAGCTCTCGAAATCGCAAACGATACACCTTTCGGGCTGTCGGCCGGCATATGTACGACAAGCTTGAAATATGCGAGCCATTTCAAGCGCAATGCTCAGGCTGGGATGATTATGGTGAACCTGCCGACAGCGGGCGTTGATTATCACGTACCGTTCGGCGGCAGAAAGGGCTCATCCTATGGACCGCGCGAGCAAGGGCGCTACGCCGCTGAATTCTATACGACGGTGAAGACGTCCTATTCCTTCGAGGAGACCGCCTGAACCATCGCGATCGCGACAAAGCGATCGGACCGGGATCCGCCCTCGCATTCCGGTTTCAGATGATGGACATGTCCGCTTCGTGGCTGACCTCAAGCGCACCGGCCAACTGCCGCAAGGCCCATTCGAGCTCTTCGAGCCGGTCCGGAACGCCAATAGAGATCCGCAAACCGGAGATCAGCGTCGGATCGACAAGGAGAGCGGACGTGGGTGTGGTGATCACGCCACGCTGCAGCGCCCGTGCGGAGACTTGTTCGACGGATCCGCTGGGAAGATCGAGCCAGACATGGAAGCTTGCCGGGTGACCGGCACGGACGTACGGGCGCAGAATCTGCGAGGCAAGCTTGACCCTCTTTTTCGCTTCCTGGATCAGGGACTGACGAACCTTCGCTGCCGTGCCGTTTTCGATCCACTCCGAAGCGATCATGGAGGAGATCGGGGAAGCCATCCAGCAAGTCGCCCGCATGGCCTGATGAATGCGGGGAATGTATTGCTCCGGGACGATCAGCATGCCGAGCCTGAGGCCGGGCGCGAGGCATTTGGAGAGCGTGTTGACGTAGAATGTCCGCTCCGGCGCTAGAGACGCAAGCGGAAGGCTAGCCTGGTCGAGAAAGCCATAGGCATCATCTTCGATGATAAGGATATCGTGCTTGCGAGCGATCCGAACGATTTCCTGCCGACGCGCTGGCCCCATAATCGCGGCGGTCGAGCTCTGCACGGTCGGCATCGTAAACAGCACGCGCGCGGCGCCGGATGCTGCTGCCTTCTCGAATGCGTCCGGAACGAGACCCTCCTCATCCATAGGAAGCCCGACGAGATCGAG
Organism: Bradyrhizobium sp. CCBAU 11430; assembly: GCF_028128855.1. NCBI lineage: Bacteria > Pseudomonadati > Pseudomonadota > Alphaproteobacteria > Hyphomicrobiales > Nitrobacteraceae > Bradyrhizobium > Bradyrhizobium sp. CCBAU 11430. The sequence continues at coordinate 29,378 of NZ_LBJV01000041.1, forward strand.
CCTCGCGAAATGAGCGTAGGATTTCATGCCGTGATAGGTGGTTGCCTCGACGAATACCTTGTCTCCGGGCTGGCAGATAGCGCTCAGAGTAAGAGAGATACCGTGCAGCGCGCCGTTGGTGATAACAAGATTATCAGGCGACGTGTCGAAGCCGGTATCGCGCAACAACCGGGCAAATTGAATGCGGTGGTCTAGAACGCCTGATTGCGAAAGGTAGCCGACGTAATCCGAAATTTCGTTCGGAAAGGTCCAAGTGCTGCCGGCAAGGACCTTCGGCAGGATAGAAGGACCCGGTATGTTCAGACTGAGGTCGACGACCCGCCCGCGCGACTGAGAGTTTTGTCGTTGTTCCGCGACGAACGTCCCTCGGCCTACGTGACCAATCAGCAAACTCCTTCGTTGCCCCTCCGCATATGCCTTGATCACGGTACCCACGCTGAGACCGAGACGCTCGGCCAAGTCGCGTTGCGTCGGAAGCTTCGTCCCACTCGCAAGGCTCCCCGACGAAATGTCCTTTTCGATCGCCTCAAGCAGACGGAGAAAGGCTGGGGCCTTGCCGGGTTGTATTTCGGGGTACCATTTTTGCATTATAGTCTGTCATCCTAGGGCACTTCGACGTCGCAAGGCCAGCCCGCAATCCGGATTTGGACGAGAAACCATTGATTTTCAACAGGTTTGCGACAACCGGCCGACCGGCGCATCCCGATTGAAGTGGCAGGCACGTCCGATCGCCCACCATACCCCTACAAGACCTTAACCGAAACGAGTTCGGTCTTTTCGTCGGCGATCATCCGGTTGCGCAGCGGGCGACCGAACGCCTCAGCTTCCACCTCGAAGATGTCGCCGCTCTGCGGTATCACTCCCGAAGCGAAACTCAAGACGCTCGCGCCGAAGAAGTGCACATGGACATCGCCGGGACGACGGAACTGATGATATTTGAAGTGATGATGCTCAAGGTTGCCTATCGAGTGGGACATGTTCTCCTCCCCAGAGACGAATCGCCCGGACCAAACTGTCGAGCCAGACCGCTTCACGCGGACGCTACCATTCACTTCATTCGGCAGGGGACCGAGTAGGACCTCAGGGCCGTACGAGCACTGCCGCAACTTCGAATGGGCAAGATAGAGGTAGTTGCGCTGCTCCATAACGTGATCGGAATACTCGTTGCCGAGACTGAAGCCGACGCGCAACACCTCTCCTTGATCTCCGATGATGTAGAGGCCCACGATCTCCGCTTCGTCTCCACCATCTTCAGCCCACGACGGCAGTCCTAACGCATGTTCAGGAGGCACCGCCCATGATCCGTCGCCCTTGTACGCCCACTCGGGCTGTACTCCGATGGTGCCGGAGCTCGGCTTGCCGCCATCAAGGCCGAGCTTGAACATCCGCATCGTATCGGAGAGATCGGCCGCAGCCAATTTCGCGTGCATGGCATCCCGCGACTCGGCGCTTCCGAGATGGGTAAGGCCCGTCACCGAAATGAGGCAGCGGGAAGGCTCCACATGATCGAGCGGCAGCAACAATCTCTGATCGGCGATCAGTGCATCGTAGTCGACTTCTCCATCAAACCCGCGTGCCAAAACAAGATGCTCCAAAGACGCACTCCCGCGCGCGGCTTCAAGAGCGAGTTCGCGGACGCTCGCTGCATTCCTGACCACGAGCGGCGGGGCGCCATTCTCAAGGACGGCGCCCACCTGCCGACGTCCCTCAGCAGTCTTAAATTGAATCAACCTCATGACCGGACTCCTAGACATCGGACGGCTGCAGGCGGCCGCTAAGGATGAGCAGCGCCTCGAACAGGTAGTAGCTGCCGAAGATAAGTTCGGCGTTGTTGATGAAATCCTCGCGGCGCGAATCTTCTCTTTTGTTGAAGCAGCCCTCCACCAACATGCCGACGGGCCTTCTGTCTTCAGGGCGCACCGGCGTCAGAAAGCCGCCCACGAGCGCAGTCGCTGCCTTCTCCGCAGCGTCTCGGTATTTCCGGCGCTGACCCTCGGACGGCACGATTGAGCTCAATTTCAGCAAAGTCGATGTCATGAACGCGGTAGCAGCAGTGTCACGCTCGGTGTTGGGAGCCGCCGGATCGTCAAAATCCCAGTACGAAACGCCGTCGGCGGGGGCGTGGTCGATCCACCAATCCGCTCCCTTCACCGCCGCGGCAAGGAAGCTTTCGTCAATGCCGCCCGAAAGGCAACTAATCGTGGCTCCCAAGACGCCCCATGCCTGTGCCCTCGCCCAGACGCTGTTCGCGCTGTAACCCTTATGAGTGTAGCGCTCCAGAAGTTCTCCGGTTTTCGGGTCCAGTTTTGAGGATTGGATGAAGGCGCCGTCCTCGCGTTGATGAAGCAAGAGCACCCTTGCTGTGTGACGCTTAGCAATATCCTTGGTCTCAAGGTCACCGGATTGCCGCGCCGCCCAGAACAGCAACAGGGAAACTACGAGGCTGTCGATGCTGCTCGCGGTCTGGCCGACCTGCGAGCCCTCTTCTGCCTTGGCTCCCAAGGGAACCAAACCGAGCGACGGATTGAAGCGTCGCTTGAGGTCGGACGCCGCGGCGAGCCCCAATGCGCGAGCCGCCTCGCTTCCCGCAAGCAGGGAACCCAGTCCTGCGCCGTAATAGAAAGTCGCCCCTTTGAAGGCCGTATCGTCGGTAATTCGCGGAGCCAGGCGCGCGCAAACCGTCTCAGCTAGACGGCGATATCGCGCACCGCCTTCCTCCCGAGAAACAAGCCATAGCATCCCCAGCCAATAACCACCCGTCCAGTCACCATTTTCGGTCGTCCGCCATATTCCGGTCTGGGGATCGGCCCAGTGCGGGAAACCCTCGTCTACTTGCCTGATCGTCCCCTCGATGCGTTCTCTCATGAGGTTGATGGCCTCATCCCAGCTTCTTTGCATTTGCGTCCTCTTAATTTGTCTGCGCAGGCCTTAAGGAGCCCACACGGCAATCCCACCTTGCACAATATCTTGAGCTAGTTCAATCACAATTGAGCTAGCTCATATGGTTGGCGATGGGAATTTCACTGGCCATGATTTTAAGAGATCCGTCCCTTGAGGCTCGTCCGCCGCACGAACGCCCGCCTCACCAAGCGGCAAGAGGGGATGTTTAGGCGTTGAGGTTAATCGGCAGTACCGACCCTCGACAGTGTTCGTCCATCTTGCGGCTGATGGCACCGACCTCAATTCTTAGAAATCGGCATAGACTCGGCAGGACATGCCTGGCCTCCGCAGTGTTGAGACGGGATCAAGTTGGATGAAGAGGCGGCCGACTGCGGTAATTTTCCTAGAGGCAGCTCAAGAGTAGTCTTGGCGCAGCTGCGGATCGGTATGGCCCCGGTTGTGCGAACGCACTCCGTACCGCTCCTGCCTCTTTGTATCGATCGAGTAGTTCGGGAGTTCGCAGGACGTAGCAAGCCCGAGCTGCCCTTGGCGATGCACTAGACCCATCTCGATCAGATCCAGGATGGCGCATACGCATGCCAGCAACGCTTTTTGAGTCAAAACGAGAAGGCGGAAGGCCGAGAGATTGCAAATTCTAATTCGACTTCGCATGTCTCTGGCGCATTCGTTCATCGCGCAGAGATGGATGACGGCGCAGCTTCATCATGACTACAACAGGTTGTCGGATTTGCGCCCGTTTGTCCCGCTTGCGACAGCTCCCAAATGGAAATTGGCCATCGAAATCAGTACTGCTCTTTTGGCACTCTATTTGAAACGAACAAGATATCCGGCCGAAATGATCCAGGTGAGTGTTGCAATGAGCTTTCCAAATTTGACCAAACGAGCAAATACCCTAGGAACCGATAAGGGGGATGAAATTGGCGACGCCCATGGCTACACCGGCTTCTACTCTTTTTTGTTCGAGGAATTCCGGCACGAACCCTTCACGATGGTCGAGATTGGATTGCAGCACGGGAACGGTTCTCTCGATCCTAATATAATGGTCGGTCGCAAGGTTGACGATATTCCATCTATCAAGATGTGGTTGGAGTTCTTTCCCAACGCCGAGATCGTCGGCTGCGACATCGCAGATTTCAGTGCCTTCAAAATGGATCGCTTCCGCTTCGAACGCCTTGACATGGGCGATGCTGCAGCCCTGGAACACCTTGCGAATTCGCTCCCTCCAGTAAAGATCATTATCGATGATGCTTCACACGCTGCTTATCATCAGCAGCTTGCTCTAGCGAAGTTGTTTCCGATCGTCGAGCCGGGAGGGTTCTACTTTATCGAGGATCTCCACACCACGCACGGGATTGCCTCACAGCTCCCGCCCTGCGATTCAACCGAGACGGTCGTGGAGAAATTCACTCAGACCCGTCAGCTTGACATCCCGTTCCTATCCGGAATCGAACGCAGAACTCTCGAGACAACGATCAGGAAGATGTTCGTTCATCGCAACGATAAGGGAGGCGTCAACCGCTGGACTATGAAAATGGTCGGATTTGAGAAGCATTAAAAGCTCAGCTTTTCCGACGATCAAAGTAGCGATGTGGTGGTAGCACAGCGTGTGGTAACAAGAACTCTCAACCGAACGAAGCCCGACTTGGCATTTCGACCAATCGCTACCGTCTCGCCCACCGATCGCGTCTGGCCTGTGGAGGGCATCAAGGCGGCTGTCACACATTTGGGTGACGGGCTTCGCTCCTTTCGGCGACGAGCCGGGGCAAAGGCCAGCAGAGGGATGAACCCGAAATCCGCGACATGCTGCGGCTGTCTGCTGCTGACTTGCTCCCACTTGTATTGACTTCAATCGTGCACTGCTCGCCCGGCATCTACGATGGGACTTCCGTGGTAGAGGCTGGGCGCCAATCCGGAAACGCTTATCGAGACGAGTTACGGCATGAACAGTAACCGAAGTCGAACACAAGCAAAGCGTGCCAGGAGATGGAATCGACTGTGAAAAGCGCCTGCTTCCAGGCTCCCGGCGTCCAGCTCGATTCTCAGCTCACATTGAATGTCGCGCAAAAAGGGAGGCACTATGCGCATTTGCGGTATCAAGCTGTCGCATGACGGAGCAGTTGCTCTGATTCAGGACGACCGGCTTATTTTTTGCGTCGAGCAGGAGAAGCGCAACAATAATCCGCGATATCAAACGATCGACAACCTTGATGCGATTGTCGATGCCTTGGCGGAGCATGGTCTGGATCCACAGGAAGTTGACAAGTTTGTAGTCGATGGTTGGGCGGGAAGAGTGAAGTCACAGTTCCGGGTCTTCAGCGGCACTGCACCCGTCACTCTAAAAGGCGGGCCGTATGTCGAGTGTCGTCCAGAAGGACTTCTCACCTCGCGGGACGCCGTTGGTCTGAGGCTCAACGGCAGAGATTTTCCTTATAGAAGCTTTCCGCATGTCGCTAGCCATGTGGCGTCGGCATACTGTACCAGCCCCTTCGCCAAAGTTGGAGAGCCTGCATTTTGCCTCGTCTGGGACGGCGGCACCTTTCCACGTCTCTATTATGTAGATCGCAGAAGCGCCCGATTCATCGAATGCCTATTCCCGATGGTTGGGCACGTCTATGCCGTGGCGGGGCTTCACTTTGGCCCGTATAGGCAGATCAAGCGCTCAAACTGGGACCTGGGTGACCCTGGCGAAGTGGACCCTGGTGGTGCCGGCAAGCTCAACCTGGGTGTTGCCGGCAAATTAATGGCCTATATCGCGCTCGGGTCTGTCGACGAAGACATCATCAAGATCTTTCAAGACGTGTACCAGGAGCGCTTTGCGGCCGATACGACGCTTGCCAGCTTTCGGACCGACATCGAGAGTATGGAATCGGCGCTGTCTAGTTTGCATGATTTTTTTGACGCGAGCGCGCAACAATTGGCGACCGCACGCCCCCAAGATGTGCTCGCATCTTTTCATTGTTTCCTCGAACGTCTGCTCGTCCGCGAATTAACCATTGCTTTGCAGCGGCATTCGCACTTGACGGCGCGCAATTTGTGCATAGCCGGGGGCTGCGGCCTCAATATCAAATGGAACAGCGGGTTACGTGCGACAGGCCTGTTCGATGCCGTCTGGGTGCCCCCGTTCCCGAATGACAGCGGCTCAGCAATCGGAGCAGCGTGCTGCGCAATGGTGGCCGACAACGGCTTTGGGCCGCTTGAATGGTCGGTATATAGCGGTCCAACGCTACAAAAGAGCGACGTGCCACCCGACTGGGAAGCCTCGCCGTGTAGTATGCATGAACTTGCGACCATGCTCACCCGTAACAAGCCCGTCGTTTTCCTTGCCGGCCGTGCCGAACTGGGACCTCGGGCATTGGGTAGCAGAAGCATTCTCGCGGCCGCGACCTCATCCCAAATGAAGGATCATCTGAACGATATCAAGCTTCGCGAGCACTTCCGGCCGGTGGCGCCGATATGTCTTGAGGATCGCGCGCGTGATATTTTCAACCCGGGAACGCCGGACCCCTACATGTTGTTCGATCACGAGACGCGCGCAGAATGGCGAGACAAAATCCCTGCTGTTGTACATCTTGATGGATCAGCTCGACTGCAGACAGTTTGCAGAAACTCTCAGCACCCGGTCGCCCAACTTCTCGTCGAATACGAAAAGCTCACGGGCATTCCGCTGCTTTGCAATACGAGTGCCAACCACAATGGACGTGGATTCTTCCCGCATGTGGCGGCCGCCTGCGAGTGGGGACGTGTAGAGCACGTGTGGTCTGATGGCGTCTTGTGGACGAAAACTCCGTAAGCGAGATGCCGGTCCGGCTCGCTACGGTCTCAGCTTTCCGAAGCTGCTTTCGTACTTAATAACAATCGATAGCTCTGCCCCAAGCGAGCGCTGCCTCCGCAGGAATATAGGCAACCGCGAGATGTTGGTCAGCGCTCTATACGCTCGACTATTTCCAGATAGGCTTGACCGCACCTATCGCCCGCCGATCATTGCCAGCAACACGCTCTTGATCAATCAATCGGTAGCTGATTCCGGCCAAGTACTAAGCAGGCCTTGAACGAGCACGGCCGCGCTGGATTTGGTTACGTCCTCTACCTGCCGCAAGTAAGCCGCATTCAAGCCATCCGTAGACTGCGCTAAGGGCAACACCATCTGGTTGGCTTTGTGCTCTTCGCACCAACTCGTCGCCGTCAGGACACGAGTGTCGGGATACAGACAACAAAGCTCATCCCGGCAGAAAAAACTCCACGACTTTTCAGTCCCATTGCTCCGGTGGCGTGTCCGCCGAGCTCGCAACCATTGGTACGATGATTGCTTAACGCGAGGCAGCCCCGTTTAGACCAGATGCCTCGGCCCGTTTGCAGGCAACGAGGCAGCTCTACTAAGAGGAAACGTGAATGTCCGGTGTCGCGGGTGCGTTTTTATGTCCGCCAAGAATTCCCAGCGCGACCGTCTACGAACGCCTCGAACACATTGTTTCGAAACTGACACTTCGTGGACAGGCCGGCGTCGGAGTTGCTGCGTTCATGTACAAGCGTGGCATTCGATATGCGACAGCGCTTCCTTCATCGCGCGCCTCAGCGCGTATAGAGCCCATTGAACAGGAATCGAGTTTTCGTCCTCATGTCGCAATCGCCCAGATCCATGCCCGATCCCGCAGCAATGGCAACCTTGACCTAATCAAAAGCAATGAGGGCGTCAGCCACCATTTAGCAATCTCTCTGGATGGAGCTTTGGTCAATGCCGCAGAACTCCGAGGAGAATTGTTTGGTCAAGGGCAACCATTAGTTCCTGATAGCGACGCTGAGATCCTGCTCCAATGGATTGAACGTTCCTGTGAACAACAGTATTGGCGCCACGGCCTCCCCACCAATTACGAAGCCGTCTTTCGCGAGCTTGATGGGCGTATTGATGGCGCCATTAGCGCGCTCGTTCTGGACCACGAAGGAAACCTTGTCGCATACCGCAGTCAAAGTGGCTTGCGCCCTTTGGAGACCATGCGAACAAGTGACGGGTTTTTGCTATTTGCCTCCGAAGATTCCGCATTTGCTGCTTTTGAAGGTACGACGGAGCAACTCTCGCCCGGCCACATACAGTATGTCGACGGTCAAACCGGACGCAGCAAGGATCATTCCGTAAGCAATGGGCGATACACGGCCAAACTCTGCGCATACGAAACCCTCTATTTGGGACATTCAGACACGACGATCCAAGGCCAGTCACATTTCACAACCCGCTACAACATTGGGGTCGCCTTGGGCGGACCTGTTTCGCAGCGACTGCAAACAAAATCATGCTCAACGCCTATAATTGTGTCCTCCATGCCGCGTACGGGAGGCCCGTACGCGGACGGGCTGTTTGCATCGCTCGCCGGACACAACGTTTTCGCCGAGCGACGCGAAGTCATTGCAACGCGATTTGTTGAACGAACCCTTATCGGCACGCTCGAGGAACGACAGTCTCGCATTGCTCAAAAATACCGAGTGTCGGAACCTGACCTCTCTAGAAAAACAATAATAATGGTCGACGAGGCTCTCATTCGTGGCGATACGAGTCGAGCCGTTACGCGAATGCTCCTTGCCGCTGGAGCCACGGCCGTACATTGGGCAATCGGTTCGCCGCCGATCGTAGCTCCGAACTACTACGGCATCGGTATCGACACACTGGAAGAGCTCGTATTTTGGCAGACATGGAAGCGCCTGCCGCCCGAAACGCGCGTGCAAAGCCTCCGCTTTCACCGGATGAAGCCGGAAGTTCTGAGAAGTATCGAGGATAGTATGGCGGCATGCATCAACGCAGCCACGCTGTCCTATCTGCCCTTCCAGCTCCTGGTATCGTTACTAGCTCACAGATTGGAGGGCTTCGACTTGTCTCCCTTTACATTCAAGATGCCTACTCCTGCGGGACAGCAACGAGCAGACAGGAATTTGCGAGCATTGGTCGGCAGCACTGCCTGTTTGAATTCAATCGCGCGAGAGGTTGGATAGTGAAACCAGTCCTTGCTTTCGATTGGAATGGAACATTGCTAGATGATGCTTCCGCGCTGCTCCAAACCACCAACGCTATCCTAGCCCACTTTGGCCATGCGACGATCGACATGGCCACGTTTCGGGAACACTGCGACGTTCCGTTGTCTATTCTTTATCGTAGTCTCGGGATGTCGCAGCAAGAGATTGCGGCTGTGGACCACAATGGGAGTGCTGTCTTTCATGATACCTACGAACCTCTTGCGGAAAAGGCCGCTCTGCGCGACGGCGCGCGCAGAATTTTGGAGTTAGCACACCGCGAAGCCGCTCTGCCCATAATCGTGAGCAATCATATAGTTGCCCCCCTTCGGGCCCAATTGATAAGACTCGGAATCAGCGACTACATCAAGGATGTGCTGGCTTTTGAAAGTCGCGCCACTCAGTACAAGTCCATGAGCAAGGGAGAACGACTTCGTTTGTACCTGCAGAAGAACAGACTAGATCCTGGCTGCACCTTCATCATCGGCGACATGCCGGTCGAAATGGACATTGCACGCGATCTCGGACTGAAGAGCATATCGATTACAGGGGGATTTGTTTCGGACGCGCGCTTGCGCGCGGCGTATCCAGACTACACGATTACCAACCATCATGAATTGTTGCCCATCTTACAAAGTCACGGGTTCTTCCGGGGTGCATGAATCATGATTGGCGAAGGACCACCAACGAACGCCGACGGAAAAACGGCGAAGCAAAAAGTCGGGCTTGTCGGAGTCGGGCGTATGGGCACCGGAATTGGGCTGAGCCTATTGCGTCGGCAAGTCGAGTTGCATATCAAAGCCAACAGGAATCGTGCCGGTGCGGATCGCTTGACCAGCGCGGGTGCCCGTGAACATTGCTCTATCGCTGAGTTGGCGCGGCAGGTAAGTGCTGTGGTGTTGTCTTTGCCGTCGAGCCGCGAAGTTGAGAAAGTGTGCCTTGCGCAAGATGGGCTTTTTGCTCATTTGTCTCGAGGCGATTTGATAATTGACTGCACCACCTCCTATCCCGCTTCGACAATCGCTCTAGCCCAGCAGGCTCAAAAAGGTGGCCTGCACTTCATAGACGCCCCAGTAACTCGCAGCCCCGAGCAAGCGGAGTTTGGCCTTCTCAACTCGATCGTTGGATCGAGTGACGCTCTGTTTCCCGTTGCTGAAGGCATTCTCAGTGCATTTTGCGAGAGCGTATTTCATGTCGGAGATGTTGGACAAGGTCACAAGCTCAAGCTTGTTTATAACAGCATGACGATGGGAATAGCGGCGGTAGCAGGAGAGGTCTGCCAATTCGCAAATGGTCTTGACATCGATCTTGTGACGCTTCGCTCTTTGGTTAGTCGTGGCTCCACCAATAGCGGAATATTCCAAGCCTTCGCTGCCTTTTTGTTGGGCGAGAAACCTGATGTACTGGCGATCTCCATCGCGAATGCTGCAAAGGATATTGAGTGTGCAGTACGCCTAGCAAACGAAAGTTCAGTTTCGGTGCCAGTTCTGTCTGCTGCTGCCGCCAGCTTAAATGCCGCGGTCTTGGACGGAAAAGCCGAACTGACGCTACCTCATTTGTCTCACAGATAAACTCTTAGAGCTCTGTGATCCGAGGCAAGGTTGCTCCCGCCCTGTAGAGCAATCCTGGTCGGCGTATTTCATGTTCGGATCTGGCCGTCATTGAATCAGCGCCCGGCGGCCGCGTCTCTGCACCCTTTCTCAAGAATGACTCACCGGCGGGCGGGGGGCAGCCTGAGTTGTCCGCCGCGTTAGTATCGAGACGATTCCGTTCCCGCTCGGATCAACGCTGGTCTACACGAGATCGAAAATCGTCTATAGGAGGGTACGATTCCGAGATGAGCAGATCGGATAGACCCGTGAAGGCTAAAGTTGTCTCCAGGCTTACCACCGATGTCTCGGCAGCAGTCAATGGCTCGCCGCTGCGGATCTACGCCCCTTCCTTGCGAAGCCTGCCAGAAGGGTCGTTGCTTGTGATGGCAACGTTGCCTGTCATTGACTGGAACGACTGCCTTTTGCAAGACTTGCGAGCCCTGTCCGACAAAGGATGCGTTCACGTTTATGCGGCGATGGTCATGATAGACCCTTTCGCCTGCTGGGAAGATTTTCGGGACTTATTGAAAGGTGCGGGAATTTCCGGAGTGGTTAATTTCCCACCTGCATCGATCATTGAGTGGCCGCCGGTTGGCATGCCATTAAGTCCAGGCCGGGAGATCGAACTTCGGCGTATGGAATGGTTCGCAAGCCTAAACTTCAAAACGATGTTCGCTGCTACTACGGAATCCGAAATTACGGTGGCCGAGAGGCGACTAAGTTCCAGTCTGCAAGGTATATTGCATGTGCGGGAAGAGGATCTTGCGATGAGGATTGAGGACGAGATGGAATTGGTCAGCGGTGGCCAACAGGAATTATCGACACCACAATTCTCGCTCTCGGGTGCGACGAGTTCGAAAGAAACTGGACGCAAAAAGCGAGAATAGGCTACTCTAAGATCCGCAATTTCTTCATCTTGTTGTAAAGTGTCTTTCTCGAAAGTCCTAGAAAATCCGCAGTCTTTCCGCGATGCAGCCTGTTTCTTTTCAGGCCCTCGATGATCCACTCGCGCTCCGAGAACGCCGATGTGGGCTTGGGGTGTACTCCACTACTCAATAACGGCTTAAGTACCTCCGCGACTATGTGAGCATCTTTCTGTGCGACAAGTTGATTGACGATCTGGCGCAATTCTCTCAAATTTCCGGGCCAATGATGGCCTGCCAGCGCTAAGAACGCGGATTTTTCTATCGCCAGAATCTGAGCGTTCGAATCCCCCTTGGCCTCTACGGTAAAATGCTGAATGAGCTGCGGAAGGTCCTCCAGCCGGTTCGGCAAAGCGGGAAGCTCTATGTCTAACCCAACAAAGAGTGAATGAAGGCGTGGAGATAGAACACTCTGCAAACCGGCTCCGCGAGCTACAGTTGCGGTTGCAACGATGCGGGCATTCGATCTTAGAACCGATACGCCGTACAGGGGCGTGAAACTACCCGTCTCGAGATAGTCGGCCAGACGCTCTTGCCCGTCAGAGGTCAACTGATCGACATGCATCAGCAAAACCGTAGAATTGCTCGCGGCTTCCAGAAGCGATAGTTGTCGTTTCCTGTTCGCATGGCCCTCGGAACCCAACAGCGCACCAATCGTATCGATCGCCGGACCGCGGCGACACTGAAACAGCGCCGGCTTCGTGTGCTTTCGGTCGCTGAAGGCATGAATGAGGCTGGCTATGCGTCGCTTGCCTGATCCCGCTTCGCCCCACACCAGCACAGGATTGGTGTTACCAGCCAAGCGCCTTGCAGTCTCTAGCACACGCTTCATGCTTGAGGACTGTGCAACGATGCCGTGGGTGAAGCCGCTCAACTGAAGCTGGCGCTCGAGCAGATCAACCTTCTCGCGCAGCAAGTGGATGGTCTTGAACCCGGAGGTAACCTCAAGGACCGACATCTCCAGTGGGACGCGATCGAGCGATGAGCCGCCGATGAACCCCTTAACACCTGTTTCGCGACATATGTCCAGCAATTCGTCCGGTTTGGTAATCGGTCCGCCACCAAGCAAACAGATCACGCCCTTGTCGATAGATTGAGCCGCGCGCACGACCGCGCTTGTCCGCGCAGCCAGCTCCGATAGGCTAATGGATGGGTCGGTCCCGCCTTCGTACTCCCGATTGAGATTGAAGTTGATGCAGATCGCCTCAGCTCCCGCTTCAACCATTCGTCGTGCTTCGGACTGAGTGCGGGTATAGGCGACCGTCATGAGGCCACGTCTTGCCGCCTTCACCAGAAGTTCGATTTCCCGCTCATAGCCGAGCCCACACTTCTCGAGAAGTGCTCTTCTGACGTCATCGATATGGATAATGGAAGGGAAGTTGGTTACGCCGGAAAAGCCCCACCCGATGATGCGATCGAGAAAGCGGTCGATATCGAGCTGCGGATCGAAGGTACAGGCGCCGAAAAACACCGGCAATTTCGTGCTCGGGAGGATCTCGGTTCGACCAAAACTAGCTACGAACTCGTTCGTGTTTCGTATCGGAAGAATTGAGGCGGGCGAAGACCCGCCCATCGCGCGAAAACGGCCAGCATTGAGCGCGAGCACGAAGTCTGCGCCTGCGCGTTCGGCGGCCCTGGCGGTCATGCCCGACCCTATTCCTGCTCCAAGCACAAACGAGCGGGAATTCCGGAAGAACTGCCTGATGCCGGCTCCCTTCACCTCAGCCGTCCGAGTATCGATCCTGAGCCGGCCTCATTGCACGGCTGACGTCAAGACTAGCTCCAAGTCGCAGGCGCTTGCAACCGCCTTACCGCCTTTCCATTGCTCATGAACAGGTGGCAATCGGCTGGAGCAGCTGAGAGAGTGAGCTTTCCGGCGCGATTGCGCGAGCCGGATTGTGGCGCCCTGGCAACGACGGTTTCATGTCCAGCACCACCGTAGATGTACGTGACGTTACCGAGATGCTCAACGAAATCCACGTCGAGCCCAATAGAGATCTCTTGCTGCCCGGGTGCCGGCGAGCAGAAGTCATCCGGGCGAATTCCAACGGTGACCGGCTTGCCAACCAGGCCTTGGTCTGGCTTGACCGGAACGAAGATTGTAGAACCGGCCTCCAGTCGCACGTCTAGGCCATTTTCGTGAGCTGCCTCGACCTTGCCGTCCAGGAAGTTCATCTTCGGGGAGCCGATGAATCCTGCCACAAAGCGCGAGGCCGGATTGTGATAAAGATCGTGGGGGCTGCCGACCTGTTCGATGTTGCCGTCCTTGAGGACGACGATCTTGTCGGCCATGGTCATCGCCTCGACCTGGTCATGCGTCACATAGATCATGGTGTTTCCGAGCTGGTTGTGGAGCTTGGCGATCTGAACACGCATTTGCACGCGCAACTCGGTGTCCAAGTTGGACAGGGGCTCATCAAACAGGAACACTTTTGGTTCTCGCATGATGGCGCGCCCGATTGCGACGCGCTGGCGTTGCCCTCCTGAAAGTTGTCGAGGCTTGCGCTCCAATAGATGGTCGATCTGCAATAGCGATGCTGTTTTGGCTATCTTCGCGGCGATCTCGGCTTTCGCGGCTTTGGCCATGCGCAGGGGAAAGGCCAGGTTCTCTTTCACCGTCATATGCGGATAGAGAGCGTAGCTTTGAAAGACCATGCCGAGGTTGCGATCGGCCGCATCGATGTCATTGACGAGCTTATTGTCGATGAGGAGCCGCCCACCGCTGATGGGCTCGAGCCCGCCAATCATGCGCAGAAGCGTCGATTTGCCCGACCCGGACGGACCAACGAAGACGACAAATTCGCCGTGATCGATAGTCAGGTCGATGTTACGCAGGATCTCGATTGTCCCAAACGTCTTCTTGAGGCCCTCCAGGCGAACGTCGGCCATTATGCCCTCCACTGTCGCGGTTGAGCCGCGCGAGCAGCACTTACCTCAATCTCGCGCAAGCTCGATACGATGAAGTCGGGAGCCATCAAGGACGGATCCTGACGCGTTGGCACGCCGGTTGTAACAAGCACGGTGGCAAGACCCGCCCTCTTTCCGGCTTGAATATCAGTAGGAACTTGATCTCCGATCATGATGGTCGACCCGCGTTTCGTACCGAGGCGCGAGAGCGCTGTCTCGATCATCGGCACTTGCGGCTTTCCAACGATCGAAGGCTGCACTTGCGTAGCAGCGGCCACAGCTGCAATGGTCGCACCAGCGCCAGGTTCGAACCCGCTGGCCGTCGGCAGCAGAAGATCGGGATTGGTTCCTATGAACACCGCTCCATTGAGGATTGACTCAACCGCGATTCGCAGCTTCTCATGCGTGATATCCCGGTCAAGCCCCATCACAACGGCTTCAGGCGCTCGGTCAGTGACCTCCAGCCCAACATCCCGCATGGCCGTCACAAGCGAGGGAGCTCCGATAACATAGATTCGTGTTAGGTGCGGATAATTGGTTCGAACGAGGCCTGCGGCGGTGATAGCGCTTGTAACGACCTGAGACGGTGCGATCGAAAGACCAGATCCTCTCAGCCTGCCGACGACGTCCTCCGGGGTATGCGTTGAATTGTTCGTCGCAAAGCAGAATGGCACGCCTGCTTTCTGCCATCTCGTAAACGCTTCTATGGCATCCGCTATTGCGGTGCCGCCACGATAAACGACGCCATCCAGATCGGAGATAATCCCTTCAATCGGCGGCCAGTTGATATTAGAGCTGACGCTAACCATTCATCAGCATCCCACCGTTCACATGGACAATCTGCCCGGTCATGTAGGAAGCTGCGGGGCTGGCCAGGAACACCGCAAACCCTGCTATATCTTCCGGCAGTCCGACCCGGCCCAGCGGAATTCGGCCACTATGGCGCGCTTCGGTTTCCTCCCGCGGACGCCCGTGCATGGGTGTATCGATAATCCCGGGAGCAATCGCGTTGACGTTGATCTTGAACGGAGCACATTCATAAGCGAGCAGCTTTGTCACATCGTGCACGATGGCTTTTGACAAGCAATAGTCGGCGCCGCCAGCCTGGTAGTTGAAAACAGCACCTTGAGATGACAACGAGGACCCGACATTGACGATGCGGCCGCCCTTGCTCTTCATGAAGCGCTCAATCGCCAGCTTCGCGCAACGAAGCACTGCGACGGAATTGATCTGGATGGTTTTTTCGATTCGATCGGCATTTCCGGTCAGAAGCGCCTGAGCCGATTTTATGCCGGCGTTGTTGATCAGGACATCGAGCCTGCCGAAGCGCTTGGCGATCTCATCAAGCACCCTGCCGACATCATCTTCTCGTGACACATCCATGCTCATTGGTAGGATGCCATTGCCGTGCGGCAACCGAGTCAGAATGACTCGCAGGTTTTCCAAATTCGCGTCGGTTGCCAGGACGTTCGCACCGCCTTGACGGAAAGCATTAGCTATGGCTGAGCCAATGCCTCCACCTGCACCGGTCACAAGCACGGTCCTGTCTGCAACTGAGAACTGTTCGGTCATTCCAACTCCAAGATCGATTGAGAATTCAGAAATTCGTCGACGGCCCAACTGCTAGGCATCGATCTTTGGGCGCCACGTCGCGTCACACATAAGGCGGCAACCGCGAGCGCCTTTTTGATCGCTTCTCGTATCGGCAACCGATGAGCAAGAGAGGCTGCGAAAGCTCCATTAAAAGCATCTCCCGCGGCGGTCGTATCAACGACCTTCACAGGAAATGCCCGGAGCGCGAAAGTCGAGCTGGCATCGGCGTAGTAGGCTCCCTGCGCACCTAGCGTGATCAGCGCTGCTTTCGGACCGAGATCGAGAAGCTTTCCGGCCGCATGAGCGGCGCCGTCGAAGTCATGCACCTCGACGCCGGTGAGTTCGAAAGCTTCCGTCTGGTTTGGTGTGACGAAATCGACACTCCTCCACGCCGCGGGCGACAGGCCCGCCCTCACGGGGGCCGGATTGAAAATGAGATCGAATTCCTTGACGCTCTTCAACGCAAAAAGGTGATTGAGCGCGGGGATCGGCATGCCCATTTCGGCAACGACGATTGCGTCCCGCTCAATGAATTCGGCCGCCTTCTCGACCATGCTCGGAGTGACATTTGCATTGGCGCCCGGGTCTATGACAATCATGTTGGAGCCGTCGTCGCCGACGAGGACAAGAGCAGAACCGGATATCTCCCCCGGGCATACCTCAATGGCATCAAGGCGGACACCTGCCTCACGCAGCGCTTGCAGCAACGATCGGCCAGCATCATCATCGCCAAGCCGGGTGTAGAAGCTCGGCCGAAGCCCCAATCGAGCGGCGGCGACTGCCTGGTTTGCGCCCTTGCCTCCCGCATTCTGCTTTAAGCTTCCCATCAGGCTTTCACCCGCCGTTGGAAGCCGCTCGACGTTGAAGCAGAGGTCAAGATTGGTCGTTCCGAAGAACATCAATGGTCTGGGGCTCATTTCACGGCCCCGAAGGTAAGGCCACGTTCGAGATGACGCTGGCCAAGGATAATCAGGACGACCGGCACAATCATGGTCACCACCAAACCCGCAGCCATGACCGGATAGAACTGAACGCCTGGATTAAGCAGCTTGAGCAGGGCGACGGTGACCGGCGCTTTCGTCGAACTGAGGATCAGGCCGAGAGCGAAATTGTGCCAGGCAAGCAAGAAAATGAGCAATGAAGCGCCGATTAGGCCGGGCTTTAGAAGCGGAAGAACGATGTGCCAGACTACACGGAACGGCTTTGCACCATCCATGGCCGCCGCCTCCTCAATGTCCTTTGGGATGTCCTCGATATATGATCGGCTTAGCCAGATGATCATTGGCAGCGTGACGACCTGATAAACCCAGATCATGCCGAAATAGGTGTCATAAAGGCCAACTGTTTGGAACACGCTGAACAGTGGTATGACGACAAGGAGAGCCGGCGCGAAGCGGAAGCCCAGAATGAAGAACGCGATCTCCTCCTTCCTAGGGATATCACGCCTTGCCAAGACGTAGCCTGCGGGCACGCCGGCGATCAGCGATACGAGCACCGCGCCAAGCGATATCACGATGCTATTGGCAACCGGCGTCAGGAAATCAACCTTGATGGTGCCGTAGCTTGTCGCCCCGGCCTGAGCAGCATCGAACAAAACGCGGAAGTTTTCAAATGTTGGAGTGAAGACAAAGCGCGGCGGCCAGGTCATGACCTCGGCCTGATGCTTCAGCGACATCATCACGATCCAGACCAGCGGAAATGTCAGGATGAGCGTACAGACAACAACCAGTCCATTAAGGAACACGCTTGCTGGCGTTGAGCGATTGAAGCGCATTGCCAGCCTCCTCTAGCTTACGCGCTGCCGAACCAACCGCCACAATTTTACCATGGCCAAGGTCCCGAGAAGCACGATCAACCAGTTGACAACCATGAGCGCGGCACCACGCCCGAAGGAGAGGTTTTGAAAGGCCGTGATGTAGGCGCGAACCGAGAGCACGGAGGTACTGTCACCTGGACCGCCCTGGGTTGTTCCGAAGATGATATCGAACTGATTGAGCGACTCGATCAGCCGAAAGACTGCGGCGATCAGGATATACGGTGCAATGAGCGGAAGCTCAATATGGAGGAACGTCGCCCAACCCTTAGCGCCATTGATCCGCGCGGCTTCTCTGATCTCCTCGTTAATGCCCTGCAAACCGGCGAAGATGATGAGCGCAAAAAATGGTGTGTAAGTCCATATGTCGATGAGAACTAGCGAGAACATCGCCGTACCGGCGTCCGAAATCCATGCGAAGCGGCCGATCCCGACGAGCGAAAGCAAATAGTTCAGAATCCCGTTTTGTGGATCCATCATTGTGGTCCACATCAAGGCAACGCTCATTGGCGGCAATACCAACGGAAGGAGAATGACAGGCCGCATCAGTTGTGCAAGAAACACACGGCTTGCGAACAATTTAGCGAGCGCAAGCCCAGAGAACGCTTCCGCGAGGACCGCGGAGCAGGCATACACCGTGGTCGCCCGCACGCTGTTCCAGAAATCTTGGGTCTTGATTGCCACTTCATAGTTGGTGACGCCAATGAAGCGAACCAGGGGACGGCCAAACTTGAGATCGGTCAGCGATTGGAAGACGCCGTAGACAAACAGAAAAAGAAATCCGAGCAGTATGATGATCGCGGGAGCAATCGCAGCAAGGCTCCACCAGTCAAAAGCATGCTGCCCGGCGTTTTGCACCTGCTCTTTTTTAGGCGGTGCCAGTTGGCCTACCGATGATTGTAGCGTCACGGTTGCGTCGATGCCTCGAAGGTTCATCGCTCACTTCTCGAAAGATACGCGGTGGTAGGGAGGCGGCAATCCGGTGATGCCGCTCCCCGGTTGCCTTACATGGAGGAGCGGATCTCGGAGGCGAGGTCGGCCAAGGTCGCCTTCACGTCCGCACCATTGACCATTTTCTGCATGGCAACTGCCCAGGCGTTCATGGCCTCGGCAAATCCTACGCGCGGCGTAAAGGCGAGCGCAGCCCTGTCCTGAACACTCTTGAAGGTGTCCACGAAATTTGTGAATTCCGGTTTAGCCGCATAGTCGAGCCAAACCTTGTCGCTCCACGTCGAAGAGCGCGGCGAGTTGACGAGCTTGCCGGCGATGGCACCGTTCAGCTCGACCTGCTTTGACGTCGCCCACTGAATGAAGAACCAGGCCGCACCCTTTTTCTGGGAAGCAGCATTCATGGCCAGGGACCAGATCCAGATGTTCGATTCGAAAGTCTTGCCGTTCGGAGCTCGCGGTGGCGGAGCGAAGGCAATCTTGCCCGAAGCGGGCTTGCCAGCAACATCGTTCCAGAACCCGAACATGTTGGAATCGATCGCCATCGCTGTCCGACCCGAATTGATGCCGTCGACCACTTGGTACCAGTTGTCGTTGGCAAAGGATGGGGCAGCACACTTCTTGATCATCTCCACGTAGTCTTTGTGGAAGGCGATCGACTCGGGAGAATCCAGACCGGTTTCCAACTTGCCGTCCTTGACGACGAAGTCGTGTACACCATAGGACTTGGCGATTGAAATCGCGGCCGTGTGGATGCTGCTCCAAAAGCGCACTCCTCTCACACCCAGGGGCGTGATCGCGGGATCGGCAGATTTTAGCTTTTCGCATGCCGCCGACATTTCCGGCGGGGTTGTCGGAACCTTGATACCGTGTTTGTCAAGGATATCCTTACGGTAGAACAATTGGATGTTTTCGAACCCGTGCGGGATGGCCCACACCTGACCCCGGCCCGGTTCGATCTGCCCGCCATTGACTTGCCAAGTCAGCGCTTCACGCAATGCGGGGAAGAAGTCCTTGTAGTCATAGCTTGCCGATGTGAGCTTAGGGTCGTTCAGATAGCGGTCGAGCGGCTCAAGCAGTTGACCGGGCGCAAGATCCCAAGCCGGCTGAATTCCTGTGCCGACGACGTCCCACGAGGGCGATTTTGTGCTCAGCTGGATGGTCAGCTTATTCCAATAGGCATCGTCCGGATAAAGCTCGGGCGTCACCTTGATGCCCGTCAACTTCTCGAACTCGGGAAGCTGTGCTGCAACCGCGTCAGCATATGGATGGATGTCGTAAGCCCACACGATCGAAGCGCCCTCGAACTGGCGCCAGTTGATATCCTCCGCTTTGGCCTGGCCAAAAGATGCGGCAGCACCGGACAAGAGAGTTGAGCAAATCAGAGCGGCTTTGACGAAACGGTAAGAATGGCCGCGCGGTGCGGCTAGCGTCCTTGGCATTGGTCCCTC
The DNA here is from genome assembly GCF_028128855.1 of Bradyrhizobium sp. CCBAU 11430. Classification (NCBI taxonomy): domain Bacteria; kingdom Pseudomonadati; phylum Pseudomonadota; class Alphaproteobacteria; order Hyphomicrobiales; family Nitrobacteraceae; genus Bradyrhizobium; species Bradyrhizobium sp. CCBAU 11430. The sequence goes on from NZ_LBJV01000041.1 coordinate 49,503, forward strand.
CTCTGGGCTCTTCGGCCCTCAAATTCACGTGCCTGTCGTCTTCCAGGGCCGCGAGTGTTGGTAACGCTAGCCGTGATTTTCCGCCCTTATGCACCCATTCAGATCGAAGTTGGGTATTTTTGGGTAAGTCAAGAAAACAGCGTTACAGCAGCCCGTTGCAAAAGACATGGTGGAGATGATCAATGCAGGCCCACGTTCATGGCTCGCGCGAGATCACCCACTGACCACTTCCATCGTTCGGGCCTTCGGCGGGCGCCGCCACCTACTATGCCCTCGGCTGACTTCTGCGCCTCGGTCAGGTCGCCTTACGGCCTCAGTCCCGTTGCCGCGACACGGCGCAGACCTCGCGAGGTAAGATCGACCGTCTTCCACCGCACGCCCGCCGGATTTACCACCCCGACCTTTGATGACCGTGGACTTCGCGATCAGTTGCTAGCTCGTCCGGCCGGGTAGGCCTCGTTATTCGGTGCTTGTCCATCGGGGCCGCGGCTTTGCTCCACGCTTGCGCAATCACCTCAGTCATTGCCCGGATCAAATTGCGGCGCTGGCTGCAATGAAGATACCTAATGACACTCTGATCTCTCACCACCAGGGGCCGTGGCCGTCGGACGCCTACCTGCCGCCCCGCGTGATGCTCCTACATGGGAGCGAACGTCCTGATCTTTGGAATCATTCTTCCGGATCGTTGGCCAAAATCTTCAGCCTGGTGTGGAAAGAAGGGCACGCAATGCGAGGCTATTGATTCTCGAAGCGGCAGCAGAGATGCACGTCACGGACCGCGACACTGGCAAGCAGTATTACCTGGACATGACGCCGGAATTGAAGGCCGATCTAGCAGCATACCATGGCGGTCATTGCGAGCACTCCAGTTCTGAAGTTCGGCAACGGCGGGACGGTGAAGGCGCCATGCATTTCTACTGCCAGTGCCTGACCTGCGGAAAGTCGATCGGTTCTGCCCTAAGGAAAGTGCCAGAACTGGCCTCGTCGCCACCTTGGCAAGACGACCTTGAAAACACGTTTCACCGCGCGCGCGGTGATGAATATAGCGACCTAATTCAGAAGCACGTTCGTATACAGAAAAATGACGAGGAAGGGTTTCGGCGTGAATACGATCGCTATCTTGACAGCCCCGAGTGGCGCGAAAAGCGGACTAGAGTACTCAAACGAGCGAATGGCTTTGCGAAGGATGCCTAGAGCGAAAGGCGATCCAGGTTCACCATCTGACCTACAAGCACGTCTTGCGGGAGTTCTTGTTTGAGCTGATCGCCGTGTGCGACGAATGCCATGGGCGGTTGCATCGCGACAAACGCGAAGAGCCCGCCGATGACACACCTGGTCCGGCATGGCTAGAGGATCCCTATCCGTGCGATGGTTGCAGATTCGCCAGTGAGCACAAGAATCAGCCGTGGTGTTTTATTCTGGATGTGTCCGCTGAAGATGCGCTTGCGCCGGATGGGAATTGCGGTCCTCTGCGGCACAACTTCGAGCCTTTGAAATAAGAGCACCTACATCACTCGGGATAGGCCATCAGTCGCGGATCAGGGGCGATGACGGGCGCCGATATTTGGAGCCAGCGGAGCAGGACAACGCGGACCGTGGATGTGATCACATCTTCGATGACGCGGCGCCCGTTACCTGGCTCAGTCGGCATTCTTGCGCCTTCCCCAAATGGTCGAGCCAGGAACTGCAGAAGCGGCCGATACCGTGAGACCCACGCATCATCTGGTCAAGATGATTGGTTGCGGACCGTGATAATTGCGACTAGCAACTGAGCTCACGCAACTGAAACATTTGAAGGATCGATACCGGTGCCGTGGGGCGCTTTCCAAACCGGAGGCCAGACATTCGACCTAAGCCATCTCGACGACCGCATTGCTGCAGTTACGGTCGGCGGCGTTGAAGTTCCTATCTTGTTGACCTTCTCTGATCACTGCTTCACGGAAGACCCAAAGCCGAACGATGAGCGACCTGTGTTCCCCGGATGCAGCCGCACTGATGGTCGCTTCTGCACAAAACGGTACGCCGCGTCGTTGGAGATGTGGGGGCACATCGAGCGCGCGATGCGGGGCCGTGTGTGGATGGGAGAGCGCGACCGCTATCTAGTGCTCACCGTGGACTTGGGTAACGCGCACTACATCATCGCGCTGAGCTTGGAGAAGTTGAAGGGCCGGGCAGATGCGAAATTGCTGATGCGGGTTCGTACCGGTTTCCACCGGACCGACGACAAGCATGTTGCCACTTACGGCGAGGTCCGCTTCGTCAATCTGGTCGGGCTGATCCTCAAGGGGAAGCTGCCCCCACGCATCTACGATCAAAAGCGCAGAACGCCATGGTAGAAATAGAAACAGGCCCTTTCGGGCCTGCTCGACACCTAAGTGTCTCGGGGCGAACCTCTTGACCCGTGAGGGCTGCCCATCCGTTCGGATGGTCCTAGTTTTACCCTAGGCGGGGCTGGTTATGCTCACGCCCTATATCCAGCGATCTCCGAGGAAATTACAACTTCCCCGGTCCTTTGGCAACGCTTTTCTCGGCTTCGGGTTCAGGACCTTATGTTCACGGGAACCCGCACGAGTTCATCCGCTCCCCATCGCTGGAAGGATGACCCAAAATCCTGGTTGGTAGCCTGTGAACGTGGGGCGCCGCCCCCCAGAGTGACACAAAAACGGATCGCCGGACCGAAAAACGCAATAAAATCAGTCTCAAACAGGGTTGCGCAATTAGTTCTCAGAAGTCCTGCCGCGGCACTGGAGACGCCAGGCGGAACTGATGAAAATGGAACCCGACGAGACGATCACGCGATTCTTGGGGCTCGAGGAGACGATTCCCGACGTGCTCAGCGAGGTCGTGAAGGAGGCGACGGCGAG
>NZ_LBJV01000042.1:0-57964 GCF_028128855.1 Bradyrhizobium sp. CCBAU 11430
CATTCCTCACGGAACCAGGCCATTCTAATCCGGCGCGCTAATACAAGGGTGGGCAAAGCGACTTGTCCGCCGTAGCTCGTAGAGCGAAGGCGGAAGCGTGCCCACCTTCTGTCAGCTAGAGCGAGAGAGACGTGGGCACGGCGCAAGTGCGCCTTTGCCCACCCTACGGCAGCGGTACGCGGCTCAGACCGCCGTCGCCTTGGCGAACTCCACGTAGATTTCGCGCAATCTCGTCGCCATCGGGCCGGGCTTGCCGTCGCCGATCTTCTTGCCGTCGATCGCAACCACGGGCTGGACAAACAGTGACGCCGAGGTGGCAAAAGCTTCCTTTGCAGCCAGGGCCTCGGCCACCGTGAACGAGCGCTCCTCGACGCGAAGCTGACGTTCCTCGGCGAGCGCCACCACGGCCTTGCGGGTGCAGCCCGGCAGGATCGCGTTGGAGTTCTTGCGGGTCACGATGACGTCGTCCTTGGTCAGGATGAACGCCGAGGATGAGCCGCCCTCGGTGACGTATCCGTCTTCCAGCATCCAGGCTTCGCCGGCGCCGGCTTCGGCCGCCGCCTGCTTTGCCAAGACCTGCGCCAGCAGGGCCACGCTCTTGATGTCGCGCCGCTCCCAGCGGATATCCGGCACCGTGATGACATTGATGCCGGTCTTTGCGGAGGCGGCGTTGATGATGTCCTTTTCCGAGGTGAACATCACCAGGCTCGACTTGACGCCGCCCTTGGGGAAGGCGAAGTCGCGGCCCTTGTCGGCGCCGCGCGTCACCTGGAGATAGACGAGGCCGCTTGTGACCTTGTTGCGCGCAATCAGTTCCTTCTGCAGCTCGGTGATGCGTTCGAGCGTCTCCGGCAGCCTCAAGCTGATCTCGCCGACCGAGCGCTCCAGCCGCGCCAGATGCGAGGCGTTGTCGACCAGCTTGCCGTCGAGCACGGCCGAGACCTCATAGATGCCGTCGGCGAACAGGAAGCCGCGATCGAGGACCGAGATCTTGGCGTCCGAGAGCGGGACGAATGAGCCGTTGACGTAGGCGATCGGGTCCAAGGCAGGTCTCCTGGGGAGAAAGGGGGATTTGGGGTGTTATACGCCGATTGAGGGGCGCAATCATCCCTCGTTTCGTCATTCCGGGGCATTCGCGCAGCGAATGAGCCCGGAATCCATAACCACCATCGGGAGTATGGATCCCGGGCTCGCGCTACGCGCGCCCCGGGATGACGACCGGCTAATGCGACAAAATCTTCGACAAGAACTTCTGCGCGCGGTCGCTGCGCGGCTGGCCGAAGAAATCGTCCTTCGCCGCGTCCTCGACGATCTCGCCGCGGTCCATGAAGATCACGCGATTGGCCACCTTGCGGGCAAACCCCATCTCGTGGGTGACGACCATCATGGTCATGCCCTCATGGGCGAGATCGACCATGACGTCGAGCACTTCACTGACCATTTCGGGATCGAGTGCCGAGGTCGGCTCGTCGAACAGCATCACGATCGGGTCCATGGCGAGCGCGCGCGCGATCGCCACGCGCTGCTGCTGGCCGCCGGAAAGCTGCGCGGGAAATTTCTGCGCCTGTTCCTTCAGGCCGACGCGATCCAGCAGCATCATGCCCTTCGTCACCGCCTTGTCAGACGACCTGCCCAGCACCTTCTGCTGCGCGAGGCAGAGATTGTCGATGATCTTGAGATGCGGGAACAGCTCGAAGTGCTGAAACACCATGCCGACGCGCGAGCGCAGCTTGGGCAGATTGGTCTTGGGATCGTTGACCTTGGTGCCGTCGACGCTGATGTCGCCGCTCTGGAACGGCTCCAGCGCATTGACGCATTTGATCAGCGTCGACTTGCCCGAGCCCGAGGGGCCGCAGACCACGACCACCTCGCCCTTGGTGACGTTGGTGGTGCAATCGGTCAGCACCTGGAAGCTCGGAGTGTACCATTTGTTGACGTGGCTGATTTCGATCATGACCGACACGCTCTATCGAATGATGGCGATGCGCGCCTGGAGGCGACGGACGCCGAAGGACGCGATACAGGAAATGGTGAAGTAGACGACAGCTGCGAACAGGTACATTTCGACGAGGCGCCCGTCGCGCTGCGCGACCTTGCTCGCCGCTCCCAGGAAGTCCGTGATCGAGAGGACGTAGACCAGCGAGGTGTCCTGGAACAGCACGATGGTCTGCGTGATCAGGACCGGCAGCATGTTGCGGAAGGCTTGCGGCAACACGACGTAGCGCATGGTCTGGGCGTAGGTCAGCCCCAGCGCGCTGGCCGCGGCCGGCTGGCCGCGCGAGATCGACTGGATACCGGCGCGCATGATCTCGGAGAAGTACGCCGCCTCGAACATGATGAAGGTGATGAGCGAGGATGCGAACGCGCCGACGCTGATGGGGCGCGAGGCGCCGGTCAGCCATTGCCCGATATAGGGCACCAGGAAGTAGAACCAGAAGATGACCAGCACCAGCGGCAGCGAGCGCATGAAGTCGACATAGACGCCGGCGATGCGGCCGAGGATCTTGAAGCCGGACAACCGCATCAGCGCGAGCGCCGTGCCGAAGACCAGGCCGCCGAGAGCTGCGAGCCCCGTCAGCGTCAGGGTGAACGTCATGCCCTCGTAGAACAAATAGGGCAGCGCGCGGCGGATGACGTCGAAATCGAGATTGCCGAACATGGCGCTATTTCCCCGTGATGTAGCCGGGGATCGCGACCCAGCGCTCGAGGAAGCGCATCGCGGTCACGACGACGGCGTTGACGAGGAGGTAGAGAAGCGTCGCGGCGGTGAAGGCCTCGAACACCTGGAACGAGAACTCCTGCATCGAGCGCGCCTGTCCAGTCAACTCGAGCAGGCCGATGGTGATAGCGACCGCCGTGTTCTTGATGGTGTTGAGGAACTCCGACGTCAGCGGCGGCAGGATGATACGGAACGCCATCGGCAGCAGCACATAGCGATAACCCTGCGCGGTGGTCAGACCCAGCGCGGTCGCCGCCATCTTCTGCCCGCGCGGCAGTGAGCCGATGCCGGCCTGCAATTGCACGGCGACGCGCGCCGACATGAAGAAACCAACGCCGATCGCCGCCGTCCAGAACGGCGCGTTCGGCAGCTGCTTCAGCCAGGTGCCGGCGCCTTTCGGCAGCAGTTCCGGCAACACGAAGAACCACAGGAACAGCTGCACCAGCAGCGGCATGTTGCGGAAGAATTCGACATAAGCGAAGCCGAACCAGTTCGCACCCTTCGACGGCAGCGTGCGCATGACGCCGACGAGCGAGCCGGTGATCAGCGCGATGACCCAGGCCAACGCCGCGGTCTTCAGGGTCAGCACCAGGCCCGACAGCAGCATGTCGAGATAGGTGCCCGTCCCCATCGGGTTCGGCTGGAAAAAGATTCCCCAGTTCCAGTTATAGTTCACGTGTCCCCCGCGCGAACGCGCCAGTCAGAGATATCCTGGCCGCCTATGCAAATGTCCGGCCACCCCTGTGTCAAGAGTGGCCGGACATGATCCCGATCGAAATATCGAGGTTATCTTACTTATAGTCGTCCGGGTTCGGCGAGTCCGAAGGCTTCGCGAACTCGTTCTTCAGCTCGGCCGAGATCGGCGTATTGAGGTTGAGGCCCTTCGGCGGGATCTTGGCCGTGAACCATTTGTCGTAGATCTTCTGGGCCTCGCCGGACGTATAGAGCGCAGCGGTCGCCGCATCGACCACCTTCTTGAAGGCGGCGTCGTCCTTGCGCAGCATGATGCCGTAGGGTTCGGGCTTGGAGAACGCGTCCTTGGAGACGGCGTAGTCATCCGGCGACTTCGAGCCGGCGACGAGGCTCGCGAGCAGGATGTCGTCCATGACGAAGGCGACCGCGCGGTCGGTCTCGACCATCAGGAAGGCTTCGGCGTGGTCCTTGGCGGGGATGATGTTTGCGCCGAGGCTTTTCGCGACGTTGGCCTCGGTGAGCTGCTTGATGTTGGTGGTTCCCGCGGTCGAGACCACCGTCTTGCCCTTGAGGTCGTCGATCGACTTCAGGCCGCTCGACTTCTTGAAGACGTAGCGGCTGGCGGTCAGGAAGTGGGTGTTGGTGAAGGCGACCTGCTTCTGGCGCTCGGCATTGTTGGTGGTCGAGCCGCATTCGAGGTCGATGGTGCCGTTGGCCATCAGCGGGATACGGGTCGCCGACGTCACCGGATTGAGCTTGACCTCGAGCTTGTCGAGCTTGAGCTCCTTCTTCACGGCGTCGACGATCTTGTAGCAGATGTCCATCGCGAATCCGACGGGCTTCTGGTTGTCGTCGAGATAGGAGAAGGGGATCGAGGAGTCGCGGAAGCCCAGCGTGATGGCGCCGGTGTCCTTGATGTTCTTCAGCGTGCCTGTCAGCTCCTGGGCCCCGGCCTGGCTGACGGCGAAGGTCGCGGCGAGCGCGAGCCCAATGCTACGGAAATGTTTCACTTTTTTGGTCCCCTTTCAGGATGATGCGGCCCGGATGCAAGCACAGATTGGGCCGGATTAGAATGTGACTTTCGGCTGGCTTGCGGCAGAGGTTAATGGGCTCAGGTCAGCGGCTTGGGCAATTCCCCGAGATCCCAGAACAGGCCGGCCATCACCGTCAAGGCTTCTTCCGTCAATGGCAGCAGGATGTGCTCATTGGGCGCATGCTGGGAGCAGCCGGGATAGGAGTGCGGGACCCAGATCGTCGGCAGACCCAGGATCTCGGAGAATACGTCGTTGGGCAGCGAGCCGCCGAAGTTCGGCAGCACCGCCGGCGGTTTCCCCGTGGTCTCTTTCACCGAATCCGCCGCCCATTTGATCCAGGGGCTGTCGAAATCGGTCCGCGATGCAGCAAAGCTCTGCGCCGCCCGCACCTCGACCATCGGAAAGCCCTTCTGGACAAGATGCGCGCGGACCGCCTCGATCAGGCCGCCGACCTCGGTGCCGACCACGAAACGCAGTTGCAGCACGGCGTTGGCATGGCCCGGAATGGCGTTGGCCGGCTTCTCGATATTGCCCGATGACATCGCCAGCACTTCCAGCGTGTTCCAGGCGTAAAGCCGCTCGGCGGCCGACAACCCCTCCTCGCCCCAGTTCTCGGCAAGCGCCGGCTCGTCCTCGGTCGGCACCACCTGCACGTCGGCGAGATAGCTGCGGATCTGGTTGCTGAGGCGCGGCGGCTTCAGCGCGTCGAGCTGCAGGCGGCCATGGCCGTCGACCAGCGTCGAGATCGCGTTGACCAGGATGGTCGCGGGGTTGGCGAGCACGCCGCCCCAATTGCCGGAATGGTGGCCGCCATCGCGCAGGTTCACATCCAGATGAATGCGGATGCCGCCGCGGCATCCCAGGAACAGCGTCGGGCGGTCGGCGGACAAACGGGGCCCGTCGGAGGCCATGAACAGGTCGGCCTTGAGCGCGTCGCGATTGAGGTCGCAGACCTTGCCAAGATCGGGCGAGCCGATCTCCTCGCCCATCTCGACGATGAACTTGGCGTTGAAGCCGAGCTTGCCGCCACGGGCGTCGCGCACCGCGCGGAGTGCCGCCATGTTGATGCTGTGCTGGCCCTTGTTGTCAGCGGTGCCGCGGCCATAGAGCCGCGTGCCCGCAACCGTCGTGCGCCAGGGATCGCGGCCCTCGCGCCACTCGCCCTCCATGCCGTCGACGACGTCGCCATGGCCGTAGATCAGCACGGTCGGCGCGGAGGCGCTTTCGTGATGCTCGGCGAACAGGAACGGCGACTTGCCACTGGGGGACTCGACGATGCGGCTGGTGAAATCGAGCGCCGCGAAGGCCGGCACCATCTCCTGTTCCAGATAGGCGCGCAGCTCGGGGCCGCGCGCGGGATTTTGGCTTTCGGTCTTGAGGGCGACGCGGCGGTCGAGTTCAGCGAGGAACGCACCGGATTTGAAATCCTCACGGGCGCGGGCGATGGCGTCGGCTCTGGTCATGATTTTCTTTTCGGACTTCGAGGCGAAGGACCCTACCCGAGACAGGGTGGCCTTCGAAAGTGGCAGGGACTTGGATAGCTCTTGTACTTCTCTTGTAGTTCTCTTGGGATTTCGTTCTTGCTCTCTTGAGATTGGCTTGCCAAAGGCGGCAGCCCGCTGATTTTGGCCTTGCCAAGCGCAGGTTATATGCAAGAACTTCGCCAAGTTCGGGCGCACATCTACCATTCGAAGAGCGCTCAGTATAGAGCGCCGGGGAACGATCATGGCCAAGCAGATCAGACTCAATGCCTTTGCGATGAATTGCGTCGCGCACCAGTCGCCGGGCCTGTGGACCCATCCGCGCGACCGCACCGCCGAGTATAACCGCCTGCCCTACTGGATCGATCTTGCCAGGACGCTGGAGCGTGGCCGTTTCGACGGATTGTTCCTCGCCGACGTGCTCGGCGTCTACGACGTCTACGGCAACAGCCCTGACGCGGCCTTGCGCAACGCTGCGCAGACGCCGTCGAACGAGCCGCTGCTGCTGCTCTCGGCGATGGCCGCGGTAACGCAAAATCTCGGCTTCGGCGTCACCAGCAATCTGTCGTTCGAGCCGCCCTACCCGTTCGCGCGGCGGATGTCGACGCTCGATCATCTCACTGAAGGGCGGATCGGCTGGAACGTCGTCACCGGCTATCTCGACAGTGCCGCGCGTGGCGCCGGCAAGGACAAGCAGACCGGGCATGACGACCGCTACGACATCGCGGACGAATACATGGAGGTGGTCTACAAATTATGGGAAGGGAGCTGGGAAGAGGACGCCGTGCTGCGCGACCGCAAGCGCGGCATCTTCACCGATCCCGCCAAAGTCCATCGCGTCAACCATGAGGGCGCAAACTATCGCATCAACAACACCATTCACCTCAGCGAGCCGTCGCCCCAGCGCACGCCCGTGCTCTACCAGGCCGGCACCTCGCCGCGCGGCCGGCAATTCGCGGCACGTCACGCCGAATGCGTGTTCATGTCGGGACCGTCGGCCAAGATCATCGGGCCGCGCGTGTCGGCGATCCGCCAGGAGGCCGCCGCGGTCGGCCGCAATCCGGCTGAGATCCTGATGTTCAACATGATGACGATCATCCTCGGCAACACGGAAGCGGAAGCTGCGGCGAAATATGCCGACTACCGGTCGCATATCAATCCGGAAGGCGCGCTGGCGTTGATGTCGGGATGGACCGGCATCGACTTCTCCGGCTACGAGCTCGACCAGCAAGTGCGTCACGTCCAGAACGACGCCGGTCGCAGCGCGCTCGACAACGTCACCCGGGGCGACCCGGACCGCGTCTGGACCGTGCGCGACGTCATCGAGCATGTCGGCATCGGCGGCGCCGGCCCTGTCGTGGTCGGCACGCCGGAGATGGTCGCGGACAAGATCGAGGATTGGTTCGAGAAGACCGACGTCGACGGCCTCAACGTCGCGTTTGCGGTCTCGCCCGGCGACTTCGAGGACATTGCCGACATGCTGGTGCCGGAGCTGACGCGGCGCGGACGGTACAAGTCGGAATACGCAAAGGGCACGCTGCGGGAAAAACTGTTCGGCAACGGCCGCGCAAGGCTGGATGCGCCGCATCCGGCGGCGGGATATCGGGTGGGGAGGAAGGGGTTGTTGCCACACCCGCCGTGTCGTCCCGGCGAACGCCGGGACCCATAACCCCAGGGAGTAGTTTTGGCGAAGATTGGTCGTTCGGGATTGGGAGCAGCCGCGATCGATAGATCACGCGGTATGGGTCCCGGCGTTCGCCGGGACGACAGCGGATCTACACCTTCCCGTCGACCATCACCTCGATCAACTTCGTCCCCGGCCGATTGAACGCCGACGCCAGTGTCGCCTTCAGCTCTCTGGGATCGCTGACCTTGATCGCCTCGCAGCCGAGCGCCTTGGCGACGCCGGCGAAATCGACGGGCGGATCGACGAAATCCATGCCGACATAATTGTCGTCGTCATGGAAGGCGAGCAGGCGCTGCTTGATGATACGGTAGCCGCCATTGTTGGCGATGACGACGTTGAGCGGCAGCTTGTGATGCGCCGCGGTCCATAGCGACTGAATCGAATACATCGCACTGCCGTCGCCCGAGAAGCAGACGACCGGACGATCAGGATTGGCGATGCTGGCGCCGACCGAGGCCGGCAGGCCCCAGCCGATGCCGCCTGAGGCAAGGCCGTGATAGCCGTAGCGATCGCGATGCGGTCGCAGCGCCGTCACCTGGCGGCTGGAGGTGAGGCCTTCGTCGACGAGAATGGCGTTATCGGGCATCGCCTCGACCATCTGCAGCACGAGGAAGTCCGGATCAATGGGCGCGCGGCCGGCGCTCTTGCCGATCTGCTCGACCAGCGCGGCACGCCGCGCGGTCCAGTTCTTCGGCGCGATCTCGGCGAGGCGCTGCTTGGCGCGGCTCGCAAGTGTCGCGCCACCCATCTCCTTCAGCACCGGGATCAACGCGCGCAGCGTTTCCTTCAGATCCGCCTTGAGCGCGATCTCGGCGCCGTAATTCTTGGCGATCTCCCAATCGACGAGGCCGATCTGGACGATGCCGAGTCCGTCAGGCAGCGCATCGACCTCGCTATAGACAGACATCCGCAAGGGATCGCCGCCGAGCGCAATCAGGAGATCGTACGGCGCGAGCGTATCGCGCGCGACCTTCTGCACGCGTGCCAGCGTGCCGACAAAGCTCGGGCTCTCCGACAGGAAGTGCGAGCCATAGGGCGTCGAGGACTGGTAAGCCGCCGCGCCGAGCAGCTCGGCAAGTTGGGCAGCCTCCTTCAGCGCATCGCTCTTGACCACCTCGTCCATGGTGACGATGACGGGGCGCTCCGCCCTCAGCAGCCGCGCGGCAAAGGCCGTGAGCGCTTCGTCCGACGGCCTTGTCCGCGCGTCGATGCGGGTGGAGCGACCGAGATCGATCCCCGCTTCGCTGTTCAGGATGTCGCCGGGCAGCGAGATGAACACCGGACCGGTCGGCGGCGTCGTTGCAATCTTGGCGGCACGGCGCACGATGCGCGGCAAATCCTCCAGCCGCGTCACCTCCACCGCCCATTTCACCAGCGGTTCGGCCATCCGCACCAGCGGCCCATACAGCACCGGCTCCATCAGGCCGTGCCCCTGCTCCTGCTGGCCGGCCGTGAGGATCATCGGCGTGCCCGTGAACTGGGCGTTGTAGAGCGAGCCCATCGCGTTGCCGAGGCCGGGCGCGACATGAACATTGCAGGCGACGAGTTTTCCGGAGGCGCGGCTATAGCCATCGGCGGTCGCCACCACCAGGCTCTCCTGCATCGCCATCACATAGGTGAGGTCGGGATGGTCCTTCAGCGCATGCATGATCGGCAGCTCGGTGGTGCCGGGATTGCCGAACAGATGCGTGACGCCCTCGTCCTTGAGCAGCGCGAGAAAGGCGGAGCGGCCGGTGATCTTGTTCTTCATGTTTCCTCCAGGGAGCGGACGTTGCCGCAAGGACGGCGGCATGATGGCCGAAGTCGCGGGAGGCGCGCAAGGAAGCGTGCTCATGGCTGCGTTGCGTGGAAGCCCCGCTCTCGTGTCCCGGACGCGACGCGGCGAAGCGTTGCGGCGCAGAGCCGGGACCCAGTTGCTCACCGCATTCTCCGCTGCATGGGCCCCGGCTCGGCGGCGCGGCACTTCGTGCCGCACCGCGTCCGGGGCATGAGAGTGGAGCTAAATTTCCTCCCGGCCCAGCTCGAACGGGTCCTCGCCGCCCGCGCGCTTCTTCTTTTTCGAGCGCTGGCAGACCACGCCCGGAAAGCCCTTGAGCGGCACCAGCGGCTCGCCGGTATAGGCCCATTCCTGCAGCTCCTCGATCGCGATGTGATAGAGCGGCTGGCGGCCGGTGCGCTCCCTGAAGAGCGCACGCGGGATGTTGACCATGTGCGGACCACGCGGTCGTTCATAGGCAATCGGCGTGCCGCATTGCGAGCAGAAGCTGCGCGTGGTCCTGGTGGCCTTGTCCTCGTAGCGCGTGAGCGCCGTCTTGCCCGACGTAATGCGAAACCGCTTCTTCCAGCTTCCGACATAGGTCGCATAGGCCGCGCCATGGGCGCGGCGGCTGGCGGCGGAGTGATCGTGCCAGGCCCAGCGCGCGGGGACATCGATCTCGAAGGTGACCTTGCCGCAGAGGCATTGGCCGGTGGCGATCCCTGCGGCGACTGCGGCTTTGGCCATGGACGTCTTTCCGTTGTCATTGCAGACAATACGATCGTCATTCCGGGGCGCGACAAAGTCGCGAGCCCGGAATCCATCAGGCGGCTTGTTCAGACGGAGAGATGGATTCCGGGTTCGATGCTACGCATCGCCCCGGAATGACAGCCGAACTACGCCGGCGTCAGCTCGTCATAAACAGGATAATCCGTGTACCCCTTCTCCTCGCCGCCATAGAACGTCGCACGATTGTACGGCGTGATCGGGTAGTCGTGCTGCAGGCGGCGCGGCAGATCGGGATTGGAGATGAAGATGCGGCCGAAGGCGATGATGTCGGCATGGCCGTCGGCGATCGCCGCATTCGCAGTCTCGCCGGTGAAGCCGCCGGCGGTCATCAGCACGCCGCTGTAGAGCGGACGAAACAGCAGCATCGCCGACGGCACATTCTGCCAGTTGACCTCGGCGCGACCCGAGCCGCTCGATCGCGGCTCGATGAAGTGCAGATAGGCGAGGCCGAGCTTGTCGAGCGCCTTCACCACGTGGGTGTATAGCGGCATCGGATCGGGCTCGCCGGAATCGTTGGCGATGCCATGCGGCGACAGCCGCACGGCGACGCGGTTCGCACCCCAAACGTCGATCGCGGCCTGCGTCACCTCAAGCAGCAGCCGGGCGCGGTTCTCGATCGATCCACCATATTGATCGGTGCGCTGGTTGCTGCGTGATTGCAGGAATTGCTCGAGCAGATAGCCGTTGGCACCGTGGATCTCGACACCGTCGAAACCGGCTGCGAGTGCATTCTTCGCGCCTTGCCTGAAGGCCTCGACGATACCCTTGACTTCCCCGGTCTCCAGCGCGCGCGGCGTCTCATAGTCCGAGATCTTGCCGTCGGCCGTCATCGCCTTCATGCCTTCCGCCTTGATCGGGATCGCCGAGGCCGAAACCGGCAGCTCGCCGCCGTGGAAGGAGGAATGCGAGACGCGGCCGACATGCCAGAGCTGGAGGAAGATGATGCCGCCCTTGGCGTGCACGGCATCGACCACCTTGCGCCAGCCGGCGATCTGCGCCTCCGAATAGATGCCGGGCGTCGCCGGATTGCCGCGGCCGTGCGAGAGCACCGGCGAGGCCTCGGCGATGAGCAGGCCGCCCGGCGTCGCACGCTGGCCGTAATATTCGGCGTTGAGCGGGCGCGGTGAAAAGCTCTCGCGCTCGGCCCGCATGCGTGTCAGCGGTGCCATCGCGACGCGATGCGCAAGCTTGTACGGACCGACCTGCAACGGTCTAAACAACGCCTCGAATTTCATGCTGACCCCGAGTTTCTTTGGAAGGATGCGGATCATATCGCGAGGGGCGGCACCCGGAAAAGGCGCCGCCCCCATAAAAGCAGATATTCCCTCCCGCGGAAGGCGGGAGAGAACAAGTGCTAGGCCGTCTTGATCCAGACGGACTTCACGTTGAGATATTCCTCGACATGCTGCTTGCCGGACTCGCGGCCATAGCCGCTCATCTTGTAGCCGCCGAAGGGCACGGCCGGGTCCATCGCCTGGTAGCAGTTCACCCACACCGAGCCGGCGCGCAGCGACTTTGCAACCGCATGCGCCTTGCTGACGTCGCGCGTCCACAGGCCCGAACCGAGGCCGAAGGTGGTGTTGTTGGCGCGCTTGACCAGCTCGTCCATGTCCTTGAATGCGATCGCGGAGATGACGGGGCCAAAAATCTCCTCCTGCGCGATGCGCATGTTGTCCTGAACGCCCGCGAACACGGTCGGCGAGACGAAGAAGCCCTTCGACAGCGCGCCCTCGGTGACGCGGCCGCCGCCGGCGAGCGCCCTCGCGCCTTCCTTCTGGCCAATGTCGAGATAGCCGGTGACGCGCTCGAGCTGCTGCTCTGACACCAGCGGGCCGATCTGCACATTGGGATCGAGACCGTTGCCGACCTGCAGCTTCTTGCCGAACTCGGCGACGCGGCCGACGAACTCCTCGTAGATCGACTGCTCGACGAACAGGCGCGTGCCGGCGCTGCAGATCTGGCCCGAATTGGCGAACACCGCCATCGCCGCGCCCGGCACGGCGGCGTCGAGATCGGCGTCAGCGAACACGATGTCCGGCGACTTGCCGCCGAGCTCGAGCGAGACACGCTTCAAATTGCCGGCGGAGGCGCGGATGATCGACTGACCCGTGACGTGCGAGCCGGTGAAGGCGACCTTGTCGACGTCATGATGCGAGGCGAGCGCGGCGCCCGCGGTCTCGCCATAGCCGGGCACGACGTTGATGACGCCGGGGGGAATGCCCGCCTCCATCGCCAGCTCGGCGATGCGCAGCGAGGTCAGCGGCGCCTCTTCGGCGGGCTTGAGCACCACGGTGCAGCCGGTCGCGATCGCCGGGCCGATCTTCCAGATCGTCGCCGTGAGCGGGCCGTTCCAGGGAATGATGGCGCCGACGACACCGATCGGCTCCTTCAGCGTGTAGGAGAAGATCTCGCCGGGCAGCGAGTTCTCGATGGTCTCGCCGTGGATCGCCGTGGTCTGACCGGCGTAATAACGCAGCATGCCGACGGCGCGCAGGCGATAGGCGCGGGTGCGGCTGAGCGGCGCACCCATGTCCAGGGTATCAAGCTGCGACAATTCGTCGAAATTCTTCTCGACGAGGTCGGCAAGCTTGAGCAGCAGATTCTGCCGCTCGAACGGTTTCACCTTGCTCCAGGGCCCCTCGAAGGCGCGGCGGGCGGCGGCAACCGCACGATCGATGTCTTCCTTGTCGCCCTCGGCGACGGTTGCGAGCAATTCGCCGGTGGCAGGATTATGAGTCTCGAAGCGCTTGCCTGAGGCTGCATCGACCCACTTCCCGTCGATCAGCATCTGCTTGTAGGACCCATTCGCGAACGGATGGCGCGTGATCGGAATAGCCTGCGACACAGCCATGGCTGCACTCCCTGTCAGGTGATTGATTGGTTCGATCTGGGCGGGATCGTTAGGGTGAAGGATACAGCCGTGCCGGAAAGGCGTAAAGGCAGCGCTGAACGAAGACCTCCCATGCCAACTTGTGCAGGGTCGGACTGCTGCCATGTTATAGCTCGATGAAGAGTCCTCCCCGGAGATGATCCATGCCACATCCCGCCATCGTCAAAGACAATGTCGCCGTGATTACAGGTGGCGCATCCGGAATCGGGTTTGCCGCCGCTGCGGCCTTCGCGCGCGCGGGCATGAAAGTGTGTATCGCGGACGTGGACCGGCAACGTCTGGCGGACGCCGCAACAAGACTCTCATCCGTCACGTCTGCCACAAACGTGATGACCTTCGCCGTCGATGTCAGCAGCGCGGAGAGCGTGAGGGAACTGGAACGCGCCGTGGCCGCGCAGTTCGGCGGAACGGACCTGCTCATGAACAATGCCGGCATCCAGCCGGGCAGCACGCTGTTCGGCGAACCCGACAATTGGCAGCGCGTTATCGCCGTCAACATGTGGGGCATCATCAACGGCTCGCGCATCTTCGCGCCCAACATGATCGCACGCGGCAGGTGCGGCCTCATCATCAACACGGGCTCGAAGCAGGGCATCACCACGCCGCCGGGCGATCCCGCCTACAATGTCTCCAAGGCCGGCGTGAAGGCATTTACCGAAGCGCTCCAGCACGAACTGCGCAACACGAGAGACTGTCGCGTCACGGCACATTTGCTGATCCCCGGCTTCGTCTTCACGGGCCTCACCGCGAAAGGACGCACCGAGAAGCCGGCCGGCGCCTGGACGCCGGAGCAGACGGTCGATTTCATGCTGGCGCGGCTGGAGGTGGGCGATTTCTACATCCTGTGCCCGGACAACGACG
This sequence comes from Bradyrhizobium sp. CCBAU 11430, assembly GCF_028128855.1. Lineage (NCBI taxonomy): Bacteria > Pseudomonadati > Pseudomonadota > Alphaproteobacteria > Hyphomicrobiales > Nitrobacteraceae > Bradyrhizobium > Bradyrhizobium sp. CCBAU 11430. The sequence continues at coordinate 13,911 of NZ_LBJV01000042.1, forward strand.
TGCCGCGCGCGCTCGACGAGAAGCGCATGCAATGGGCCGCCGGCGACATCGTCGAGAACCGGCCGCCGCTGTCGCGCTGGCACCCGGATTACGCGGATGCGTTCACGAGGTTCGTGGAGGGGAAGTAACTGTCAGACCCTCATGGTGAGGAGCGCGCCCTTGCGCGCGAGGCGGACGATGCTGCGCATCGCCGCGAGAACCATGCAGGCCCGGCTGCAGCAGCCCGGCCTCGATCCTTCGAGACGCCCGCTTTCAGCGGGCTCCTCAGGATGAGGGTTGGAGTGTTCGCGGCGCGGCAGTTCGCGCAACCGCCCTACAGCGTCTCTTGCTGGTGCCCGCAATTCTTGCAAGCGAACTTGACCCGGGTCTGGCCTTTCTCCGCCTGGACCCGGTTCGGCGCGCCGCACTTGCCGCAGACGGCCTCGATGCGGGTCGCGCCCTGCTTGACGACGATGGTCTTCTTTTCCATCGATTCGCGGATCAGGCGCTCGGCCTCCTCACGCAGCGATTGTTTCGACAAAGCTCGTCTCCGCCTCTGGAAAGCGCGAGAGCCATATCGCACCTGCGTTCGAAGTACAATGCGAGATGCGGACCGCGAGGCACGATCAAGACGTCATTTCCGGGTGGGGCCTGGACGCGAGAGCCGCGGCGCGTCGCTCCGCGGCTCTCTTGCTCGTCGTCCGATTGGCGCGAGGCACATTTTTCAAGCCGCCTTGGAAACCTCCATCAGCAAACGCTCGGCCTTGGCATCCTCGATGCGGTTCACCAGCCGGCTGCTCTCGTGATTGTCGCGCACGGTCTTGGTCAGGGTGATGCAGGTCTGGATCAGCATGACGATGCCCATGGTGAGATAGCCCTTCATCCAGAGGTCGATCGGCAGGAAGAAGATGCCAATGGCGACGAGAAATGCGGAGGCTGCGAAGGACGCGTAGGTGAAGGTCACCCAGGCGCTGCTATGGGGTTGGCCGTTCTGGTTCATGACGGTCTCCTGTTGGTTCGAATGATGATGGGGTTGGGGATCAGGCAGTCGGCGCGCGCTTGGACTTCAACCGGACCAGCACGTCGTCCGCAGTCGTCTTCAACCGTGGGCCAAAACCCTGCTCGGCTAATCTCTCGGCGGTGGCGAGCGGACCGGTGGCCGCGTCGAGCTCGACCAGCGCATCATCGGCGGCCTGGGTTTCCATCTGCCGTTCGCGCAGGCGCCGCAGGGTGCTCTCCGCCTCCGGCAGCGTGGATTCGTAAGGGCGTGCCGCCTCGATGCCGCTGCGCCGAAGCGAGCGTACCGCCTCCGAGGCTCGGGCGACGCGGCGACCGCGATCGAGCTCGGTGATGCGGGCCTGCGCGGTCGCGACGTGCCGCTTCAACCGGGCGATCTCGGTCGCGAACAAGGCGCGGGCCGTCATTGCCGCATCGCGGTCGGCCTCCAAGCCTACGATGGCTTCGGCAGCGTCCCTGGCGAGATCCTCGCGGCCGCCGTCGAGCGCCGCAACCGCGCGCGCCTCGAGATCGGCAATGCGGGCGATCGTCGCCTCGAGCTTGCGGCCTTCCTGCTGATCCTGCGCGATCGCCAGCGCCAGCGTCCGCTTGCTGCGCTCGACGGCCGCGGCCGCATCGCGCATCTGCTGGTCGAGAATGAGGAGGGCCGTGCGGTCCTCCAGCTCTTCGCCCGCGGCGGCCACGCTGCCGCGGAAAAGTGTCACGACGGTCTTGAACATCTGTTGCTCCCTGTTATGAGCGTTGCTCACAGATACTTTGTAGCAACAACCTTGAACATTGTTCAAGAGAATTTTGAGCAACGCTCAAGAATTTGACCGATGCATGTCTAAGGCCTTGGAACGTCGAGAGAAACTTCGATCCGCGCTCATTCAGGCGGCGGAACGGATGATCGCGGACCGTGGATTGTCAGGGCTGAAAACTCGCGATCTCGCCCGCGAGATCGGCTGCGCCAATGGTGCGGTCTATAATCTCGTGGCCGATATGGATGAGCTGATCCTGCGTGTGGGGTCGCGCACGTTGCTCCGGCTCGACGAGGCGCTGAGCGTGGCGGAAGGCGCGGGCGCCCCCTCGCCGCAGGAGACCCTGGTCCGCATCGCCATCGCCTATTGCGATTTCGCGGCGGAAAATCTCCAGCTCTGGCGCGCGCTGTTCGAGCACCGCATGGAGGCCGACAAGGTCGTCCCCGACTGGTCCGTCGACGACCAGATGCGGCTGTTCCGCCACATCTACAAGCCGCTGGCCGCGCTGTTTCCAAAGCGCGGCCCGGAGGAGCTCGGCATCACCGCACGCAGCCTGTTCTCGGCGGTCCATGGCATGGTGGCGCTGGGGTTGGAGCAGAAGCTGGTCGCCGTGCCGCTGCCGGCGCTGCGCAAGGAAATCGCTGGCCTCGTGCGCGCGATGATTGACGGACTGATCGCGCGGGCAGCATAGGGCCGCGCAGCAGCGGGACCGTAGAGATCTCGCCGGCACCAACGAACGTGCATATGCGCTCCGCTTCACTCCTTCGCGCAGCACCGGATCTGAATCTCGGCGAGAGCTAGGAACGAACATTCCGAGGGTCGGTTGACGCGCATAGTTTCCCTCAGAGCGCGAGCCTTCCCATGTATCACCACGTCAAGAAACTGATGTTCACCGTGCGTGTCGACGAACCCGATCCCCGCTTCGGCAATATGCTGCTGGAGCAGTTCGGCGGCGCCAACGGGGAACTCGCGGCCGCGATGCAATATTCGATTCAAGGTTTGAATTGCGAGGACCCCGACCGCAAGGATCTCCTGATGGATATCGGCACCGAGGAGCTCAGCCATCTCGAAGTCGTCGGCTGTCTCGCGCGAATGCATCTTGCGCCTTCGAAGAATGACCGCCAGGCGGCGGAAGCCGATCCGCTGATTGCGATCGCCGGCGGCGGCGGTGTCAACCTGTTCAATTCGCAAGGCAATCCCTGGACCGCCGACTATCTCAAGATCACCGGCGAGCTCGACGTCGATCTCCGCAGCAACATCGCCGCCGAGGCGCGCGCCAAGATCGTCTATGAACGGCTGATCAATTTCTGCGACGACGCCGGCAGCAAGGACGCGCTCCAGTTCCTGATGACGCGGGAGATCACTCATATGAAGGCGTTCGCGCGAGCGCTCGAAAGCCTGTCGAAGCCGGCCTTCAGCGTCGGCAGGCTCGCGCCGACGCCCGGCCTCGTGAACCAGTACTTCAACGACTCCACCGGCAGCGGTGACCACGGCGAAATCGACACCCGCGGTCCCTGGAACGAGGGCGAGGATTGGGTGTTCACGGAATCGCCTGCGCTGCAGTCCGCCGATCCCGGCGCCGGCACGCCGATCTCACGGAAAGCTCACCGCCCGTCGACGAAGCCGGCCTGACCGATCTCCTGCTCCATGAACTGCGCGACATTCTCCATGCCGAGAAGCAGTTGACCAAGGCGCTTCCCAAGATGGCGCAGGCCGCCCGCTTCGACCAGCTGCGGGAATTATTCGAGCAGCATCTGACCGAGACCGAGAATCAGATCGAGCGCATCAACGAGTGCTTCGAGCTGCTCGGCGAGAACGCACGCGCCAAGCCCTGCAAGGGCATGATGGGCCTCATCGAGGAAGGCCAGGAGGTCATGAAGGAAGGCGAGGAAAAGGAGGACGCGGCCGCCGACCTCGCACTGATTTCTGCGGCTCAACGCGTCGAACATTACGAGATGTCCGGCTACACCACCGCGCGCAACCTGGCGCAGCAGCTCCGGCATAGCGCAGTGGTCGCCCTGCTCTCCAAATCCCTCGCCGAAGAAGAAAACGCCGATCTCCTGCTCAATCAGGTCGCGCGATCGCTGATGTCGGTTGCGAAGATGCCTGCCGCACTGGAGCAGGCCGAATAGGAAGCGCCTGGCGCGCGCAGACGCACCGAATGAAACCGCCTCGCGCCGTCGCGCGGGGCGGCCGGCCCCGGACACGGTACGATCATTCGTGCCGGTGGCACACACCTTGCCTCTCGATGCCGGACAATTGCCGGACAGGAGGCACCCATGAGCAGTTCACCCTTCCATATGAGCCGCCGCAGCGTGCTGCTCGGCGGCGTGGGTGCCGCCGGCATCAGTGCCGTCGCCCCTCCCTTCGCCTGGGCGCAGGGCCGGAGCGAAACGCTGCTGGTGGTGCAGGAGCTGGGTCCGAACTCGCTGGACATGCAGGGCGTCGGCTCCAACCAGACCGTGAACGGGCTATCGTGGAATTGCTACGACCGCCTGCTCTCCTACGCCTCCAAGACGCTGCCGGACGGAACGCTGTCGTATGATCGCGAGAGGCTCGCGCCCGAACTCGCCGAGAGCTGGGAGGTCGCGGCCGACGGCATGTCCTGCACCTTCCGCCTCCGAAAAGATGCGAAGTTCCACGACGGGTCGCCGGTCACGGCCAAGGACGTCAAATGGTCGTTCGACCGCGCGGTGAAGGTCGGCGGCTTTCCGACCTTCCAGATGTCCGCGGGATCGCTGGAAAAGCCCGAGCAGTTCGTGGTCGTCGACGATCACACCTTCCGCATCGACTATGTCCGCAAGGACAAGATGCTGCTGTTCAACGTCGCCGTCGTGGTGCCGTTCATCATCAATTCCGAGCTGGCGAAGAAAAATGCGACGGCCGAAGACCCGTGGGCGCTGGCGTGGCTGAAGAACAACGAGGCCGGCGGCGGCGCCTACAGGATCGAGAGCTGGAAGCCCGGCAGCGAGACCGTGCTGGCACGCTTCGACGACTGGAAGAGCGGACCGTTGCCGAAGATCAGGCGCGTGATCGCACGCGACGTCCCCTCCGGCGGGACCCGCCGCGTCATGCTGGAGCGAGGCGATGCGGACTTGTCGAGCGGCTTTGCGCCGCGGGATTTCGACCAGCTCATCAGGGAAGGCAAGGTCAAGGTGTCGGGCGTGCCGATCCCCAATGCGCTCTGGTACGTTGCTCTGAACACCGCAAAGCCGCCGTTCGACAACGTCAAGCTGCGCCAGGCCATCGCCTGGGCGATGCCATATGAGCAGATCCAGAGCAGCGCGTTCTTCGGCCGTGCCGTTCCCATGTACGGCGGCGCCGCCGACATTTCAAAGCCGGTCTGGCCGCAGCCGTTTCCCTATGTCACCGATCTCGAAAAGGCCAAGGCGTTGATGAAGGAAGCCGGCTTCGCCTCCGGCGTGGAGACGACCTTGTCACTCGACACAGGCACCGCGACCGTCGGCGAACCGACGGCGATCCTTATCCAGGAGAGCCTCGCCAAGATCGGCATCAAGGCGGCAATCGAAAAGATCCCCGGCGCGAACTGGCGGACGACGCTGAACAAGAAGGAGCTGCCGCTCGCGCTCAACCGCTTCAGCGGCTGGCTGGATTATCCCGAATATTACTTCTACTGGAATTTCCACGGCAACAACTCGATCTTCAACATCTCCTCCTACCAGAACAAGGAGATGGACGTGCTCATCGACAAGGCCCGCTTCACCGCTGATACGGCCGAGTACGACCAGGCCGTGAAGGATTTCATTGCGCTCTGCATCCGCGACGTCCCGGTCGTTCCGCTCAACCAGCCGATCCACGACGTCGCCATGCAGAAGGCCGTCACCGGCTACGAATTCTGGTTTCACCGGGAGCCGGACTACCGTCAGTATGCGAAAGGCTAAACCGCGATACGATCAGGACGAATCGTCATCGCGCTTTGGCTTTTTGTTTAAGCATGATCTTTTCGGAAAACCGCTGCGCACTTTTCCGGATCATTCTTTAGTCCTGACGGGCGAGGCTGATCGCGCCAGAACCCGCTCGGGCCTGCTCGATCGGAAATCCTCTTTCCAGACGCGTCGCGCTTGCGCGCAGCATCGCCGCATCGAGCCTGCCGTGCCGCAACCCGTCCAGAGCGCAGGCGAAGACGCGATAGAACTGCGCGCCGTCATAGGCGACCAGCAGCAGGTCGACGCCGGCATTGATCGCCTCGACCACGGCCTTGCAGACGTCGTTCTGGTAGATCGCACCCATCACGAGGTCGTCGGTCATCACCATGCCCTGGTAGCCCCATTTGTCCCGGAGAATGCCATCGACGACGCGCTTGGAATGCGAGGCGGCGCGGTCGGGATCGACCGCGGTCAGCGTGACATGCCCGACCATCAGCGCGCTGCGCGAATGCGACAGCACATCGCGGAACGGAAGCCAGTCGGAGGCTTCCAATTCCCCGACCGGCGTATCGAGATTGGCACTGAAATGATGCGTGTCGGTGCGGACGCGGCCGATGCCCGGAAAATGCTTGAGCGTGGCACCGACGCCGGATTCTTCCAGCCCGCGGACATAAGCGCTTGCGATCGTGCCGACGACAGCAGGATCGGTTGCAATTGCGCGCTGGCCGATCAGCGTGTGGAAATCGAGACGGTTGCGCCTCGCCGGCGGCTTGAGGTCGAGCACCGGCGCGAGATTGAGGTTGACGCCAAGCGCGCCGAGCTCGTGTCCGTGGATGCGGCCGAATTCTTCCGCTTTGGCCTGCTGGTCGTCGGGAGCCAGCCCGGTGAGCGTCGCCAGCGCCGGCACCTTGGTGAGCGGCGGGGCAAGGTGCCCGACGATGCCGCCTTCCTGGTCGGCGGCCACGACCAGCGGCGGCAGGCCCGCCGCGCGCCTGATATCCTGAAGCGCCGAGATTTCGGCACGTAGCGCCGCAATCGTCCGGCCCCGGATGTTGTGCCGGGTCACATAGACGCCGCCGATCAATCCCTGCTCGGCCAGCCGCGCGACCTCGGAAAACGAGGAATAGCCGACCATGAAATGAGGCCCGAGCTGTCGCGCCTCGGCGGCGCTTGCGCCGAGAACGTCGTGCTTGCGCAGCTCGAACTTCAGATGCGCGGCGGACATCAGGAGCGGCGGCAGGCACCAGAGCGTGACGAGCAGCTTGCCCGCGATAGTGCGCCACCGTTCTCCGCGCAGCAGGAGGATGACGATCACAAGGCTTGCGACGACAAGCGCGACGTTTCCGGCGCCCCGGAGCGCGACCAGATAGGGATCGTTCTTGTTCGCGGCCACGAATGCGACCAGGGGTGCGGCAAGCCAGAGCAGAATGAGACCGATACGGCGGAGGAATTGCATGATGCATCACGCGCTGGGAGTGGCGATGCTTCGCACCTATCAAAGCGATTTGCGCTCCGCGAGAGGCAAACGCGTGCCTGCACGAAATCTGCAAAAGACTCCTGAAACCGTGCAGACGATGATCCCGGCTTCTGCACAAGCACCGTTCAGACTTCGTGATGCCACCCATCACGAAAGGTCTTCTGGACATGACGAGCCTGGCTTCGACGATCGTAGAGGAAATCAAGCCGATCGGTCATTCCTCGATCCCGGCCAAGCTCGGTCTCGCGCTGGTGCTGGCCGCACTCGCCGACTGGCTGTTCTACGGCCAGCGAATCGGGCTGTCGCTGACGCTCTTTGCGATCGCGCTCGCCGGCGTGTCGGTGCTCTTCAATCACGCGGCCCTAAACCTGCGGCGCGCCCTGATCGGCACAGCCATTCTCATCGCCGGCCTCGCACCGGCCGTCGAGGAGCTCAACGCGCTCTCGTTGCTGATCCTCGGCGCGGCGCTGCTTATCGCCCTGCTGCTGGCGACCAATCCGGAAGCGACCGGGCTCGCCGACCGCGTCCGCGCGCTGCGCAATTTCGTCCTGCTCGGGCCCTTCAGGTTCTTCCTCGATGCGCCCCAGGTGTTCAACGCGTCGGCGCTGACCCGCGGCATCGCGCGCTGGCTGCTCCCTGCAGCACTCAGCACGGTCTTCGTCGCGCTGTTCGCCGCGGCCAATCCGGTGATCGAGCAATGGGTGTTTATGCTCAATCCGAAACTCATCCTCCAATATATCAGCATCCCGCGCGTACTTTTCTGGGCCTTGATGCTGGCGCTGGTCTGGCCGTTCATCCATGTGCGCTGGCGGCGCAAGACGATCGTCACCACCGCCGTCGCGGACGGACCTGTGCCGCCGCCGCTCCCGCCTCTGGTCTCGGCGGAGTTTCTTGGTCCCTCCACCATCCTGCGCTCGCTGATCCTGTTCAACCTGCTGTTCGCGGCGCAGTCCATTCTCGACGGCATCTATCTCTGGGGCCATATGGCGCTGCCGGACAATCTGACCTATGCGGGCTATGCGCATCGCGGCGCCTATCCGCTGATCGTAACCGCCCTGCTCGCCGCGGCGTTCGTGCTGGTGGCGATGCGCCCGGGCGGGCCGGCCGAGAAATCGTCGGTGATCCGGCCGCTGGTCTATCTCTGGGTCGGCCAGAACGTCCTTCTCGTCGCCTCCTCCATCCTTCGCCTCGACCTGTATGTCGATATCTACATGCTGACTTACTGGCGGATCGCGGCCTTCATCTGGATGGGGCTGGTGGCGCTCGGATTGCTCCTGATCGTCGCCCGCATCGCGCTCGGCCGGTCCAACGGCTGGCTCGTGGGCGTCAATCTGACCGCGCTCGCGATCGTGCTGTATGGCTGCGCGCTGGTGAACTTCGACGCCTTCATTGCCGACTATAATGTGGCGCACAGCAAGGAAGCTTCAGGTAAAGGCGTGCAGCTCGACACCAATTATCTCCTCTCGCTCGGGCCGCAGGCGCTGCCTGCGATCGACAAGGCCATTGAACTCCTGGCGAACGCGAAGGGCAGCGATCTTTCGGCACGAGGCTACTGTCTTGTGTCCCGACGCGACCGCCTTGTAGAACTGCAGCGCCAGGATCTGGCCTGGCGGAGTTGGGGCTTTCGGAGCTGGCGGCTGCAGCGCAGGCTGGACGCGCAGGCGAAAGATCAGTCCGGCAGCCGGCCGGCAGGGTGAGCGGAGACTTTCTTGGCGCATCGCATTCTCATCGTCGACGACGAAGGCCATATCCGCGAGGTCATCCGCGTTGCGCTGAAGAAGGCCGGCATGGACGTGATCGAGGCCCGCGACGGCAAGGAGGCGCTCAGCCGCTTTGCCGCCGACAGGCCCGATCTGATCGTGCTCGACATCGGCATGCCCGAGTTCGACGGCCTCGATGTCTGCCGCGAGATCCGCAAGGCGTCCGACGTGCCGATCCTGTTCCTGTCGGCGCGCGACGAGGAGATCGATCGCATCCTCGGTCTCGAGATCGGCGGCGACGACTACGTGACGAAGCCGTTCAGCCCACGCGAGTTGGTGGCGCGGGTCAACGTCATCCTGCGCCGGCTCAGCCCGCGCAATGGCGAGGCCAAGGCGGGCCCGGCCGCGCTGTCGCAAGGCGGCCTGCTGATCGATCCCGAGCAGCATGTCGCGACCTTCGCCGGCACGCCGCTGAAGCTGACCGCGATCGAGTTCGGCATCCTCCGCGCGTTCCTGACCCGGCCAACTTCGGTGTTCAACCGGGAGCAGCTGATGCGGGCGGCCTATCAGCTCAACATCCAGGTCTCCGACCGCACCATCGACAGCCACATCCGCAACATCCGCGCCAAGCTCGCAGTGCTGGCCTGCGACAACGTGATCGAGACCATCCACGGCGTCGGCTTCAAGCTCGGCCGCTGCGAGAAAGCGGCATGAGCGCGGCGCCCGACAAATGGCGGCCCTCGCTCGCCCTCGTGATCTTCACGGTGCTGACCACCGTTGGCGTGCTGCCGCTGGTCGGCCTGTTCTTCTTCCGCCTTTACGACAACCAGCTGATCCGCCAGACCCAGGCCGAGCTGATCGCGCAAAGCCGCGTGCTGGCGACGATCTATGCGCAGGAGGTCACGGCCAGGCTCGACAGCGGCCTGACGCTCGGCGCCGAGGTGCCGCCGAACGTGCTGCCCGACCCCGGCGACCAGGTCACCCCGATCCGCCCCGCGCTCGACCTCACCGCCAACGATCTGCTGCGGCGGCGACCGGATGCGCAGGCCGCGCCTCATCCGGCGCAGGCGGCCTATATCGAGATCGGCGCAAGACTGTCGCCGATCATCCGCGAGACCCAGAAGGTGACGCTGGCGGGCTTTCGTATCCTCGATCCGCAAAGCGTCGTTATCGCCGGGCGGCAGGAGGTCGGCCAATCGCTCGCCCATATCGAGGAGGTCGCCGACGCGCTGCACGGGCAGTATCGGGCCACCTTGCGCAACCGCGTGCCGGACAAGCCGCCGCCCCCGATCTATTCCTTCAGCCGCGGCCTCGGCGTGCACGTGTTCTCGGCAATGCCGGTGATCGTCAACAACCGCGTCGCGGGCGTGATCTACACCACGCGGACGCCGAGCAACATCTTCGACCATCTCTACCAGGAGCGGGCAAAGTTCGTGCTGGCGGGGCTCGCCGTGATCCTCGGCACGATCGCGATCGGCCTCGTGTTCTCGCGCACCATCACCCTGCCGATGCGCGAGCTGATCGACCGCGCCGCGCGGATCGGCCGCGGCGACCGCGAGGCCTTCCAGCCGCTTCGGCATTACGGCACGCGTGAGTTCGCCCAGCTCTCGCACAGCTTCCTCGGCATGGCCGAGCAGCTGGCGCGACGTTCCGACTATATCGCGACGTTCTCGGCCCATCTCACCCACGAGCTGAAATCGCCGCTGACCTCGATCAAGGGCGCGGCCGAGCTGCTGCAGGATTCCTATCAAGGCAGGTCAGACGGACTGACGCCGGCCGAGCAGAAGACATTCATCGCCAACATCCTGTCCGACACTCAGCGGCTGGAAGCGATGGCGCAGCGGCTGCGCGATCTGGCGCGCGCCGAGAGCCTGCCGCAGAACGAGCGCACGGAGCTGGCGCCCGTGATCGCCGACCTCAGGAACAGGTTTCCGGCCAGCTCCATCGAGGCCAGCGGCAGCCTCGACCGCCCCATCGGCATGTCCGGTGAAAAGGCACTGATCGTGCTGTCGCATCTCGCCGACAACGCGATGCGGCACAAGGCTGGGACAATCAGGCTGGAGGCTGTGGACGAACGCACGACCTTGCGTCTGACGGTGAGCAATGACGGCGAGCCGATCTCGGCACCGAACCGCGACAGGATCTTTGATGCGTTCTTCACCACCCGCCGCGACCAGGGGGGCACCGGGATGGGGCTTGCGATCGCGCGCGCGGTGATGGCGAGCCATGGCGGCTCGATCAGGCTCAAGCCGACCGACGAGGGCGCGGCCTTCGAGCTGCAATTCCCTGCGGTCTAGATCGCGAACACCCAGGCGGCGACGATGGTGCCGATGGTGACGAGACCAGCGATGGTCCAACCGGCGGCATATTCCAGCTCAGGATGACCGGTCGCCCGCATGATCTCTGCCGGATCGGCGGTATGTTTGTGTGCCATGACAGCCTCGCACGTTTCTTCCCGCGTCATATGTAAGTCGCATCAGCCGCCATTAGGTTCCATCACGGAAATGCGAGGAATGACGCAGCTTGGCTTGTTCGCCGTCCCTGACGAAGGCCCGACCGGCCTTCGCTACATGGACAATTTTATCGAAGCCGCCGTCGAGCAGGCCTTGATCGGCCGCATCGCAGCATTGCCGCTCGAGCGTTTCCAGTTCGGGGCGTTCGAGGGCAACCGCCGGGTGGCGTCGTTCGGCTATCGCTATGACTACACGCTGCAGCGGCTGGCCGAGGCGGAGCCGATTCCGGACTGGCTGTTGCCCGTCGCGCGTCAGGCCGAGGCCTGGGCGAAGCTGCCGGAGGCCAGCGTCCGGCAGGTGCTCTGCACCGAGTATGAGGCCGGCGTCGGCATCGGCTGGCACCGCGACAAGCCGCACTTCGACAAGATCCTCGGCCTGTCGCTCGGCTCGGCCTGCAACTTCCGCTTCCGCCGCCGCAGCGGCGACAAATGGCAGCGCCACACGCGCGAGGCCCAGCCGCGCTCGCTGTACATGATGGAAGGCGAGGCGCGCTCGCAATGGGAGCACAGTATCCCGCCGGTCGAGGCGCGCCGTTACTCCATCACGTTCCGGACGATGAAGCGGGCGTAACGCGGCCGGCCAGACAAAAAATGCGAAACAACCCCATGCAAAGTAAAACGCCCGTTCCGCCCGAGGCGCGGCGGCGCCGCACAAGGGTTTGACACATCGGTGCAAAACCGCCGCCTTGCGCAATCACCGCACGGCTTGCGTCTTGCCTTCCGAATCCGGTTGCATGCTAGATTGGCGGCACGCATTCCGCGGCAGGAGGGAAGCATGGCCGACAATAAGGCAAAGCGCGGCGGGGCCGATCGGGCGCTGATTGCGCTCACGGAAAAATATGAAGTCGCCTACTGGTCGAAGAAGTTCAAGGTGACCCCGGCCAAGCTGAAATACGCCGTCAAGAAGGTCGGCCGTTCCGCCAAGAAGGTCGAGGCGTATATCAAGCTCCAGAAGCACCGCGCCTCCGACAAGAGCCGGATCGCGCTGAGCGAGGCCTATGAGGTCCGTTACTGGTCGAAGAGATTCAAGATCACCCCGGCCAAGCTGAAGGCTGCCGTCGCCGCGGCCGGCCATTCTTCCAGGAAGGTCGAGGCCTATCTCGCCGCCCGGAAGACGGCAAAGAAGAAATCGGCCAGGAAGACGACAAGGAAGACGACGAAGAAGGCAGCCAGGCGCAAGAGCGCCGCCTGAGACCTCGGAAGCCAGGGATGCGGGGGGCCGCAACCTGTCCTCACATGGGCCACGTCGTCGCCAGTGCGACCGGGGGCCGCTGGCGGCCGGGCGCCAGCCGAAAATCTCGCACACGACGACGGTGGGGCTTTCGGGATGGTCGCCTTGCTGTCGCCGAACAAAGGTGCCGTGAAATCGCCTCAAGGCGGACGAATAAGGCGAATTGAAAAGACAGGCCAAACCGGCGAACCAATATGGGGGGCGCAAAGGCCGGCACCAAATGAAGAATTATCTCGCTTTTTTCCTGTTTCTGACCATCACGACAGCATCCGCGCATGGCCCGTTGCCGGCGCGGCTGACGCCGCCCTCCGACCTCATCCTGACAGGCCTGACCGATTCCGACACCACCGCCGGCGGCACCGCGCGGCTGTGCGAGCAGGTCACCTTCTCGCGGGGCCTGCGCTACGGCGAAAACGAGGCCAATGTGCTCGACGTTGCCGCCAGCACGACCAAGGCGGATACGCCGCGGCCGGTACTGCTGTTCGTGGCCGGCGACAGTTTCACCGGCGACCGCGCCGCGCCCGAGCTGTCGCGCCAGATCCAGGACCAGGTCATGTGCTTTGCCGCCCGCAACGACATGATCGGGGTGCGCGTCAATTATCGCTTGGCACCCGCAGCAACCTGGCCGATGGGAGCGACCGATGTGGCGGCGGCGCTGTCCTGGGTCCACGGCAATATCGACCTGTTCAACGGCGACGCACGCGAGATCGTCGCGGTCGGCTACGGCGCCGGCGCATTCCATGTCGCAACCCTGCTGGCGCATCCCGAGCTCCAGGCCGACCGCGCCGATGTCGCGGCCGTCGTGCTGGTGTCCGGCATCTACCGGGCCGGCAAGGACGCCAGCGACAGCGAGAAGGCCTATCTCGGCGGTGACGCCAGCCAGTACAACGCGCGCTCGGTATTCCCCGGCATCCTCAATGTCGATGTGCCGATCGTGCTGGCCTGGGCCGCGGACGATTCCCCTGGCCTCGTGACACAGGGCGAGACCTTGAAGAAGACGCTCTGCGGCGCCGGCCACTGTCCGCGCAGCGCGCTGCTGCGCAGTCGCGACGGCATCGCCTCCGCCTTCGGATTGGATGGCTCCGGCGACAGCCTCGCCGAACCGACCCTGCTGCTGGTGCATCAGCTGGAAGCGCGGGGGCTGCCGTAGCGGCGTGTCAGCACGCCTGCCACTTCGTACGGGCCTGCGCTGTATTGAAGCGGGCTGCCAGGCCACACGATTGCCAAACGCCTGATCTAGATCAACTCGCCTTGGTGCGGACTGAGCCGACCTCGTTGGGGGCCAACGACAAGGTGTCGAGCATGCGCGTCACCGGCAGACTGCTGTTCGTTTTGATCGCCGCACTCGCGTCGCTTGGCGCGATGTCCGAGCAACGCCCAGACCAACCCACAAGCGACAAGGAAATCCGCATCGGCAATGTCATGCCGTATTCGGGAGCGCTCTCTGAATTCGGCGCGATCGGTCAGGCGGAGGCCGCCTATTTCGACATGGTCAACGCGCGCGGCGGCATCAATGGCCGCAAGATCCGCTTCATCACGCGCGACGACAATTCCGATCCGTCGACCGCACTGGAGCTGACGCGCAATCTGGTCGAGAAGGACGACGTGCACCTGATGTTCGGATCGTTCGGCACGCCCGGCAATCTCGCCACCCGCTGGTATCTGAACGAGAAGAAGGTGCCGCAGCTTTTCGTCGCCTCCGGCGACGAGGAGCTGAGCCAGGCCAGGGCTTTCCCCTGGACCATGGGCTGGCAGCCGTCGATCCGGTCGGAGGGGCGCATCTACGCCAACTACATTCAGGCCTATTATCCCAGGAAGAAGATCGTCGTGCTCTGGCAGAACGACCAGTTCGGACGCATGCTCTACAAGGGAATCCAGGACGGACTTGGCGATCTGAACCGCCATGTCCTCGTCGACATCGCCTTCGACATCGGCGACGAGCACCTCGACGGGCACGTCTCGATCCTCAAACGCGCGGGTGCCGATATCTTCGTCTTTCTCGGCGTGCCGTCGACTGCATCCAAGGTGATCAGGCTCGCGGCTTCGCTCAACTGGCGCCCGGTCTTCATCGTCAACGATACCTCCGCCTCGATCGCCAATGCGATGGCGCCCGCGGGCCTGGAGAATTCGGCCGGCGTGATCTCGGCCGCCTTCCTGAAGGACCCCAGCGACCCCGCCTGGAAAGACGATCCTGCCATGAGGGAATGGTTCGCCTTCATGGACAAGTACCATCAGGTCGAAAGCACCAACAACAGCGCAGCGGTCTACGGCTACGCCGCGGCCGAGGCGTTGACGCAGGTGCTGAAGCAATGCGGCAACGACCTGTCACGCGAGAACATCATGCGTCAGGCGGCTTCGCTGAGGGGTTACAACCCCTCCGTCGCGCTGCCCAACATCAGGATGAATACCTCGCCGAACAACTATCTGCCGATCAGGCAGATGCGGCTCGTGCAGTTCGACGGCCGCTCGTGGCAGCCCTTTGGTGAGGTGATCGAGACGGCGTTCACGGAGGGGGCGGCGAGGTGAGGCCCACCTGAACGCTGTCCAGCGGATGGATAGGTAACAAAACAGACCGGATGGATGGGTAACAGTCGTTCATGATCTGGTCGGCTGCGGCGCGGCGCTGGCGCTGCGCCGCAGCTTGCGCGTTTTCTGGTCGATGATGCCGATCGGTACGTCGAGAAGCGCACTTGCCAGGATCCGTCTTCGGTCTCCTCGACGGCAACGGCTTCACCAACGAGAGCGCTGCAAATGTGAATGAGCTCGCCTCGCCATTTGATCTCGCCGTTGGAGCGAACCTGGCGCACCGCGGCTTCGGCCGGATAATCCGGCTCGGGAAGCCGCGTCGTTCAGCGTCGTCGACCGAATAGGGAATCACCTCGCGGCTGATGGAGACAGCTCTGAGAACCAGGAGCCTATGCCGCATCGAGGACTTGCATTGAGAGACCGGGTCTGGCTGGTTTGAGCTCCTGACAATCAGACCGGAACTCACCATGATCCAGTTCGACACGTTGCTGACTTATATCGCGGTGGTTCTCGGCCTCTTTCTCATTCCGGGTCCCGCCGTCCTCTTGGTGCTCGGGCGCGCGTCTGTGGGCGGGCATCGCGTCGGAATTGCCACCGGTCTTGGCATCGCTACTGGAGACCTGCTTCACACCGCGATGGCTACGCTCGGATTGTCGGCGGTGCTGATGACCTCGGCGCTCGCCTTCAGCCTGGTGAAGTACGCCGGCGCTGCCTACCTCATATATCTTGGCATCCGCGCGTTTATGGAAAGAGGCGAGGATATCAAGTTGGCGCAGTCGCGTTTGGTCGACGCGTCGCTCGCCTTCCGGCAGGCCGTGCTGGCCGAACTGCTCAACCCGAAGACGGCGCTCTTCTTCCTGGCCTTTCTCCCACAGTTCGTACATTTCGAGAAGGGCTCCGTCGTTGCCCAGCTTGCAATTCTTGGCCTCATCTTCGTCATCATGAGCGCGATCTACACCGCGTTGATCGCACTTGTTGCCGGACAAGTCGCTGGCTGGCTCACCCGTCATCGCAGCATCGGCCGCTGGCAGGGCCGCGTCATCGGGGTGATCTACCTGGGTCTTGGCGTTCGCATGGCCTTGCAGCAAAAGTAGCCTGATCGTTCCATCCCGCCTGGAGAGATTCATGACCGAGACCATCCGCATCCAACGCTTCCATGCGCGGGCCGTGATCGTGCCGATGAACCTGCCGCTGCAGACCTCGACCGGCGCTGTCGCCAAGGCCCCGCTGGTGCTGATCGACTGCGAGACCGACCAGGGCGCCCGCGGGCACGCCTATCTGTTCTCGATCACACCATCGGCCTTGAAGCCGCTGACGGCGATGGTCACGGAAATGTCAGACTTGCTTGCCGGCGACGAGCTGCTGCCGTTCGAGATCGAGCGCAAGCTGAGCCAGCGCTTCACCCTGCTTGGCCTTGCCGGCCTGCAGCGGCTGGCGCAATCCGGCATCGACATGGCGGCCTGGGACGCGCTTGCCCGCAGCAGAGGCTTGCCGCTGGCCCGGCTGCTCGGCGGCGCGCCGAAGCCGGTCAAGGCCTACAATTCGAAGGGGCTCGGCATCATGCCGGCGGGCGCCGCCGTCGAGGAGGCGCACAAGCTGCTGGCCGAGGGGTTTCAGGCCGCCAAGATCCGCGTCGGCCGGCCCGATGCGCGGGAGGATCTCGCCGTCGTCCGCGCGGTGAGAAAGGCCGTCGGCGACGAGGTGACGCTGATGTGCGACTACAACCAGGCACTGACGGTGACCGAAGCCATCCGCCGCGGCGAGATGCTCGACGACGAGGGCTTGAGCTGGATCGAGGAGCCGATCCGCCATGACGATTATGCCGGCTGCGCCCGCATTGCCGACGCACTGCATACGCCCGTCCAGATCGGCGAGAATTTTGACAGCGCCTTTTCGATGCAAACAGCGTTCTCGGCGGAGGCCTGCGACTACGTGATGCCCGACGTGCAGCGCATCGGCGGCGTCACCGGCTGGCTGCGCGCCGCCTCGCTCGCCCATGCCGCCGGCATCGAGATGTCGACGCATCTGTTCTCGGAAGTCAGCGCGCATCTGCTCTGCGTGACGCCGACCGCGCACTGGCTGGAATATGTCGATTGGGCCGACGCGGTGCTTTCGACGCGACTGAAGATCAAGGACGGCTTTGCGCTGCCGAGCGAGGAGCCCGGCAACGGGATTGCGTGGGACGAGGCGGCAGTTGCCAAATATCTCGTTGGATAGGCTGCTTGCTATGACCGAACAGCGGCAATCATGTTCAGCTCGACCGGCGCCCCTCGCGGCAACTCGGCGACACCGACGGACGTCCGCGTATGACGACCGCGCTCGCCGAGGCGTTCGATCAGCCGATCGGAGGCACCGTTCATGACTTGCGACTGCTGGGTAAATCCAGGTGCCGAAGCGACGTATCCAACGAGCTGGAGGACCTGGACGATCCGGTCCTCTCCGCCTGTGGCGTGATTGATGGCGGAAATGCAGAGATCGGCGCAAAGGGCTGCAGCTTCTTGTGCGGCCGCGATATCGACGCCTGCTCCGACCTTGCCCACATACAGCAGGTCTTCGCCGCGACGCGGCAGCTGGCCACTGACATAAGCGAGTCCACCATGGATGATCACCGGCAAATAGTTGCCGCCGGGCTTGTTCACGCTGCTCATCTCAATAGCCTGCCTTTGCTTCACATCCGGCGAAGCGACGCATTTCGCCGCACGCCATAACTCGATCGCACCGGCTCGTTGCCGTGGTGGATAACCGGACAATGGCAGGCGGCGAGTCATGGATCAAGGCTGCGAAGCCTCATCCGGCCCGACGGAGCTCGCCCCACGCATTGCACCACGGCGGCGCGCGCGATAACGATCCGCTATGACCATTTGGCGCCCGCATCCCCACATCCGCGTCGTCGCGATCGGCCTGCACTGGCGGGACGGGCGCCTGCTGGCGGCCGAAATTCGCGACGATGCCGGGCGGATCAAGGGCGTTCGGCCGCTCGGCGGCGAGATCGAATTCGGCGAAAGCTGGCGCACTGCGCTGATGCGCGAGTTCAACGAGGAGCTCGGCATCGACGTCACCATCACAAGCGAGCCGTTGGTGCTGGAGAACATTTTCATGCACGAGGGCGCAACCGGGCACGAGGTGATGTTCATCTGCGAGGTGGAGTTTCCCGACGGCGCCTTCGCCGACCGGGATCGCCTCGACTTCCTCGAGGACGATGGAGAGCAGATCGTCGCGCGCTGGTTCGACCTTGCCGACCTCGACGTGGACGGTGGACCGAGCCTTTATCCGGCCGGGTTGAAGGATGTGCTGCTCCAACCGGCGAGCCAGCCCGATTGACGGCGTTGGCTAGCTCCACGCGGGGGATTTACGCGATTGGCTGATTTTCCGCCGGGTAGACCAGACGCTCTTCGGGAACGACCCGCGCAGCCGGATTCATCTCGGCCTCTTTGACCTGCCCCGGCCCCAGAATGTGGAACACCGTCTCGCCCGCCGCGAGCAAGTAATCGGTGATGATCCGACGGTGACATCGCCACCACAATGTTTCCGCGCACATGATGGCGCAGCGCTCCACCTGCCCGACGGCGCGCAAATGTGCGAGCCCTTCGTGAAAGGCCGCGCCCATCGCGTGATCGGCGTAATTGTGAAAGCTGACGTTCTGCCAGAAGGCGTTGGTCTCGCGCGGCACCTCGCGCTTGCGGCTGCGCAGGCCGCCGAGCGAGGCAATGTGCTCGTAGCCGATCGAAGCAGCCGCGAGCGATTGCGGCAGGGTCTCGCGATTGTACTGCGGGTTGGTACGGGAGCGGGGCACGGTCCGAACGTCAGCCACGAAGGTGACCGCGCTGCCCTGCAGCAATTCGACGAATTCCTCGATCGAACGTGTGGCGTGGCCGATGGTGAAGAACGGATGAGCCATGGTGACACCTCGACCGCCCGGCTCGCGGGCCGTCAGCTTTTCAACGACCGCAATGCGCGGCCCTTGTGCAGGGCGACGTGATCGGTCTTGTCGCTCCTGATCTCGTACTGCGGATCGTCGGGCGTAGCGTGATGGACGTAGCCCTTGTAATCGACGTCGGCGGTGTGCACGCGCAGGATATGGCCGCGCACCCGGCCGGCCTCGGAATTCCAGCTGACGTGGTCGCCGACGGCAAACCTTTTTCCGGGGGTCTTGGACATGGCCGATCAATGCGCGGCAGCACCGGCCTGTTCCAGGGGGCAGCCCCCGACCGCGCGAGGGCAGGCTAAATCCCTGCGGCAATCCACCAAGGCGTGGGCAACGAAGACGTGATGCAGCGGCGACCGCGGATCGCGCGATCCTGAAAGGCCGGCGAGGCGATTGATGATATGACGATCAACATTCAAACGAGAGGTGACCATGCCCCCTTCCGAGATGTCTCGAGGCTCCATCAGGCCGCGGCCATTTGCGCGATGTCGTCGTCGTGCTGCGGCAGCGACCGCAGCGCTGCTCCTCGCCGCAGCGTTCTGGCCAGCAGGAGGCGCGCAAGCTGCCGCAAATGACGCGGAGGCAAGAAACATCTTCGAAAAATTCATCGCCGCGCAGAATGCGCATGATGCGGACGATGTGAAGATGATGCTCTGGAATTCGCCCGGCACACTGTTGTTTGCGAGAGGCATCGAGACGAGAGGCCGCGATGCGGTCGCCACCCGATTCAAGGCGTATTACGAGGGCACCTGGCACCTCGAGCCCAACATGTCGGAATTCCACGTTGCGGTGATCTCGAACGAGGTGATGCAGATCCTCGTTCCCATCGTTTTCACACGCGGCCTTCCGGGCAAGCCGTCGCAACAAAATACGTTTCTGATCAGCCAGACCTATGTTCAGGATGCGACCGGCTGGCACGTCGCCTCCATCCTGCCGGTGGCGAACACGGAACTGAAGTGATGGCCGGGATGGGCCTCTGGAGGGGCATCCCTGATTGCGCTTCGCTCCATCCCGGCTACGGGCTGTCCAGGGAAACCGAGCAAGACGCACCAGTCCGTCTCCGCTCTTCGAGCTACGCCGGACACGCTTCGCATGGAGATCGTGGCTTGCCGAGCCGAAGCTCGCGGCGGCAGCCCGCCTGCGCCCTTTGGGCTTCGGCGCGGCATCCTTCTCTCGCTATCGCGAGCGAAGGATGGTGGGCACGACAGGGATCGAACCTGTGACCCCTACCATGTCAAGGTAGTGCTCTCCCGCTGAGCTACGTGCCCTAAAAGTCCACTTACGTCGGGTGGGGTCCCTATAACGGACGAGGGGACCCTGTGCAAGGACGGAACGGGGCCGATTTAGGCCGCCAGCATCTTGTTCACTTCGCTGACCAATTCGCGCAGATGCACGGGCTTGGACAGCACCTTGGCGTTCTTGGGGGCGTCCGAATCCGAGTTCAGGGCGACCGCAGCGAAGCCGGTGATGAACATGATCTTGATGTCGGGGTCGAGTTCCGAGGCCCGGCGGGCGAGCTCGATGCCGTCCATCTCCGGCATCACGATGTCGGTGAGCAGCATTTCGAACGGCTCTTCCCGCAACCGCTGATAGGCGGCCATGCCGTTGTCATGGGACGAGACCTGAAAACCGGCGTTTTCCAGCGCCTTGACCAGGAAACGGCGCATGTCGTTGTCGTCTTCAGCGAGCAGGATTTTTGGCATGGCAGGAAACGTCGAATCCCCAGAGGATATCAGCAGAGCTTACTAAGCCGGACAGAGGGTAAATTTGGGGTGAAAATCTTAACCCCAAGCCGGCTGCACTGCCGGCTCCTTGTGAACCGGAATGCCGCTCGAATCAATCGAGCCGCCGGCGCATCCCCGCTTCCCTGCCCACACGGTTAAGACATGTTCCAGCGCCGATCACATCTTTTCGCTTGGCAGAATGGTTGCGATTCCGGACAATGACGACACATAAGAGCCGCATCGATCGGCCGAATCAATTCGATCCGAGGCCCGGATCCTGCCGCTAAGGGACGAAGCCTGAGAAGATGACCCGGTTTGACGGCGAGGTGTCGCCAGCCTTCGAGATCGTTGAGCCCGCGCAATGGCGCGCGCCTGTCATCTTCAACTCGCCCCATTCCGGCTCGACCTATCCGGACGAATTCCTCGCGGCGTCCAGGATCGACCTGCCGACGCTGCGGCGGTCCGAAGACTCCTTCATGGACGAGCTGATCGGCCACTTGAGCGAGCGCGGCTTTCCGACCGTGCGGGTCAACTTTCCCCGCTCCTATGTCGACGTCAACCGCGAGCCCTATGAGCTTGATCCCCGCATGTTCAGCGGACGGCTGCCGAGCTTTGCCAATACCCGCTCGATGCGGGTCGCCGGCGGCCTCGGCACCATTCCGCGCGTGGTCGGCGACGGCCAAGAGATCTACCGCGACCGCATCCTGGTCGACGATGCGCTGGGGCGGATCGAGACGCTATACAAGCCCTACCACCGCGCGCTGCGCCGGCTGATCAACAAGGTGCACCAGATGTTCGGCACCGTGGTGCTGGTCGACTGCCATTCGATGCCCTCGGTCGGCGTCAGCAGGGACGAGCCGCGCCGGCCCGACGTCGTGATCGGCGACCGCTACGGCACAAGCTGCACCCCGCTTCTGCCCGACCGGGTCGAGGAGACCATGACCGGGCTCGGCTATTCGATCGGCCGCAACAAGCCCTATGCCGGCGGCTTCATCACCGAGCATTACGGCAATCCCGCGAGCGGCCTGCACGCGGTGCAGCTCGAGCTCAACCGTGCGATCTACATGGACGAGCGGCGGCGCGAGCGGAGTGCACGCTTTGCGCAAGTGGCGTCCGACTTCGGCGTTCTCGCCGACGTGCTGGCGACCACGATTCCGTTCGGCGATCTCGGCCCGTTCCAGGCCGCGGCAGAATAGGCGCCGGCTTTTCTTCGTCAAACCTTATTGTCTGTGATCGGGCGAACGCGTCTTCGCTTCGCTTTCGCTGCGCACCTTGAAACGAAAACGACAGGCCCAAAGAAAAAAGGGCCGCTCGCGAATGACGCAAGCGGCCCAAGTCTAGGGAGGAAACGCCCAAGGAGGGCAGCGGTAACGCCAAGCGCTACCGCACCGCAACAATATGCGACCGCGCCGCACAAAGTGCAAGGGCTTTTGAGCCATTTCCCATGCAATACGCACATGGCTCAATTGCTTCTATGGAAACCCAGATTCAGTTTCTTTGATAAGGAATTTCAATGGGTTGATAACATTTGCATACGAACAAGGCATATTCGGAACTAAGTTTTCAACTCTGTGATCGATATTTGGCCAGCAGATGACTTCGATGGGGCAGCGGCCTTCGGCATCCAAAATACCAGGGTGCAAGATCAAGACAGCGCTGCACGCGGGAGGCGAATTGAGCTAGGCAAGAGGGAGCTCCCTCCAACCTTCGCTTTGAGGATTCGGCCTGTGACGGTGATCGACTTTTCCGCCTTCATCGGACGGCTCGCCACCGCCTCCGGCGAAACCATCCTGCCGTTCTTCCGCACCTCGCTGTCGATCGACGACAAGAGCAAGACCAAGGATTTCGACCCCGTCACGGAGGCCGACCGCGCCGCGGAGGCGGTGATGCGGCGGCTGATCAAGGCCAACTTCCCTCAGCACGGCATCGTCGGCGAGGAATTCGGCAATGAGCGCGAGGAGGCCGACTATGTCTGGGTGCTCGACCCCATCGACGGCACCAAATCCTTCATCGGCGGCTTTCCGATCTGGGGGACGCTGATCGCACTGCTGCACAAGGGCGCGCCGGTCTACGGCATGATGCACCAGCCCTTCATCGGCGAGCGCTTCTCCGGCGACAACGGTTCGGCCAACTACAAGGGCCCGTCGGGCGAGCGCCGGCTCCAGGTTCGCCGCTGCGCCTCGCTTTCGGAAGCCACGACCTACACCACCAGCCCGCTCCTGATGAACGAGCGCGACCGCGCCATTTTCAGCCGCATCGAGAAGGGCGCGCGTCTGTCGCGTTATGGCGGCGACTGCTACTCCTATTGCATGCTGGCGGCCGGCCACGTCGATCTCGTGGTCGAGACCGAGCTGAAGCCTTACGACATCGCCGCGCTGATCCCGATCGTGACCGGCGCCGGCGGCGTCGTCACCACCTGGGAAGGCAAGCCGGCCCAGGGCGGCGGCCGCATCGTCGCGGCCGGGGATGCCAGGGTTCACGAAGAAGCACTGAAGCTGCTCAACCAATAACACGCGAGCGGAGGCTTGCATGACCATCTCACGCAGGCTTCTTCTTGGATTATTGCTGCTGCTGCCATCAGTGGCGTCCGCTCAGAATTTTCCGACGAAGCCGATCAAGCTGATCGTGCCGTTTCCGGCCGGCGGGCCCAACGACATCATCGCGCGGGTCATCGGCCAGCGCATGTCGGAGCTGTCAGGGCAGCCGGTGCTGATCGACAATCGCGGCGGCCAGGGCGGCGTGCTCGGCACCGATGCGGTCTCCAAGGCCGCCCCCGACGGCTACACCATCGCGATCTCCTCAGCCGGCGCGCTCGCGATCAGCCCGAGCATGGAGAAAGTCGCCTACGACACCTTGAGCGACCTCACACCGGTGACGCTGGTTGCGACGGTGCCGGAGATGCTCGTGGTCGCCACCAACGTGCCCGCCAAGGACATCGGCGAATTGATCGCTCTGGCCAAGGCGCAGCCGGGAAAGCTCAACTTCGCCTCTTCCGGCCCCGGCAGCCTGCCACATCTCGCCGGCGAGCTGTTCAAGCTGACGGGGAAGATCGACATCGTCCACGTGCCCTATCGCGGCGCAGCCCCCGCGGTGAACGATCTCTTGGGCCAGCAGGTGCAGATGACGTTTCTCGATCTCCCCGTGCTGCTGCCGCAGGTCAAGGCCGGCGCGCTGCGGCCGATCGCGATGGGCTCGGCAGAGCGCGCCCCGACCGCACCTGACGTGCCGACTCTTTCGGAAGCGGGTTTTCCCGATCTGCGCGTCGAGAACTGGTACGGCATGGTGGCGCCCAAGGGCACGCCGAAGGAGATTGTCACGGCGCTGCACGCCCTGGCGACGAAGGCGATGGCCGATCCCGCGGTGAAGGAGAAGCTCGCCGCGCAAGGCGCGACGCTGGTCGGCGACGAGCCGGAGCACTTTCGGTCATTCATCGCGGACGAGACTAGAAAGTGGGCGAAGGTGATCAAGGACGCCGGGGTGGAGACGGCGAAGTAGTTCGCGTTTTCGCTGGGTAAGCACCACCTTCACAACGCGACAGGTGCGTTCCCTCCCCCCTTGCGGGGGAGGGTTAGGGAGAGGGGGCCACACGGGGACCCCATCGATCTCTCTTCTTCACGACAGAGGCACCTGTTCCTGGACTACCCCTCTCCCCCGCCCTCCGCCACAAGGGGGGAGGGAGCGCAGTTTGCTCGCTGCGGGAGCGTGCCTCACACTAGCGCAGCAACAACTGCTCACACCGCCTCTGCCCGCAGATGCTCCACCAGCATCTTCGCAGGCCTTGGCAGCGTCTTGAAGCTGCGCGCGCAGATCACGAGCTTGCGGTTGGCCCAGGCATCGCGTAGCCGGACCATGGCGAGCGGCATCAGTTTTGCGCAGCGGCGGGCGGCGGATATCGGCACCAGCGCGATCCCGACGTCGGCGGCGACCATCTGGCAGATCGCATCGAAGTCGCGCAGGCGCGCGCGGTAATGCGGGCGCATGCCGAGCCGGGCGGCGTGCTTCGAAATGTGCATCTGGAGCGCGGTGGCGCTGGTGAGCCCGACGAAGTCGCAACTGCCGGCTTCCTGGAAATCGATCTGGCGGCGACCCGCGAACGGGCCGCGCCGCGACGTCACCAATGTCAGGTGGTCCTCGCTGAACACGAAGCGCTCAATATGGTCGGGCAGCGCGTGCTCGGCGGCGAAACCGAGGTCGGCGGCGCCTGCGGTGATCGCCGCCGCGATGTCGGTGCTCTCGCGCTCCTCGATGTCGATGGCGACGTCGCGGTGCTCGCGCAGGAAGCCGGCCAGCGCCTTCGGCAGATGTTCCGACAGGCCCGAGGTGTTGACGAGGAAATGCACGCTGGCGCGCACGCCAGAGGCAAAGCCGGCGAGATCGCCGCGCATGGCATCGATCTG
This sequence comes from Bradyrhizobium sp. CCBAU 11430, assembly GCF_028128855.1. Taxonomy (NCBI): domain Bacteria; kingdom Pseudomonadati; phylum Pseudomonadota; class Alphaproteobacteria; order Hyphomicrobiales; family Nitrobacteraceae; genus Bradyrhizobium; species Bradyrhizobium sp. CCBAU 11430. The sequence goes on from NZ_LBJV01000042.1 coordinate 39,026, forward strand.
GTGGATCACGAGCCTGGCATGATCGAGCAGGCTCTCGCCGGCCGCGGTCAGCTCGACGCCGCGCCGCCCGCGCTTGAGCAGCGCGACGCCGAGCGCGTCCTCGAGCCCCTTGATGCGCGCGCTGGCCGAGGCCAGGGCCAGGTGCGACCGCTCGGCGCCGCGGGTGATGCTGCGCTGGTCGGCGACCGCGATGAAGAGTTGGAGATCGACGAGGTCAAAGCGCATGGCAGGTCTCCTAGCCTTCGTTCAGACCGAAGGCTTACTCCGTAACCTCCAGATTGTGCGCCCGCGCGGCTTAGGTCAATGTGCTGGCATGATCGACCCGCTTCTCATTGTCATCGCCGCCGTGTTCCTGATCGCCGGATTCGTCAAGGGCGTGGTCGGGCTCGGCCTGCCGACGGTGTCCATGGGCCTGCTCGCGGTGAGCATGACGCCCAGCCGCGCGATCGCCATCGTCATAGTGCCAGCCATCGTCACCAACATCTGGCAGACCTTCGTCGGCCCGTATCTGCGTGACATCCTGAAGCGGCTGTGGCCGCTGATGATCGGCACCGTGATCGGATGCTGGCTCAATGCCGGCGCGCTGACCGGGCCGCATGCGCGCTACGGCACGATCGTGCTTGGCGTCCTGCTCGTCATCTATGCCGTGATCGGTCTGAACAAGTTCCAATTCCGCGTCGCGCCGCAAAACGAGAAATGGGTCGGCGGCGTGGTCGGTGTCGTCACCGGCGTGATCTCGGCCTCGACCGGCGTGCAGGTGATCCCCTCGATGCCGTTCATGCAGGCAATCGGCATGGAGAAGGACGAGCTGGTGCAGGCGCTCGGCGTGTTCTTCACGACGGCGACACTGGCGCTCGCCTTCAACCTGACGGCCGTTGGGCTGTTGACGCCAGCCAATGCCGTGCCGGGCGCGGTGGGCATGGCCATGGCTTTTGCCGGCATGTTCGTGGGACAGTCGGTGCGAGCACGGATGCCGGCCGAAGCGTTCCGCCGCTGGTTCCTGATCGCGATGATCCTGCTCGGCCTTTATCTCGCCGGCAGTGCGCTGGCGAAGGAGTTCGTTTGAGGGAAGATCGCCCTACGCTGCCCGCATCATTCGTTCGAATGAGCCTACCGCGTCTCCAGCATGGCGACGCGGATGCCGAGATAGATGAAGAGGCCGCCGAGGGCGCGGTTGACCCAGGCGATCACGCCTTCGGATTCGCGCAGCCGGTGGGCGGCTTTGGCCGCGAACGCGGCCAGCACCAGGCACCACAGCGTGCCCGTAGAGATGAAGATCAGGCCGAGCGTCAGGAAGGCGAGCGGCTTGTGCGGTGAATCGGCCGCGACGAATTGCGGCAGGAAAGCCAGGAAGAACAGCGCGACCTTGGGATTGAGCGCGTTGGTGAAGACGCCCTGGAGGAAGACCCGCCGCAGCGAGCTCCGCACCGGCTCGTCGATCGCCGCCGCCAGCACCGGGCGCGACCACAGCATCTGAAGCCCGGTGAACACGAGATAGGCCGCCCCGACCAGCTTCAGGATCGAGAAGGCGGTCGACGAGGCCATCAGCAGGGCCGAAAGCCCGATCGCGGCGGCCGCGACATGGACGAAACAGCCGCAACTGATGCCGAATGCGGCCGCGGCGCCGCCCCGCCAGCCCATCTGCATGCTGCGGCCGATGACGTAGACGGAGTCAGGCCCCGGCGTGATGTTGAGCAGCACGCCCGACAGGATGAAGAGCCCGATTTCGTGAATGCCCAGCATGCAAAGGTGCCCCCTGCCGCCCGTTCCGGCGGTCAATTCCGCTTAGTCGGTTCGGCGGCCGCCGTCCACCGCCGGGATTGCGGAGGATTTACCTCGAATTTGCAATGCGGATCATGCTTCCGCTCGGCCACATCTGCTTTATAAAGGCGAGGTTCTTGAAATGCGGGATTCGCGTCGACTTGCCACGCCGTGGCCAGTCCCAGATCCCTTCACGATCCCTTCTCGATCCCTTGGAGCTTCCGGGATATGGAAAGACGTCTGGCTGCCATCGTCTGCGCCGATGTCGCCGGCTATTCGCGCATGATGGGCAGCGACGAGGCCGGCACCCATGCCGCCTTCAAGGCCCATCGCAGCGCGATCCACCCGATCATCCTCAATCACGGCGGCCGCGTCGTGAAGAACACCGGCGACGGCTTCCTGCTGGAGTTCCCTTCGATCGTCGGCGCCACCGAGGCCGCGATCGCGATGCAGACGCTGATGGCGGAGCGCAACCACCATCTGCCGGCCGACCGCGCCATGCAGTTCCGCCTCGGCATCCACATGGGCGACGTCATCGCCGATGAGGACGAGGTATTCGGTGACGATGTCAACATCGCCGTCCGCCTGGAGTCGGTCGCGAGCCCCGGCGGCTTTGCGATCTCGGCCAAGGCCTACAAGGAGGCGAGCAAGCATCTCAGCGTGCCGCTGGTCGATGCCGGCAATCATCGCTTCAAGAACATCAAGGATGCAATCGGGGTCTGGACCTGGACGCCCGAGGGTGCACCGGCGCTCGCGCCCGAGCTCCGCGAGGCGTCCGCCCTCTCGCAACAGTACCGCACCGCGATCGTCGGCGTGCTGCCGTTCGCCAATCTCAGCGATGCCCAGGACGAGTATTTCTCCGACGGCCTCACCGAGGATCTCATCCACGCACTGTCGCTGCAATCCTTCTATCGCGTGCTGAGCCGCAACTCGACCTTCGCCTTCAAGGGCAGGAACACCAGCACCCGCCTGATCGCGCGCGAGATCGACGCCACCTATTTGATCCAGGGTTCGGTGCGGCGTGCCGGCGCCAAGATCCGCGTCACCGCCGAGCTGATCGCCCCGGAGACCGGCGAGCAGCTCTGGACCGGCCGTTACGACCGCGACATCGGCGACTTCTTCGCGATGCAGGACGAGATCACGACCAATTTGTCCGCCGCCATCGCCACCGAGATCGTCCGCGCCGAAGCCTCGGCGCCCGCGCGGCTCTCGACGGACGTCACCGCCTGGGATCGCTTCCTCAAGGGGCTGTCGCATTACTACCGGCAGACCAAGGAGGACCTGACTGCCGCCGTCGATCTGTTCCGGGAAGCCATCATGGTCGATCCCAAGCTGTCGATCGCGCACGCCTATCTCGCCACGATCCAGATCCAGAGCATCCAGTTCGGCTGGGTCAAGGGCACGCGCGAGATGTGGGCCGAGGCGATGAACCTCGCCGAAACCAGCGTCCGGCTCGACCCGCGCTCGTCCTTTGCGTTCTCGATCCTGTCCTGGGCGCACGCCATGGAAGGGCATTACGAGGCGGCGATGGACGCGGCCAAGCGCGCGGTCGCGCTCAATCCCTACGACATGGGCGCGCGCGGCGTGCTCGGCATCTGCCATTTCGTCATCGGCGAGCACCGCGAGGCGATCGAGATGTTTTCGATGGCCGCGCAGCGCGACAACAGCGACCCGCGCTACCAATGGGCGGCGCTGAACGCCTTCAGTCATTATCTGTTGCGCCAATATGACGCGACCCTGTCATGGGCGCGCGAGCAGCTCTACATCAATCCCAACCACATGCAGGCGCTGGCAATCCGCGCCGCGGCCCTGGCACAATTGGGCCGGACCGCCGAGGCGAGCGAAGCGACCTCCGTGCTGATGGGCAATTACCCGACGCTCAATGTCGATCGTCACTTGCGCAACTTCCACTGGAAGCGGCCCGAGGACCTCGCCCACTATCGCGAGGGACTGCTGAAGGCCGGCGTGCCGCTCGGCAAGCTGACCCTGGTTCAGAGCGACGTCAAACGCGTCGCCGAGTCCTGACCGGCAGGCCACGGTCCCCCCGCAGCCGTTCCCTTAGGTCTTTGGCGAGACCCCGCCTGCACTTGTTGACAGGACAGTGAATTCGGCCACACTTCGCCACACGCTGAAGTAGTATAGTCTGCTGTCGGTTTGTTAGGACTTTCCGCGCTTGATCGGCGCCTCATTTCACGATTCGCTGTTTTCAGGATTTTGGGCCATGCATGACCCCGCTTCGAAACCGCCGTTCGACCCCTCGATCCAGGTCTCGCCGAACAATCCCTGCCCATTCCTGCGCGGCCTCGTCGGCGAGGGCTTTGTCGAGGGCGGCACTGTCCCGCTCGGCAAGCTGTCGGAGACGATCGCGAACGCGACCGGCGAAACCGGGCTGAAGAAGGCGTCTGCCCGGCTTCAGGTCCGCGGCGTGGCGCTCATCGCCAACGGTCTGGGTCACATCCTCAAGAGCATCTTTTCGGGCGCGCAGCTCGATGCGCTGCGCGGCGGCCCGCTGGACAAGCGCGGTGCCGGCTCGCGCATCCTCGGAGTCGACGGCAAGATCAACGAGGACGAGATCGCGCGGCTCGCGAGTTTCGGCCGGACTTACACCGATCCGAACGGCGGCTCCGAGCTGGGCCTCAACGCCTCGGAAATCGACATCTTCATGCGCGACAACCTCAAGCGCGCCGGCAGCGCCGCGCGCTGGTACTACCCGCTGCTGATGAAGTTCGAATGGCCGATCCTCCTGAAGATCATCGGCAAGGGCAGGGGCGAGGATCGCTATCTCGGCGTTGCCGACGTGCGCACGCTGTTCAACGAGCGCCAATTCCCGGCGCGCATCAACGAGCGGCTGGTCCCGCCGGTGCTGTCGACCTGCCAGCGCGTGGTGCGGGGCGCCCTCAAGCTTGCGGCCTTGCTGATCGCCGTCGGCCTCGTTGCCCTCGTCGCGGTCGCCGAATTCCCCAATCAGGTTCGCGCCATGCTGCCGCAGAAGGGAATTCTCGTAAATCTCTTGCCGCCGCCCTTGCCTGCGGTCCCGGAGACGAAGGCGGCCTTCTGGCTCGAGCAGAACTGGTCGCTGAAGGACCGGCACTGGTTCCATCATGCCAGCCAGGGCACCGCGACCTTCCCCGTGCCCTATGAATGGTTCATGGCGCTGGAGCAGCCACGCCTTCATCTATTCTCGAAACCCGGCATGATGAAGGAGAGCGCCTATCTCGAAGGCTTCGGCTTCATCCCGAGCCCGCAGTCGATCCAGACCGACACGACGACGTTGCGCCGCTTCGGTTACGCCAATGTCTATGAGACGACGCAGGTGCCGGACTGGTCGACCAGATGGACGCCAGTGGAGAACGTCGACGGCCTGCCGGTCGGATTCGCGCGGATGACCGGGGTCGTCGATCCCGCGACCGGCCGTCGCGAGGAAGACAAGATCGGGTTGACCTGCGCGGCCTGCCATACCGGGCAGATCCATTACCAGGGCGTGGACGTGCGCTTCGACGGCGGCCCGGCCATGACCGACCTGAAGAAGCTGGAGCTCTCGACCGGCCTGTCGATCGCCTACACCCTGTATGTCCCGTTCCGCTTCCAGCGCTTTGCCGATCGCGTGCTCGGCCCCGATGCCAGCAAGACGGACCGCGCCGCGCTCAAGCAGAAGCTCAGCGCGATCGGCACGTTCCTGATCGACTGGGCGAAAACCCAGCAAAAGACGGTTGAAAGCAAGAAGACCTGGAACGGCAGGCAGCAGCAGGACACGGAGGAAGGGTTCGGCCGCCTCGACGCTCTCAATCGCATCGGCAACCAGGTCTTCTCGCAGGATCTCGCGCTGAGCGGGGTCAAGGGCTTCGAGAAGAACCTGCATGCCCAGGATGCCCCGGTCAGCTACCCCGCGATCTGGACCGTGCCCTGGTTCAAATTCGCCCAGTACGACGCATCGATCGAGCAGCCGTTAATTCGCAATGCCGGCGAAGCGCTCGGCGTGACCGCACTGCTCAACCTGTCCGACGCCTATCCGGAGGACCGGCTGTGGCGGTCCTCGGTGAACATCAGGACACTCGGCTGGATCGAGGACATGCTGAGAGGCCCCGATCCGTTCAAGCCGGCCGATCCCTCCGCCGATCCGAAATTCGGCGGCCTGCTGGCGCCGCAATGGCCCTCGCAAATCCTCGGCGATGCATGGCGGCTGAAGCCCGATCGCGTCGAGCGCGGCCGCGCCATCTATGCCGAGATGTGCTCCGGGTGCCACCTTCCGGCCATCGACACGCCCGCCTTCTGGTCATCGAAGCATTGGGAGCCGAGCGGCGACAGCAAGGTGCTGAACGCGGTCACGATTCCCCTCAAGGAGATCAAGACGGATCCCGAACAGTCCCTTGTTCTCAGCAACAGGATCGTCGATGTGCCCGGCTTCCTGAAGGTGAATACGGCCGACCTCCAGACATGGTGGCAATGCGATATCCCGACCGCAAGCAAATCGCCCAACGAGATGGTCTACGCGCTCGGCCTCATGACGGTGGTCGATCTCGTCGCCCGCAAATGGATGGACGACGAGAAGGTCCCGGAGGCCGAACGGGCGAAAATGTGGAATCTCGCGCGCAAGAATTGTCTCAATCCGGCGCCTGACCCGCGCTATCGGGCGCGGCCATTGAACGGCATCTGGGCTACCGCACCTTACCTGCACAACGGTTCGGTGCCTTCGCTGTACTGGTTGCTGAAGCCGGCGAACGAGCGCCCGACCAAATTCTGCATGGGCCGCCGCGACTATGATCCCGTGACCGTCGGCTTTGCGGTGACCGCGGATGAGAAATGCAAGACGGGCGAAACGCAGTTCTCGGCGGGATCGGAGAAGGACCCGATCCAGGGCAACAGCGTGCTCGGCCATTCCTTCGAGCGCAAGGAAGGCGAACCGAAGCGCGATGGCGTCATCGGCCGCATGTTCAAGGACGATGCCGAGCGCTACGATCTGATCGAATATTTGAAGACGCTTTAACGCGACCAGAGTTCTTCGTCTCGTCATGGCCGGGCTTGTCCCGGCCATCCACGTTCTTGTCTCGCCGAACCGAAGTCCGTGGATGCCCGGGACAAGCCCGGGCATGACGAGTTTGTAGCGCGATGACGCGCTCTTTCCTCACTTGAACAACGGCGTGCCCGGCACGAAGGCGTCGAAGGCGGCCCAGAACTGGGAGCGGTAGCGGTCCTGCTCCTGGAGGATCTCGTGCTTGGCGCCGGCGATCACGAGGTGGGAGCCGGCGCGCAAGTGATAGGCGAACTCCTCGATCGCCGCGGTCGAGACCACCGCGTCGTTGGAGGCCGCCAGCATCAGGATCGGCTGGCGGATCTGCGAGGGGTAGTTCTTGCCCTTGAAGGTGTTCATGGCGCGGAAGGCGGTATCGGCCCAGGCCACGGTCGGTGATGCCAGCCCGAGCGTGGGGTCCTCCTCCAGGATCGCGGCATTGCGCGCATAGCGTACCGGATCGCTGGTCACGGGATTGTTGATGAAGGGATCGAGCCCGGTGAGACGGTCGCTGCCGCCGGGGACATAACGGCCCCCCTGCCCGAGCAGGCGCATGGTCTTGAGCAGCGCACGCACCGGAAGCGAGGTGGTGCGGCCGGGCAGGTCGATCATCGGCGCCGACAACACCATGCGGTCGAACCAGCGCTTGCCCGCATGCGCCACCCGCAGCATCACCGTGCCGCCCATGGAATGGGCCAGCGCGAAGAACGGCGGCGGGCAATCCGGCAGCACGACCTGCTGCACGAACGCCTCCACGTCGACCTCGAAATCGGAGAAGTCGCGCACATAGCCCTTGCGCGGGTCGCGCAGGCGGCGCGAGGAATGGCCCTGCCCGCGCCAATCGATCATTGCCACTGCAAAGCCGCGGTCGCGCAAATCGCGCACGGTCTCGAAATATTTCTCGATCTGCTCGCTGCGTCCGGTGAAGACGCAGACGGTGCCCTTGCGGTTCGCCGGCGGCGCCCAGCGCGCAAAGCGCAGCTCGGCGCCATCGGGCGTCTTGATGGTACCGCTGACGACGTCTTCGGGGACGGGATTGGACGGGATCGAGACCAGCGTCATGATTGGAAGTGCTTGGGCGCGAAGTGCTGCAAATCAAGGGGCGGGAGCGCCGAAAAGGCGCTGATTGCCGCCCTCTTGAACGCCGTCTCGTTCCACCCATATCATCTTCGTGCAGGCCGCTACCAGTGTTTCGGACCCGGAACATCAGGCTGCACACAGACTAAAGCCCGGCCCGATTGGCGGGCGGGTTACCCAACAGTCGCTCAATGGAGGACTAGACCATGCGTAGCTACGATCTCACCCCCTTCTACCGTTCCACCGTCGGCTTCGACCGCCTCTTCAGCCTGCTCGACCAGGCCAGCTCGGACGGCAGCCCCGGTTATCCCCCCTACAACATCGAGCGTACCGGCGAGAATGCCTACCGCATCACCGTTGCGGTCTCGGGCTTCGCCAGGGATGAGCTCTCCATCGTCGCGAAGGAAAACACGCTGACGATCAAGGGCGAGAAGGTCGCAGGCGAGAACAGCAAGAACGAAGTGATCTACCGCGGCATCGCCGCGCGTGCCTTCGAGCGCGCCTTCCAGCTCGCCGACTTCGTGCAGGTGAAGGACGCCTCGCTGGAAAACGGGCTGCTTCACGTCGACCTCGTCCGTGAGATTCCCGAGGCGAAGAAACCGCGCCAGATCGCGATCAATACCAGCGCACCGAAGGCGCAGGTGATCGAGAACTCGGTCGCCGCCTAACCACGGCACGCCACTTCCAGGTTTGAGAAAACGCCCCGGTGCCCCGGGGCGTTTTTTTACTTGCCCATTTGTGTCGCGAAACGCCGCGAGTAGCCCCGCAGCGACTCCTGCGTCGATATATTTCGTACCGGCCTGTTTGTCAGTGCCGCAGAATCCAGCGGCAGTTTTCGGTTGAAATGGAAATACAGGTTGGGCCTGTCGTCCTACGTTACCCCCACTGCAAGCTCGGCCACGCGTCCCGTACACGCCCGACCAAGACGCTGCTCACAGGTAGGTGACTGAGCGTAACGCCGCTGCCCCACGCTCCGTCCTTTGGACATCGAACACAAAACGAGACGGAGCACGATCATGTCACTTTGGCGCAGCTTTTTCGTCGCCGCGAGCCTGTTGGCGGCCCCCCTCAGCCTCGCTCACGCGCAGACACCGCAGACGGTGAAAGCAAAGAACGTCGTGCTGGTGCACGGCGCCTGGGCCGACGGCTCGAGCTGGTCGGAGGTGATCCCGATCCTCCAGGCTGCGGGCCTGCATGTCACGGCCGTGCAGAATCCGTTGTCGTCGCTTGCGGACTCGGTCGAGGCCACCAAGCGCGCGCTGGCCGAGCAGGACGGACCGACCGTGCTGGTCGCGCATTCCTGGGGCGGCACGGTGATCAGCCAGGTCGGCACCGATCCGAAGGTCACCGGCCTCGTTTATGTCGCCGCACGTGCGCCCGATGCGAACGAGGATTTCGTCGCGCTGTCGAAGCAATTCCCGACCGGCCCGGTGCGCGCCGGCATCGTCGAGCGCGACGGCGACACAAAACTTTCGGAAGACGCCTTCCTGAAATATTTCGCCAATGGCGTGAAGCCGGAGCAGGCCAGGGAGCTTTATGCCGTGCAATGGCCGACCGCCGCGTCGATCTTCGCCGGCCGCACCACGGAAGCTGCGTGGCATTCGAAGCCGAGCTGGTACGCGGTGTCGAAGAACGACTACACCATCAATCCGGATCTCGAACGCTTCCTCGCCAAGCGCATGAACGCCACCACGGTCGAGCTCGATGCCGGCCACCTCTCGCTGGTGTCGCATCCGAAGGAGGTCGCGAATTTGATCCTGGAAGCCGCGGGATATCCGCGGAGCTGAAGCGATCGCTGAAATGCGGAAGGCGCCTGAATTGCTCAGGCGCCTTTTTTTGTTTTGCTCAGCCGTCGTCCCTGCGAACGCAGGGACCCATAACCACAGGGAGCAGTTTGGCGAAGATTGGTCGTTCGGGACTCGCACCTCATCCCCACCGATAGATCACGCGGTATGGGTCCCTGCGTTGGCAGGGACGACAGCGTGGGTGTGGCTGGCGCTATCGCATCAAACTCGCAGTGCTAATCCAGTCCCTGTGCCGCCGGCATCTCCTGCGTCGGCAAAATCGTCGCCGACGGCTTGGCCTGACCGACGGTCGGCGCGACGGTTTGCGGTGTGGCCTCGGCCGGCTTCGCCTGGGCGGCAGCGGTCTGCTGCGGTGCCTGTGCCTGCGGCGCTTGAGTCTGCTGCGTCACAGGCTCGGCCGGCTTGGCGGCGGCGACCGGCGTCTCGCTGCGCGGCGGGGCCGCCCTGGGCAGCGGCACGGTGCGGCTCGCCACGTGCGGGATCGAGGCCGGCGGCCGCGGCGGGCCGCTGCGGATCACGGTCGGCGGCGGCAGCGCGCTTTGCGGACCGTAAGGCGAGGCCGCGCGCTCGTCATAGGCGGGCGCCATGCCGTAGGCGTCCGCGGCCGGCATGAAACGGATGATCCGCCCGTCGCGGGCATCGATCACGAGCCGGCCGTCGTCGCCGCGACGGTCGATCACCGCGATGGTGTAGACGCTGCCGCGCAGGCGCGGGATGCCGAGCGGCGAGAAGCCGTTTTCGCGCAAGACCGCGTAGACCTCGGTCGACGGCAGCAACGCCGGACCGCGCTCTTCGTAGCCATAGCCGGGACCGTAGCCTTGGCCGTAACGCGGCGGCAGTGGCGGGGCGGCTTCGGGGGACGCATAGGGTCCGTCGAAATCCGACACCACGATAGCCGCCCCTCCTGCGATACCTTTCGCGGGAACTTGCGCCAGAACCTGCCCATGCCCGGCGCTCATGGCGAGCGCCAGCGTGGCAGCAGCCACACATCCTGTGAAAAACTTCATCGTCGACACGCTCCTGTCAGGCCCCCGAATGCCTCGCGCTCTTTCGCCTCTTGCGGCGTGGCGCGCCTTTCGAAGGGCTGATCCGAAGCTTCATTTGGGATTTCGGCGCCCACAGGGCCGGATCGGGGCGCGTTTGCTTCAAAACCGGGGCCGCGCAACTTTCGGAAAGCGATTGATTGACATATCGGGAATCGGGACTTCCACGCGCTTGTGTGATAGACAAAAATTTGGCAAGGTGACGGTTAGGACAGGAAGACTGTCTCAATTTTGCTTGCGGTTCCGGCATAGGGATTGCAACGAAAGTCGGTGCTTTCGAGCACCATAAGGCAACAGGCAAAGCCGTTCTCGGGGACGAAGAACGCCTAGGCCTGAATTTAAGAAAATGCGGCTCGCAGCGGACGAGCGGTGACCCAGAGGCGGGTGCCGCGGAACGCCCAAGGTGCGCCGAAGATGGCGGTGAGGCAGCTTGCCGCATGGAGAGGATTGGAACAATGAACGGGTCGCAATTCGAGAGCGCAAACATCGTGGCAGAAGAACTGTCGGCGACGGTCGCCTCGAAAACGACCGATCCGATTCAGGAACACAATTCGCGCCCGCCAGCCGTTGGCCTCTACGATCCGAGCCTGGAAAAGGATTCCTGCGGCGTCGGCTTCATCGCCAATATCAAGGGCAAGAAGTCGCACGAGATCGTCGCGGACGCGCTGAGCATCCTGTGCAATCTCGAGCATCGCGGTGCCGTCGGCGCCGACCCGCGCGCCGGTGACGGCGCCGGCATTCTGGTGCAGATCCCGCACGCCTTCTTCAGCCGCAAGGCCGGGGAGCTCGGCTTCGCGCTGCCGGCGCCCGGCGAATACGCCATCGGCGCGCTGTTCATGCCGCGCGACACCGCATGGCGCAACGTCATCAAGAGCATCATCGCCGACCAGATCAAGGAAGAGGGCCTGACCCTGCTTGGTTGGCGCGACGTGCCGACCGACAATTCCTCGCTCGGCGTCACCGTGAAGCCGACCGAGCCGGCCTGCATGCAGGTGTTCATCGGCCGCAATGGCACCGCCAAGACCGAGGACGAGTTCGAGCGCCGGCTCTACATCCTGCGCAAGTCGATCTCACAGGCGATCTACCAGCGCCGCGACCGCGGACTTGCAGGCTATTACCCCTGCTCGATGTCCTGCCGCACCGTGATCTACAAGGGCATGTTCCTCGCCGACCAGCTCGGCAAGTACTATCCCGACCTGCACGAGAAGGATTTCGAGAGCGCGCTTGCCCTGGTGCATCAGCGCTTCTCGACCAACACCTTCCCGGCCTGGTCGCTGGCGCATCCCTATCGCATGATCGCGCATAACGGCGAGATCAACACGCTGCGCGGCAACACCAACTGGATGGCGGCACGCCAGGCCTCGGTGAGCTCCGAGCTCTACGGCAAGGACATCAACCGGCTCTGGCCGATCTCCTACGAAGGCCAGTCGGACACCGCCTGCTTCGACAACGCGCTCGAATTCCTGGTGCAGGGCGGCTACTCGCTGCCGCACGCCGTCATGATGATGATTCCGGAGGCGTGGGCCGGCAATCCGCTGATGGATGAGAAGCGCCGTGCCTTCTACGAATATCACGCAGCGCTGATGGAGCCGTGGGACGGTCCCGCCGCGATCGCCTTCACCGACGGCCGCCAGATCGGCGCCACGCTCGACCGCAACGGCCTGCGGCCCGCGCGCTATCTCGTGACCAAGGACGACCGCATCGTGATGGCGTCCGAGATGGGCGTGCTGACGATCCCCGAAGATCAGATCATCACCAAGTGGCGGCTGCAGCCCGGGAAGATGCTGCTGGTCGACCTCGAGCAGGGCCGTCTCATTCCCGACGACGAGATCAAGGCCGAGCTCGCCAAGAGCCATCCCTACAAGGAGTGGCTGGAACGGACCCAGATCGTGCTGGAAGAGCTGCCGAAGGTGCCGACCACCGGCGTGCGCTCCAATTTGTCGCTGCTCGATCGCCAGCAGGCGTTCGGCTACAGCCAGGAAGACATCGCCATCCTGATGACGCCGATGGCGGCCACGGGCGAGGAAGCCGCGGGCTCGATGGGCAACGACACGCCGATCTCGGCGCTGTCGGACAAGGCCAAGCCGCTGTTCACCTACTTCAAGCAGAACTTTGCGCAGGTCACCAACCCGCCGATCGACCCGATCCGCGAGGAGCTGGTGATGAGCCTGGTCTCCATCATCGGACCGCGGCCGAACCTGTTCGATCTGCAGGGGCTTGCCACCACCAAGCGCCTTGAAGCGCGCCAGCCGATCCTGACCGACGCGGATCTCGAAAAGATTCGCTCGATCTCGGATGTTGCCGAGTCGCACTTCAAGTCGCGCACGCTCGACACCACCTTCCACGCCGGTCTCGGCGCGGCAGGCATGGACCAGGTGCTCGACGAGCTCTGCGCGCGCGCCGAAAGCGCGGTGCGCGAAGGCGTCAACATCATCATCCTGTCCGACCGCATGGTCGGCACCGACCGGGTTCCGATCCCGTCGCTGCTGGCCTGCGCCGCCGTGCATCATCATCTTATCCGCACCGGCCTGCGCACCTCGGTCGGCCTCGTCGTCGAGTCCGGCGAGCCGCGCGAAGTGCATCACTTCGCCTGCCTTGCCGGCTACGGCGCCGAAGCGATCAATCCTTACCTGGCGTTCGAAACCATCATCGCGATGAAGGACCGCCTGCCCGGCTCGCTCGACGATTACGAGATCGTCAAGCGCTACATCAAGTCGATCGGCAAGGGCCTTTTGAAGGTGATGTCCAAGATGGGCATCTCGACCTACCAGTCCTATTGCGGCGCGCAGATCTTCGACGCCGTCGGCCTCAAGGCCGACTTCGTCGCAAAGTTCTTCGCGGGCACGCATACCCGCGTCGAGGGCGTCGGCCTTGGTGAGATCGCCGAAGAGGCGGTGCGCCGTCATGCCGACGCGTTCGGCGAGGCGCTGGTCTACAAGGGCGCGCTCGATGTCGGTGGCGAATACGCCTATCGCAGCCGCGGCGAGGACCATGCCTGGACCGCCGAATCGGTGTCGCTGCTGCAGCACGCCGCGCGCGGCAATTCGCAGGAGCGCTATCGCGCCTTCGCAAAGATCCTCAACGAGCAGTCGGAGCGCCTGCTGACGCTGCGCGGCCTGTTCCGGATCAAGAACGCGGACGAAGAGAAGCGCAAGCCGATCCCGCTCGACCAGGTCGAGCCCGCCAAGGACATCGTCAGGCGCTTCGCCACCGGCGCGATGAGCTTCGGCTCGATCTCGCGCGAGGCCCACACCACGCTCGCGATCGCCATGAACCGGATCGGCGGCAAGTCGAACACCGGCGAAGGCGGCGAGGAAGCCGACCGCTTCAAGCCAATGCCGAACGGCGATTCCATGCGCTCGGCGATCAAGCAGGTCGCCTCGGGCCGCTTCGGCGTCACCACGGAGTATCTCGTCAACTCCGACATGATGCAGATCAAGATGGCGCAGGGCGCCAAGCCCGGCGAAGGCGGTCAGCTGCCCGGCCACAAGGTCGACGCGACCATCGCCAAGGTCCGGCACTCGACGCCGGGCGTCGGCCTGATCTCGCCGCCGCCGCACCACGACATCTACTCGATCGAGGATCTGGCGCAGCTCATCTACGACCTCAAGAACGTCAACCCGACGGGTGACGTCTCGGTCAAGCTCGTCTCCGAGATCGGCGTCGGCACGGTCGCCGCGGGCGTCGCCAAGGCGCGCGCCGACCATGTCACCATCGCGGGCTTCGAAGGCGGCACCGGCGCTTCGCCGCTGACCTCGATCAAGCATGCCGGCTCGCCGTGGGAGATCGGCCTTGCCGAAACCCACCAGACGCTGGTGCGCGAGCGGCTGCGCAGCCGCATCGTGGTCCAGGTCGACGGCGGCTTCCGCACCGGCCGTGACGTCGTGATCGGCGCACTGCTGGGCGCCGACGAGTTCGGCTTCGCCACCGCGCCGCTGATTGCGGCCGGCTGCATCATGATGCGCAAGTGTCATCTCAACACCTGCCCGGTCGGCGTCGCGACCCAGGACCCCGTCCTGCGCAAGCGCTTCACCGGCCAGCCCGAGCACGTGATCAACTACTTCTTCTTCGTCGCCGAGGAAGTCCGCGAGATCATGGCTTCGCTCGGCTTCCGCACCTTCAACGAGATGGTCGGCCAGGTTCAGCTGCTCGACCAGACCAAGCTGGTCGCGCACTGGAAGGCCAAGGGCCTCGACTTCTCCAAGCTGTTCGTCAAGCAGAAGGAAGAGAAGGGCCAGAAGATCTATCACTCCGAGCGCCAGAACCATCATCTGGAAGCGGTGCTCGACCGCACGCTGATCGAGAAGGCAAGGCCTGCGCTCGACCGCGGCGCGCCGGTGAAGATCGAGGCCACGATCAACAGCACCAACCGTTCCGCCGGTGCGATGCTGTCGGGTGCGGTCGCCAAGATCTACGGCCATGCCGGCCTGCCGCACGACACGATCCATGTCGGCCTCAAGGGCACCGCGGGTCAGGCCTTCGGCGCGTGGCTGGCGCAGGGCGTCACCTTCGAGCTCGAGGGTGAAGCCAACGACTATGTCGGCAAGGGCCTCTCGGGCGGCAAGATCATCGTCAAGCCGCCGGCCAACAGCGGCATCGTGCCGGAAGAGAGCATCATCGTCGGCAACACCGTGATGTACGGCGCGATCCAGGGCGAGTGCTACTTCCGCGGCATCGCCGGCGAGCGCTTCGCCGTGCGCAATTCGGGCGCCGTTGCGGTGGTCGAGGGCGCGGGCGATCATTGCTGCGAATACATGACCGGCGGCATCGTGGTCGTGCTCGGCAAGACCGGGCGCAACTTCGCGGCCGGCATGTCGGGCGGCATCGCCTATGTCCTCGACGAGACCGGCGACTTCGACAAGCTCTGCAACCTGGCGATGGTCGAGCTCGAGCCGGTGCTGTCGGAAGAGCTGATCAACGCCGGCACCTACAATCACTCCGGTGACCTCGAGGCGCATGGCCGGGTCGACGTGTTCAAGAATTTGCTCGACTCCGACGTCGAGCGCCTGCACGTCCTGATCACGCGCCACGCGAAAGCGACCGGCTCCAAGCGCGCCGCCGACATCCTTGCCAATTGGAAGGAATGGCTGCCCAAATTCCGCAAGGTGATGCCGGTCGAGTACCGGCGCGCGCTGCGCGAAATGGCCGCCAACGCGGACGCCGAGCCGAAAATCGCGATCGGGGCGTAAGAGAAAGCCCTCATGGTGAGGAGGCGCGGAAAGCGCCGCCTCGAACCATGAGACCATCATCCGGGCCTCTATCCTTCGAGACGCGGCGCGAAGAGCGCGCCGCTCCTCAGGATGAGGAGTGAGAGAACAAACGACTAAGCGGCAGGGACTTCGGGTTTAATGGGCAAGATCACGGGTTTTCTCGAAATCGAACGGCATGACCGCAAGTACACCCCGGTCGCCGAGCGCGTGAAGCATTACAACGAGTTCGTCCTTCCCTTGACCGAGAAGGAAACGCGCGACCAGGCCGCGCGCTGCATGAACTGCGGCATTCCCTATTGCCACGGCACCGGCTCGGTCGCGCCCGGCACGCCCGGCTGCCCGGTCAACAACCAGATCCCCGACTGGAACGACCTCGTCTACCAGGGCAATTGGGAAGAAGCCTCGCGCAATCTGCACTCGACCAACAATTTCCCGGAGTTCACCGGCCGCATCTGCCCGGCGCCGTGCGAGGCCTCCTGCACGCTCAACATCGACGACAACCCCGTCACCATCAAGACCATCGAATGCGCGATCGTCGACCGCGCCTGGGACAATGGCTGGCTCAAGCCTGAGGTCGCGTCCGTCAAGACCGGCAAGAAGGTCGCGGTGATCGGCTCGGGCCCGGCCGGTATGGCCTGCGCGCAGCAGCTCGCGCGCGCCGGTCACGACGTGCACCTGTTCGAGAAGTACGCCAAGGCCGGCGGCCTGCTGCGCTACGGCATCCCTGACTTCAAGATGGAGAAGGGCGTCATCGACCGCCGCGTCAAGCAGATGGAAGGCGAAGGCGTCACCTTCCACTACAACAGCCATGTCGGCGCTGACGGCAATGTCGATCCGCGCGAGATGCTCAACGAGTATGACGCGGTGGCGCTGACCGGCGGCGCGGAAGCGCCGCGCGACCTGCCGATTCCCGGCCGCGAGCTGTCAGGCATCCACTACGCCATGGACTTCCTGCCGCAGCAGAACCGCCGCGTCTCCAGCGAACCCCTGAACGGCGTCCAGGAGATCCTGGCCGGCGGCAAGCACGTCGTCGTCATCGGCGGCGGCGACACCGGATCCGACTGCATCGGCACCTCGCTGCGTCAGGGCGCGCTGTCGGTGACCCAGCTCGAGATCATGCCCGCCCCGCCCGAGCGCGAGAACAAGGGCCTGACCTGGCCGAACTGGCCCTTGAAGATGCGGACGTCCTCCAGCCAAGCCGAAGGCGCAGTGCGCGAATACGCCGTGCTGACCCAGAAGTTCTCCGGCGAGAACGGCCAGGTCAAGAAGCTGCACTGCGTCCACGTCGATGACAAGTTCAAGCCGATTGCCGGCACCGAGTTCGAACTCGACGCCGAGCTCGTCCTGCTCGCCATGGGCTTCGTCCACCCCGTGCACGAGGGTCTCTTGAAGCTGCTCTCGGTCGAGCTCGACCCCCGCGGCAACGTCAAGGCCAACACGCTGGACTACCAGACCTCCCGCCCGAACGTGTTCACCGCCGGCGACATGCGCCGCGGCCAGTCGCTGGTGGTGTGGGCGATCCGCGAGGGCCGGCTGTGTGCAAGGTCGATTGATACGTTCCTGATGGGGAAGACGGATCTGCCACGCTGAGCTGTCATTCCGGGGCGCGCCACTTGGCGCGAGCCCGGAATCCATCAGGCCGCAAGCTTAGTGGATAAATGGATTCCGGGCTCGCGCTTCGCGCGCCCCGGAATGACGAGCGGAGAGAGCCTCGCCCCCGCGCTGCATCTCACTCCGACGTGTGCCGACAGGCGCACTAATTCTGCAGCCTCACCCCCACCAACACCACCGTCCCCTGCGAGCTCGAGCCCGCCTGGTTCGAATCCAGGATGTCGTGGCGCAGCGTGCCCTTGACCCAGATGTTGCGGTTGAGCTTGTAGATCAGATTGCTTTCGAACGAGTAGGTCTTGTCGTTGCGGTTCTGGCCCTGGTAGTCGAGCGTGCCGTAGGTGAATTTTCCGACCGCGGTGAGCCAGCGGCGGAAGTCGTGATCGACTTCGGCCGAATAGGTGCGCACCAGGACGCCCGAGGAGCCGGGGACGGTGGTCTCCGCGATCTGCGTGTCCGTGAAGAATTTCACCGTGGTGAGGCCGCTCGCATTCCAGATCAGCGAGCCCGAGGTGAGGAAGCCAGCAAGCTGGCTGAGGCGCGGGTCGGTATAGTTGCGCGCGGAATAGCCGACCGAGATTTCGCCGGTGAGGATGCGCGAGAATTCGAAGGACGAGCCGACCTTGGCATAACCGCCGTTTGAATCGCGGAAGTAGCCGTTGCGGTCGGCGGCCTGGTCGTGGATTCGGGTGTCGCCCTGGATCTCGACGAACGGCTTCAGGCCCGGCTTGAGGTCGTAGGAGAAGCGCCCGACGCCGCCATACTGGTTGAAATCGCGATCGCCGTTGCTGAAGGTCGAGCCGTCGGTGAGCTTGGAGTCCGTGTAGGCGGTGCGATCGACAGTGGCGCCCGCGGCGACCTGGAAACGATTGAAAGTCTGGTCGAAGCCGACCGTGGTGCCGTAGGCGGCGTAAACCGGATATTTCTGCAGGCCCGCCTGCACGTTCGGGCTGCCGGGATTGTCGGTGGCGAGCCGCAGGCGCAGCTGCGAGGTCAGCTTGAGGTCGCGGTCGACGTCGAGGCGGCCGTCGACATGGCCAGTGAAGTCGGGACGATTGATCTCGACCGGCGAAGGCGAGGCAAAGCCGTCGATCGTCGCCGGCATGTTGTTGGTGTAGCCGGAGAACGAGCCGCGCAGATCGGCGACCAGCGCGTGGCGCTCCCAGTCGGACATCACCAGCAGATCGGGTGCGACGACGTAGACCGGCGATCCCACCGGCTTGTTGAGACGCGCAGGATTGGTGTCGTAGCCGGTGGAGAGCTCGAGCCCGCCCTTGATTAGAAAACTGCCGGCGTAGTCGCCGACGGCCCCAAACGCATCGTCATCCGCCTTGAGGCGACGGCGCAGCGGCTGGCCGGGCACGGTGCCCGCCATCGCCGCCGGCACCGGCGCCTTGTTGGCGGAGGCGGATGGCGGCGGCGCGATT
>NZ_LBJV01000043.1:0-60611 GCF_028128855.1 Bradyrhizobium sp. CCBAU 11430
ATTCCTCACGGAACCAGGCCATTCTAATCCGGCGCGCTAATACAAGGGTGGGCAAAGCGGAAGCGTGCCCACCATCCCTGTCCACATGCGTGAGATCGTGGGCACGGCGCTGTCGCGCCTCTGCCCACCCTACGATGTCTTCATCGACGCAACAGAAAAGCCCCGGGGACATCTCCGGGGCTTTTGTCGTTTCGCGCCTCGCAGCGCAGTGCGATTACGTCCGCGTCCGCATCCGCATCATGAAGCTGTCGAAGCTGAGCTCGGCGACCTGCATCCAGGCCAGCGAGTCGGCCCGGTAGGCGGTCAGGCTCGCATACATCTTGCCGAAATGCGGATTGCTCTTGGCGAGATCGGCGTAGATCTCGCCCGCCGCGCCATAGCAGGCCTCGAGCACCTCCTGGGGGAATGGCTTGAGGATCGCGCCGGCGGCGAGCAGCCGCTTGAGCGCGGGCGGATTGACCGAGTCGTACTTGCCGGTCACCCAGGTGAAGGTATCGAGCGAGGCCGCCGAAATCGCCGCCTGATAATGTTTCGGCAGCGCATTCCACTTCTCGAGATTCATGATGTTGTGGCCCTGGCCGGTGCCTTCCCACCAGCCCGGATAGTAGTAGTACTTCGCGACCTTCACGAAGCCGAGCTTCTCGTCGTCATACGGGCCCACCCACTCGGCCGCGTCGATCGTGCCCTTCTCCAGCGCCGGATAGATGTCGCCGGCCGCGATCTGCTGCGGCACGCCGCCGAGCTTCGAGATGATGGTGCCGGCGAACCCGCCGACGCGGAATTTCAGGCCCTTGAGATCGTCGACGGTCTTGATCTCCTTGCGGAACCAGCCGCCCATCTGGGCACCGGTCGAGCCTGTCGGAACGCCGATCGCATTATGCTCCTTCAGCAGATCGTTGAGCATCTCCTGACCGCCATTCCACAACAGCCAGGAGATGTGCTGGCGGGTGTTGAGACCGAACGGCAGCGACGTGCCGAAGGTGAATGCCGGGTTCTTGCCCCAATAGTAATAGAGCGCAGTGTTGCCGATCTCGACGGTGCCGTTCGAGACGGCGTCGAGCACTTGCAGGCCCGGCACGATTTCGCCGGCGGCAAAGGGCTGGATCTGGAAGCGGTTGTCGGTGATCTCGGCGACGCGTTTGCAGAAATATTCGCAGCCGCCATAGAGCGTATCGAGTGATTTTGGCCAGCTCGCCGCCAGCCGCCATTTCACCTCGGGCATCGATTGTGCAACGGCCGGCGCGGCAACTGCACTCGCGGCCAGGCCCAGCCCGCCTGCCGTCAGAAACTTACGACGTTCCATGCGTCTCCCCTCTTCCTGTGATGTCGTGTCCTCGACGAGGGATCGCGATCTTGCGTCGCTTTATCTTCGCCGCTGGCCGACGTTTCTTGGCGTCCGAGATTTGGATGTCCCGGATCGCGGTCAGGATGACCAAAGGGGGAGCGCAAATCAAGCGCACTTTGGTTGCGCTATCGTCGCTGCCGTTCAATGCTGCGCTGCGAACGCGGCTTCCATGGCCTTTCGAACCTTCACCGTCTCATTGCCCGCGTCGAACTCGACGTCACTCCAGTGCACCACCGCGCCGTGTGCGACGTCGTGTTTCAGCTTCAGGCGATGCGCAAGTCCGATCGGCAAGGCGCCGGCCTTCAGGCTTGCTGCCGCCGGTACCAGCTTGCCCCACACCGTGTAGCCGCCTTCGCCGTCCAGCATCTCGCCCGCGCGCAAATTGCGCTTGGCGACCGCTGCGACGTCGCCCCGGAAGCCGCTGGCCTGGCCGGTTGGCTCGCCGCGCAGCGCGGCCGACAGCACCGAGATATTCAGCTCGAGCCCGATCAGATGATAGGGCTTGTACATTGCAGCATAGCGTCCGCTGGCGTCGGTCTTGAGGCCGTATTGCCTGAAGCAGTCGGCGGCGTAGTCGTTCGGCGCCTCCAGCACGACATAGACGCCCCAGCGCAGGTCGCGAAACACCGGCCGTCCGTCGCGCTCGAGCGAGGACACGACCTCCACCAGGCCCGCCCGATCCAGCACGCCGCCGCGCGAGCGCGGCCGCATGATGTGCGGGAGGTCGTCGACGCCGCAGGGCGGAAACAGCAGGCCGTCCGCGGGTACGTCGAGGGCGCAGGCATTGGCGATCGCAGCCATCTCGATCGCCGATTTGGTGCCGTCGAGGAAGGAGTTGAACATCTGCGGATTCATGCCGGCCGATTGTGCCTCGCCCGCGGTGAGGCCGTAATGCTGCCAGACGCCGTCAGGCGTCACGTCGTGATAGGCCGGCAGGTATTTTGTCCCCTTGCCGGCGGCGACCACGCGGAAACCTGTGGCGCGGGCCCAGTCGACCATCTCCGCGGTCAATGCGGGCTGGTCACCATAGGCGAGCGAATAGACCACGCCCGCCTTGCGCGCTTCCTCGGCGAGCAGCGGACCTGCCAGCACGTCGGCCTCGACATTCACCATTACGATATGCTTGCCCGCCCCGATCGCGGCGCGCGCATGCCTGATCCCGACGGCGGGATTTCCGGTCGCCTCCACCACCACGTCCATCGCGCCGCCGGCAATGGCGCGCGCGCCGTCATCGGTGAAGACCGTTGCGGCGATCCGCTCAGAGCTCCAGCCGACCGTGCGGCAGGCCTCGCGTGCGCGGTCGCGGTCGATGTCGACGATGATGGGCACTTCCAGCCCCGGCGTGTGGGGCACCTGCGCCAGAAACATCGAGCCGAACTTGCCCGCGCCGATCAGCGCGACACGAACGGGCTTGCCGGCGGAGGCGCGGGCCTGGAGGAGGCGGAAGAGGTTCATGGGAAATGTCCAGGATTGCAGTTGTGATCGGGGGACCACGCGAACTATCAACGTCGTCATTCCGGGGCGCGACGAAGTCGCGAGCCCGGAATCCATACTCCCGATGGTGGTTATGGATTCCGGGCTCGACGCTACGCGTCGCCCCGGAATGACAGTGAGAGACTACTCCGCCGCTTGCCTTGGTGCACGGGCAAGCCGCAGCAGCGCGTCGTCGTCCACCGTCTTGATCGGGGCGAAGTCGCGATGCGCGATGTAGTCCGGCCGCGTGGGATTGCGGATGTAGTTCGAGACGGCGTTCAGCGTCAGGTACACGATCTTGCGTGGGAAGGGCGTGATGTTGCCGGCCGAGCCGTGCACGAGATTGCCGTGGAACATCAGCATGCCCCCCGGCTTGCCGGTCGGCGCCACGATGCCGCCCTCCTTCACCAGCCGCGTCACCGTCGCCTCGTCCAGCGTCCACAGCGGATAGGAGGTGGTGGCGAGATCATGCGAGGCCTGGAGATCGCCGGCATTCTGGCTGCGCGGCACCAGCATCAGGGGACCGTTGATCGGCATCACCTCGTCGAGGAAGATCGCAATGTTCATGGCCCGCGGCTCCGGCATGCCGTCGTCGCGCTTCCAGGTGCCGTAATCCTGGTGCCATTGCCAGACATCGCCGGTGAAGGCCGATTTCGCGTTGATCTTGAACTGGTGCATGTAGACGGGCTCGCCGAACAGCTGCTCGACCGGATCGATCATGCGCGGATGCGCGCCGAGGAGGCCGAACGCCTCATTGTAGAGATGCGCGGCAAAAGCCGTGCGCGGCGCGCCGCTCTTCTCGCGCCAGACTTCGGGACGGTTTGCGTCGTAAATGCCGACCGCCTCGCGCGCCAGCAGATCGACCTCTTCCTGGCTGAACAGCTCGGGCAGGAACAGCCAGCCCTCGCGGTGGAAGAACTCCAATTGCTCCTGAGACAGTTTCATGGGCCGTTTCCTCCTGTTTTGTTTGTTTTTGTCATTCCGGGGCGGGACGAAGTCGCGAGCCCGGAATCCATTTCTCCGCAGTTTCTGAGGCCCGATGGATTCCGGGTCGCGCTGTCGCCCGCCCGGAATGACGGCGTTTGTCGCTACGCCGCCGCTTCCTCCGTCGCCCTCAATCTCTCCTCAGTCATCCGTCCCGCCGTCTGCGCGTGCGCCAGCGCGGCGGCTTCGGCCGCCTTAACGTCGCCCGCGAGAATGTGTCCGGCGATATCGGCATGTTCGGCCCAGGCGCTGCCGCGGTAGTCGAGCTCCGACAGCACCGTCGCCATCGAGCGGCGCATGTGTGGCCATTGCGGCGCAATGGTCTCCTCGATCACGGGATTCCCGGCGAGCTGATAGATCGCGCGGTGAAAATCCACGTCGAGCACGATCAGTTCAGTGAGTGTCGTGTTGCGGTCGATGCCGCGCCCCGCGGCGAACGCAGCCTCCAGCCGTGCGCGTCCTGCCGCGTCGCTGGCGGCGCGCTTCGCCGCAAGCCGCGCGGCCAGCGCGTCGATCGCGCCGCGCACCTCGTAGAGTTGGCGGATGCGCGCGGGATCGAGCTGGGTGACCTCAAAGCCGCGCTTGCCGCTCTCGGCGACCAGACCCTGGCGGTGCAGCAGGTGCAGCGCATGCGAGACAGGCTGGCGCGACACGCCGAGCCTGTCGGCGAGCTCGTTCTGCCGGATGCGCTGGCCGGGCTGAAGCGTGCGGTCGGAGATCGCCTCCAGGATCCGGGCATAGACCTGGTCGATCAGGTTCGGGAGCGGGTCGAGAGGGATCACGCCGGCGGCTCCTACGAGGGAATACGGAATTCCGTATTCGACGGTATCGCGGGAGGGGAAGGGCGTCAAGACGGGCTCCGCGCCCACGCCATGGCGCCCCGTGCTGCTCCACTAAGTCATTGATATTACTGTGCCCGTCTACTGTGCATGGGGTTGTTTTCGCAAAAAGGCGCCCGCCTCAGCCCTCCAGCACCTCCACCTCCAGCGCGGCAATCCCTTCCGCATCGGCCAGCGCCTCGATCCCGGCGATACGTTCGCCGTTGAACGTCACACGCAGCGCGATGCGCAGCTGTCCGCCGAGAATGACGGCAACGCCGATCTCGCCGTCGACCAGCGCCGTCCGCGCGGCCTGGGCGCGGCCCTTGTAGAGCTGCGCGACCGCGTCCGCGCCGCGGATCTCCGGCAGCGAGCCGAGCCGCACCGCGGCCATATCGGCGCGGAATACGACGTCGGGATCGAGCACGGCGAGCAGCCCCTCGAAATTGCCCTCGCGCGATGCCTTGAGGAAAGCATCGACGATTCCGCGCTGGCGCGACAGGTCGGTCTCGGGCACCGGTGCCCCCTGCACGCGCCGCCGCGCCCGGCTTGCAAGCTGTCGCGACGCGTCGACCGAGCGGCCGACGATCGGCGCGATCTCCTCGAAGGGCACTGCGAACATGTCGTGCAGCACGAAGGCGAGCCGCTCCGCCGGCTGCAAAGTCTCGAGCACGACGAGCAGCGCCGCGCCGACGGAATCGGCCATCTCCGCTTCGCGCTCCCGCGTTTCGTCGACCGGCTCCGGCACATGCGGGCCCATCGGCTCTTCCTTGCGCGACTTCCGCGCGCGCAGCATGTCGAGGCAGATGCGCGCGACCACGGTCGTCAGCCAGCCGCGCAAATTCGCGACATCGGACATGTCGTAGCGGCTGACCCGGAGCCAGGCCTCCTGCACGGCATCGTCGACCTCTGCGCCGGAGCCCAGCATCCGGTAGGCGACCGCGCGCAGATGGTCCCTGCTGGCCTCGAACTGGTGGCTGAGAAAATTGTCTTCGAAGTTTTTTTCGGTCATCGGTCACATTCCCTCGTCGCGATCCGTCATGCCCATGACGAAGCCAATCCGGCCGATGTGACCGGAACCTTCGCAATTCGAGCGATGGAGACGAAAAAGATGCACGCCCGCATGAATCACCCTGTCATGGTCCTCCCCGAGGCCATGAATGTCCTGCAGTCCCTCGGTAATCTGACCAAGCAGGGTCTGCCGGAAAAGCTCCTGGAACTGGTGCACCTGCGCGCCAGCCAGATCAACGGTTGCAGCGTCTGTGTCGACATGCATCCCAAGATCGCCCGCAAGCTGGGCGAGACCGACGAGCGCCTGTTCGCCGTGTCCGCCTGGCGCGATGCGCCCTATTTCACCGACGCCGAGCGCGCCGCGCTGGCGCTGACCGAGGCCGTCACGCGTCTCGCCGATCGCGAGGATCCGGTGCCCGACGCAATCTGGAACGAGGCCGACAAGCATTTCGACGAGCGCGAGCTCGCAACGCTGGTCCTCTCGATTGCCACTATCAACGTCTGGAACCGGCTGAACGCGACGATCAAGATGCCGGTCGGCGTTTGGAAGGTGTGAGGTCTCTCTTGCCTCTCCCCGCTTGCGGGGAGAGCTCCTATTCCGCCAGGAACCTGCTCACCACTTCGCCGAACTCCAGCGGGGCCTGCTCGAACATCCAGTGGCCGGCGTTCGGAATCACCGCCGTCCGGGCACCTGCGATATGCTCGGCAAGCACGCGCCACATCACCGAGAGGCTTCCCGTTGTCGCCCCGCCACCGATCAGCAGCGTCGGCGTCCGGATCGCCTGCGCATCGCTGATCGTGTAGGGCCTGCGCTGCTCGTTGATCTGGCCGAGGAAGGTCAGCGCGTTGTCGCGCAGCTGCTGCTTTGCCGCTGCCGGCACGCGCCGCCACGAGCCGTCACCCTCGATGCCCTCGTAGAAATTCTGCAGCGCGGCCTCGATATCGCCGGCGCGGATCATCTCGACCGATCGCGCGGTGCGCGCGGCCAGCGGCGGATGCGCGGGCGTGCCTTCCGGCACCGGCAGCGATGCGTCGAGATCGCCGCCCGGCTCGGCCAGCACCAGCTTTCGCACCAGATCAGGCCGCGCCTGCGCCACGCGAAACGCGATGTGTCCGCCGCGCGAATGACCCATCAGGTCGACGGGGCCGGGCCTCACTTGCTCGATGAAGGCGATCATATCGGCGACGTGCTGCGCCATCTTGTAATCGTCGCCGACGGCGTCCCAATGCTCAGGGAAGAAATGCCGCAGGCTGACCGAGATCACCCGATGCGTCTTCGACAGCGGGCCGAGCACCGAATACCAGGTGCGGAAGTCGCCGAGCGTGCCGTGCACGCAGACCAGTGGATGGCCCTCTCCGACTTCGAGATAGGCCATGTCGTAACCGTTGACGCGAAATGTGTGCATGATCAACTCGCCAGGAAGTCGAGAACCACTTCGGAGTATTTTTGCGGCGCCTGCTCGAACATCGGATGCGTTGCGCTCGGGATGATCGCGGTCTTCGAATAGGGCACATGCGCCGCGAGCGCATGCAGCACCTTCGGCAGCAGGCCCTTGGTCCGCGCCCCCAGGATGAACAGCGTTGGCATCTTGATCTGCTCCGCATCCGCCTTCGAGAACGGCGGGCGGTTGTCACGGACCTGCCCGATCAGCGTATAGGCATTATCGCGCAAATTCTGCTTCACCATCGCCGGCAGCCGCGGCCAGGTGCCGGCGCCTTCCAGCGTGTCCACGAACACGGCGAGGCCGCCGTCGACATCGCCGGCGGCGATCTTCTCGGCCGAGGCCACGAAGCGCGCCAGGAGCGGCGAGGGCCCGCCGGCATAATCGGGGTCGAGGCTCGCATCGAGTTCGCCGCCGGGCTCGGCCAAAATCAGCCGCCGCAACAGATCTGGCCGCCGCTGCGCCACGCGGAAACAGATGTGCCCGCCGCGGGAATGGCCCATCAGGTCGACTGGGCCGAGATCGAGCTTCTCGATGAAGGCGATGACGTCGTCGACATGCTGGGCGATCGAGTAGGTGTCGCCGATGCCGTCCCATCGCGCCGGGAAGAAGTGCCGCAGGCTCACAGCGATCACCCGATGCCGCTGGGTCAGTGGGCCGAGCACGCAGCCCCAGGCCCGGAAGTCGTTGAGCGAGCCGTGCACGCAGACCAGTGGCGGTCGGCCCCTGTCTTCGCCCACGTCGAGATAGGGCATGTCGTAACCGTTGACAGGGAGGCTCTGCATTTCGGGACTCGCGAGGCGGGCGGAACTCCTGTGCAAGATTCCCGGAAACCGGGTGGATCGCAACTATTTCCAAGCCTAGATTTAGGCCGAGATCACATTGGGGGCATGCGACGGGAACGCAAGCTCAGGAACCAAGCCATGACCGACCAGCATTTTGCCCTGTTCGACACCAGGATCGGCCTCTGCGCCATCGCCTGGGGCCCGCGCGGTATCAACGGCACGCAATTGCCGATGGGCGGCGAGCAGAAGATCCGCACCCGCATCAGCCAGCGCCACGGTGATGCCGTTGAGGCCGAGCCGACCCCTGAGGTGCAAGAGGCGATCGACCGCATGACAAAACTGCTCGCGGGCGAGCCGGATGACCTCACCGATATCGAGCTCGATCTCGACGGCGTGCCCGAGTTCAACCGCGGCGTCTACGAGATCGCCCGCGCCATCCCGCCCGGCAAGACCCTCACCTATGGCGACATCGCCAAGCAGCTCGGCGGCGTCCAGCTCTCGCGCGACGTCGGCCAGGCGCTCGGTCACAATCCGTGCCCGATCGTGGTGCCCTGCCATCGCGTGCTGGCTGCCGGCAACAAGCCCGGCGGCTTCTCGGCCAATGGCGGCGTGGTGACGAAGCTGAAGATGCTCGAGATCGAAGGCGCGCTGGTGAACCACACGCCGAGTTTGTTTGATTGAGACTACGGCAGCGTAGGGTGGGTTAGCCGAAGGCGTAACCCACCACCTTTGTCTCCGCAGAAGCAGAAGAGGTGGGTTATGCTTCGCTAACCCACCCTACGAACCGAGTGCTAAATCTTCGCCGCCGTCTTCGGCCAATATTTGTCGCGCAAATGCCGCTTCACCAGCTTGCCCGTGGGCGTGCGCGGCAGCTCCGCTTCGAAATCGATCGAACGCGGGCACTTGATGGCGGAGAGGCGGCCCTTGCAATAGGCGATCAAATCGGCCTCGAGCGCCTTGCCGGCGCGGCTCATGTCGTGCGGCTGCACCACCGCCTTCACCTCTTCACCCATCTCCTCGTTCGGCACGCCGAACACCGCAACGTCGGCGACGTCGGGGTGGGTGATCAGCACGTCCTCGGTCTCCTGCGGGTAGATGTTCACGCCGCCCGAGATGATCATGTAGGACTTGCGGTCGGTGAGATAGAGGAAGCCCTCCTTGTCGAGATAGCCGACATCGCCGAGCGTCGACCATCCTTTCGCGTTGTAGGCCTTCTTCGTCTTCTCGGGGTCGTTGTGATAGGTGAACGCTGGCGCGTCGGCGAAATAGACCGTGCCGATCTCGCCGAGCGGTTGCTCCTCGTCGTTCTCGTCCAGAATCTTGATCTTGCCGACCACGGCGCGGCCGACGCTGCCGCGATGCTCCAGCCATTGTTGCGAATTGCAGACGGTGACGCCGTTGCCTTCCGAGCCCGCGTAATACTCGATCAGGATCGGCCCCCACCATTCGATCATCTTCGCCTTGACGTCGATCGGGCAGGGAGCGGCGGCGTGGATCGCGCCCTTGAGCGTGGAGACGTTGTATCGGTTGCGAACCTCGTCCGGTAGCTTCAGCATGCGCACGAACATGGTCGGCACCAGCTGTGATTGGGTGACCTTGTATTTCTCGACGAGCTTGAGGAATTCCTCGGCGTCGAAATGCTCCATGATGATGGAGGTGCCGCCGAGCACGACCGCCATCATGTTGAAGCGCAAGGGAGCCGCGTGATAGAGCGGCGCAGGCGAGAGATAGGTGCTCTCTGCGTTCATGCCGCACATGTCGGCGCAGAGCACGCGCAGGAAGGCGTTCGGCACGTCGATCCTGTTGCCTTCGAACGCCTTCTTGATGCCTTTGGGCCGGCCGGTGGTGCCGGACGAATACAGCATGTCGTAACCGGCGACCTCATCCGTAACAGGCGTGGTCGGCTGCGCCGCGGCCTCCTTGTCGTAGGAGCGAAAGCCGGGCTGTGGCTCGTCCATCATGTAGAAGACCGGCTCGCCGGGGGTGCCCTTGATCAGGCCTTTGATCTGGTCGGCGCATTTCGGCGTGGTGATCACGACCTTGGCGCCGCAATCAGCGATGATGTAGTCGATCTCGTCCTGCTTCAGATAGCGGCTGATCGCGGTGTAATAGAGCCCGCTCCGCTGCGCGGCCCAGCACAGCTCCATGAAGGCGAGGCGGTTCTCCATCAGCAGCGCGATGTGGTCGCCGGCCGTGAGGCCGAGCGAGCGGAACAGATGGGCGCCCTGGTTCGAAAGCTCGTCGAGCTCGCGATAGGTGATCGCCTTGCCGGTGCCGGCCATCCGGTAGGCGATCTTGTCGGGCGTGGTGCGGGCGTGGATGGAGGGGTGAGTCATGGTCGATATCTCGCGGCAAAAAAGGTGTCATCCCGGCCTAGTGCGCAATTGCGCACGGGGGGCCGGGATCCATAACCACAGGCCTGGTGTTGAAACGAGATGGAGCTCCGGCGCGGCATAACCGCAGCCTCCTGTGGTTATGGGTCCCGGATCGGCGCGCGCTTGAGGCGCGCTTGTCCGGGACGACACTATCTGTATGGCCGCAGCTTAAAGCCGCTCCACGATCGTCACGTTCGCCATGCCGCCGCCTTCGCACATGGTCTGCAGGCCGTAGCGCTTGCCGCGCTGGTGCAGGGCGTGGACCAGCGTCGTCATCAGCTTGGTGCCGGAGCCGCCGAGCGGATGGCCGAGCGCGATGGCGCCGCCGTTGACGTTGAGCCTGTCAGGATCGGCGCCGGTCGTCTTGAGCCAGCCCGTGGGCACCGAGGCGAAGGCCTCGTTGACCTCGAACAGGTCGATGTCGCCGATCTTCATGCCGGCCTTTTCCAGCGCCTTCTTGGTGGCGTGCAGGGGGGCATCGAGCATGATGACGGGATCGCCGCCAGTCATGGTCATATGATGGATGCGAGCCAGCGGCTTCACGCCGAGCTGCTTGAGGCCGCGCTCGTTGACGACCATCACGCCGGAGGCGCCGTCGCAGATCTGGCTGGCGCTGGCCGCGGTCAGCTTGCCGTTCTCGGCGATCAGCTTGACGCCCTTGATACGGTCGAGGGTGGCATCGAAGCGGATGCCCTCGTCGATGTGGTGGGTGTCCTTGCTGCCGTCGGCGCGGGTGATCTCGAGCGGCACGATCTCCTTCTTGAAGTGGCCGGCTTGCGTTGCCGCGATCGCGCGCTGATGGCTGTTATAGGAATATTCGTCCAGATCATCCTTCGACAGGCCGTACTTCTCGGCCATCATCTCCGCGCCGGTGAACTGGCTGAACACGATGTTGGGATAGCGCTGCTCGATGCCCGGGCTCTTGTAATTGCCAAAGCCATTCTTGGCGGGAAGCTGCGAGGACAGGCCCATCGGCACGCGCGTCATCGATTCCACGCCGGCAGCGATCACGACGTCCATGGTGCCGGACATCACCGCTTGCGCGGCGAAGTGCAGTGCCTGCTGCGAGGAGCCGCACTGGCGGTCGATCGAGGTGCCGGGCACGCTCTCCGGCAGCTTCGAGGCCATGATGGCGTTGCGCGCGACATTGTTGGACTGTTCGCCGACCTGCATGACGCAGCCCATGATCACGTCCTCGACCAGCGCAGGATCGACCTTGGTGCGGTCGACCAGCTCGTTCAGCACTTTTGCCGCGAGATCGGCCGGATGCCAGCCAGCGAGACGGCCCCCCTTGCGCCCGCCCGCGGTACGCGCAGCGGCGACGATGTAAGCCTCGGCCATGTCGGTTTCTCCCTGAATTCTTGATTGGGTCGGTTGTCGGGGCGGATTTAAGGGACGCAAGATGATTTAGTCAATCGATCAATTAATTCTTGTGATGAGGCGCTGCTTGGGCTTATCTGCGTGCCTCTCGAGGTGCATTCAGGGATCTCCGTGGCTACCAGCGTACCGAACAGGCTCCCCAGCGGAAAAAATTCCACGGCAGAGAAATTGCTCGTGGCCGCGAGCGAGCTGATGATCGAACGCTCCTCGATCGAGATTTCGCTCAGCGACATCGCCCAGAAGTCGGGCGCCAACGCCGCGCTGGTCAAATATCACTTCGGCAACAAGGACGGCCTGCTGCTGGCACTGCTCGCGCGGGATGCCGCGACCGAGATGTCCAATCTCGAATATCTGCTGGCGCAGCCGATCACGGCGACGGCGAAGCTCAAACTGCATATCGGCGGCATCATCCGCGCCTATCACCGGTTCCCCTATATGAACCGGCTGATCCACTATCTCCTGCACGAGAGCGTCGCCGGCTCCGCGGACGAAGTTTCAAAATTCTTCGTGGCGCCGCTGCTCGACTTTCACCGCCGCCTGCTCGCCGAGGGCGTCAGCCGCGGCGAATTCCGCCCGACCGATCCGGTGCTGTTCTACACCAGCCTGATCGGCGCCTGCGATCATCTGTTCTTTGGCCGGCACGCGATGTCCCGCGCGACCGGCGTCGGCCCGGTCACCGACGACGTCTGCCGGCAATATATCAAGCACATGGAAACGCTGATCTGCGGCGGCATCCTCACGCAAGCCGGGGAAGCTGCCGCGGCCGGATGATCCGGCCGCAACTCTCAAGTCTAGAGAAGAAACGTCCAAGGAAAGGTAGCCTGTCATGGAATTGAAAGACGTAGCCGTTCTCATCACCGGCGGTGGTTCGGGCCTCGGCGAGGCGACCGCCCGCGCCATGGCGGCCAAGGGCGCCAGGATCGGCGTGATCGACCAGAACAAGGAGAATGCCGAGAAGGTCGCGGCCGAGGTGAAGGGCGTGGCGCTCCATGCCGACGTCACCAGCGAAGAGCAGATCAAGGCCGCGATCGCCAAGGCGGAAGCCGCGCATGGCGTTGCGCGGGTGCTGATGAACTGCGCCGGCATCGGCGGCTCGCAGCGCATCGTCGGCCGTGACGGCGTCTATCCCCTGGAGAAGTTCGCGCGCATCATCAACGTCAATCTGATCGGCACCTTCAACTGCCTGCGGCTGTTCGCCGAGCGCCTCGTCACGATCGAGCCAGTCGGTGAAGAGCGCGGCGTCATCATCAATACGGCCTCGGTTGCCGCTTACGAAGGACAGATCGGCCAGATCGCCTATTCGGCCTCGAAGGGCGGCGTCGTCGGTTTGACTTTGCCGGCCGCGCGCGATCTCGCCAGCCAGAAGATCCGAGTCAACACCATCGCGCCCGGCCTGTTCTTCACGCCGCTGCTGATGGGGCTGAACGAGGAGGCCCGCAAGAGCCTGGGCGCGCAGGTGCCGCATCCCTCGCGCCTTGGCGACGCCAAGGAATACGGCTCGCTCGCGGTGCATATCGTCGAGAACCCGATGCTGAACGGCGAGACCATCCGTCTCGACGGTGCCATCCGCATGGCGCCGAGGTAGCTGCAAACTCCGCTGTCGTCCCGGCGAAAGCCGGGACCCATACTCCGCGGCGTCTGTGGCGGGCACGCTGGCAGACGCGGTGCGCAAACAACAAACGCCTGTGGTTATGGGTCCCGGCTCGCGCTTCGCTTGGCCGGGACGACAGTGAGGAGGAGCGCCCCATGTCCCAACCGCTGCTGATCGAGCATGATGACGGCGTCGACCGGGTGACGCTCAATCGTCCTGACAGTCTCAACGCGCTCGATCCCGCGCTGATCGATGCGCTCAACGTTTATTTCCAGGGCCTCCAGCGCAACCGCGACACGCGTGTCGTGGTGCTGAAGGGGGCCGGCAAGAACTTTTGCGCGGGCCTCGATCTCAAGGCGGCCGTGGCCCGCCGGGCCGGGCAACAGGAGCCGCCTGGCGTCACGGAGTCGCTGGATTCGCAGCGCCGCATCGCCGACATCGTGATGCTGATGCGGCGCTGTCCGCAGCCAATCATCTCTCTCGTGCAAGGCGCGGCGGCCGGCGGCGGCTTTGCGCTGGCGCTTGCCTCCGACATCCGCATCGCGACGAAATCGGCGCGGATGAACTGCGCCTTCATCAAGCTCGGCCTGGGCGGCTGCGACATCGGCACCAGCTATTTCTTGCCGCGCCTCGTCGGCGTGTCCGTGGCGTCGGAGCTGATCCTCACCGGCCGGTTCATCGGCGCCGAGCGCGCGCTGGCGGTCGGGCTGGTCTCGGAGGTCGTCGAGGAAGACAAGCTCGATGCGGCGGCCGAACCCTATGTCGAGGCGATGATGACGGCGTCGCCCGTGGGCCTGCGTCTCTCCAAGGAATGCCTCAACATGAGCGTCGATGCGGGATCGCTGGAAGCAGTTATCGCTATGGAAGATCGCAACCAGGTCCTGTGCAGCCGTTCCGAGGAATTCTCGGAAGGCATCAGGGCCTTCCTTGAGAAGCGAAAGCCTGTCTATATCAAGCGCTGAACGAGAACGATCCGCAAAGGACGATAATTCCGGGAGACGCAAAATGAGTGGAAGCGCGGCGGCTGTGATGACGAAGCCCGCCTTTCGCAAGATCGAATGGCTCGCGCGCGACATCGACGTCGAGCGCCGCAGCGACGGCACAGTGGTGCTGAAGTCGCGCATTCCGCTGCAAGCTTACGAGAAGCACATTCCGGCATCGCTGGCGAAATGGGCGAAGGAAGCGCCCGAGCGCATCTGGCTGGCGCAGCGCGGCGGTCCGAACCGCGAATGGCGCAAGGTGTCCTATGGCGAAGCCAAGCGCACCGTGGATGCGCTGACGCAAGGGCTGCTCAACCTGGGACTCGATGGTCGGCCCGTTGCGATCCTCTCCGGCAATTCGATCGAGCATGCGCTGATGACGCAGGCCGCGATGCAGGCGCGTTCGCCAGCGGCGCCGGTGTCGCCGGCCTATTCCTTGATGAGCCACGATCACGTCAAGCTGAAGTATCTGTTCGACCTGATCAAGCCGGCCGTGGTGATGGTGCAGGACGGCCCGACCTTCGAGAAGGCACTGAAGGCGATCGATCTCACCGGCGTCACCGTGGTTCACGTCGCGCGGCCATGTGAGGGCATCAAGAGCGTCAGCTTTGCTGAGCTCGCGGCAACTCCGGTGACCAAGGACGTCGAGGAGTCGATCGCCAAGATCACGCCCGACACCGTCGGCAAGCTGCTGTTCACGTCAGGCTCGACCGGCATGCCCAAGGCCGTCATCAACACGCAGAAGATGATGTGCGCCAATGCGGCGATGATGATGCAGGTGCGGCCGCGCTCGCCTGATGGTCCTGTTGCGACCATGCTGGACTGGATGCCCTGGAATCACACCATGGGCGGCAACGCGGCGTTCCACCCGATCCTGGTCGATGGCGGCACGCTCTATATCGACGATGGCCGGCCGATGCCGGGCCAGTTCGAGGAGACGCTGCGAAACCTGCGCGAGATCTCGCCGACCTACTACGCCAATGTACCGGCCGGTTACGCGGCGCTCGCGGCCGCCATGGAAAAGGATGATGCGCTCTGCCGCTCGTTCTTCAAGAACCTGTCGATCATGGCCTATGGCGGCGCGCGGCTGCCTGATGATCTCTACGATCGCATGCAGGCTCTCGCCGTCAAGACCACCGGCGAACGCATCGTGTTCTACACCGGCTGGGGCTCGACCGAGACCGCGCCGACCTCGACCGGCACCTATTGGGACACCGAGCGCGTCGGCCTGATCGGCCTGCCATTCCCCGGCGTCGAGTTGAAGATGGTGCCGTGCGGCTCGAAATACGAATTGCGGCTGCGCGGCGTCAACGTTACGCCGGGCTATTTCGGCCAGTCTGAGCTGACAAAGAAGATGTTCGACGAGGAAGGCTTTTACTGCATCGGCGATGCCGGGATCTTCGTCGACGATGCCGATCCGGTGAAGGGCATCATCTTTGCAGGCCGCGTGGTCGAAGACTTCAAGCTCACCACCGGCACCTTCGTGCATGTCGGCTCGCTGCGGACCGATGCGATCGCGGCGGCCACGCCTGTCGTGCACGACGCGCTGGTCGCGGGGCAGGACCGCCCGTTCATCGGCCTGCTCGCCTGGCCCAATTTGCACGCCTGCCGGCAACTCGTCGGCAATCCCGAGCTGAGCTTCGAGGACGCAGCGAAGCACCCCGAGATCGTCGCCTGCTTCAAGCGCGGGCTGGAGACGCACAACAGGGAGTGCGAAGGTGCCAGCAGCCGCATCATCGCGCGCGCCATGCTGATGGTCGAGCCGCCCTCGATCGACGGCAACGAACTCACCGACAAGGGCTACATCAACCAGCGCGCCGGCCTCGAACGCCGCGCGGCACTGGTCGAGCGGCTCTATGCCGACAAGCCTGATCAGGATGTGATCGTGCTGAAATGAAGACGACACTCGCTCACCTCGTCATTCCGGGATGGCCCGAAGGGCCAGGCCCGGAATCCATAACCCCGGCTCGTGGTTATGGATTCTCAGATGTGCAATTGCGCATCATAGCTCGCGACTTCGTCGCGCCCGGGAATGACGGTCTCAATGACAACGAATAAGAGGTAGCCCGCCATGAACTTCGATTTCTCCGACGACCAGAAGCAGCTCCGCGATCAGGCGCGCAAATTCCTCACCGAAAAATGCTCGCCGAAGGCGGTGCGTGTGGTGCTCGACGGCAAGGCGCCTTACGACAAGGAACTCTGGAAGGGCCTCGCCGAGATGGGTTTCCTCGGCGTCGCGATCCCCGAGGAATTCGGTGGCGCGGGCGCCGGCCATCTCGAGCTCTGCGTGATCGCCGAGGAGATGGGCCGCGCGAACGCGCCGGTGCCGTTCTCGTCAACCGTGTATCTCGCCGCCGAAGCGCTGCTGATCGCAGGCAGCGAGGCGCAAAAGAAGAAATGGCTGCCGGCGATTGCCTCGGGCGAGGCGATCGGCACGCTGGCGCTGTTCGAGGGCAAGGGCAATCCGTCGCCGAAGAGCGTCAAGCTCACGGCCGCGAACGGTGTCCTGAACGGCGTGAAGAAGCCTGTCGCCGACGGTGCGGTTGCCGACTTCGCGGTGGTCGCGGCGCGCACAGGAGCGAGCGGGCGCGACGGTGATATCTCGCTGTTCCTCGTTGATCTCAAGGCCGGTGGCGTCGAGGTGAAGAGCCTCACCAATCTCGATCCGACCCGCGGGCAGGCGGAGATCACCTTCAAGGACGCTAAGGCCGAGCCGCTCGGCGCTACCGGCGAAGGATGGAGCATTTTGACCCAGGTGCTCGACCGCGCCGCGGTGCTCTGTGCGTTCGAGCAGGTCGGCGGCTCCGACCGTGCGCTGGAAATGGGCCGCGACTACGCACTCGACCGCATCGCCTTCGGCCGCCAGATCGGCTCGTTCCAGGCGGTCAAGCACATGCTTGCCGACATGTATGTCTCGGCCACGCTGGCGCGCTCCAACAGCTATTACGGTGCCTGGGCGCTTTCGACCAACGCGGCTGAATTGCCCGAAGCCGCCGCTGCCGCGCGCATCAGCGCGACGCAGGCGTTCCAGCACTGCGCCAAGAACAACATCCAGGTCCACGGCGGCATGGGCTTCACCTGGGAGTTCGACTGCCACATGTACTACCGCCGCGCCAACGCCATGGCGCTCGGGCTCGGCAGCCTCAGCTATTGGGAAGACCAGTTGATCGACCGCATGCGCAAGAAGAATGCGGCGTAATCCGCCGCTCGTGTCCCGGACGCGATGCGGCATGTAATGCCGCTCCGCAGAGCCGGGACCCGGAGGCCGCAATGGACCCCGGATCTGCAGCGCATCACTTCGTGCTGCGCAGCGTCCGGGGAACGTAGGAGAGATGAGACCATGAACTTCGACGACACCCCGCAGGAAGCCGAGTTCCGCGCCACCGCGCGCGCCTGGATCGGTGCCAATGCGCCCAAGCAATACGAGGACGAGCTGCGCAAATCCTCGCTTGGCCGCACGCAGTTGAAAAACGCCAACATTCTCGAGGTCGCAAAAGCCTGGCAGAAAAAGAAGGCCGACGCCGGCTGGGCCTGTCTGCACTGGCCGAAAGAGTATGGCGGTCGCGGCTCATCGCCGATCGAGCGCGTGATCTGGCAGCAGGAGGAAGGGCCGTTCGGACTGCTGTCCCGCATGTTCATCATCGGCCACGGCATGTGCGGGCCGACCATGATGGCGTTCGCGCGCGAGGAGCATAAGCGCACCTATCTGCCGCCGTTGGCCTCCGGTGAAAAGATCTGGTGCCAGCTGTTCTCCGAACCGGCCGGCGGTTCTGACGTCGCCGGCCTGCGCACGCGCGCGGAAAAGGACGGCGACGACTGGATCATCAACGGCCAGAAGATCTGGACCTCGGGCGCGCATTATTCCGACTACGGCATCTTGCTCACGCGCACCGATCCGACCGTGCCCAAGCACAAGGGCCTCACCATGTTCTTCCTGGACATGAAGAGCCCGGGTGTCGAAGTGCGGCCGATCAAGCAGGCGAGCGGCGCTTCCGACTTCAACGAGGTCTATTTCACCAACGTCAGGATTCCTGATCATCAGCGCCTCGGCGAGGTCGGCGACGGCTGGAACGTCTCGCTGACCACGCTGATGAATGAGCGCAGCGCGATCGGCGCGGCCGTCGCGACCGGATTTCCGGAGCTGTTCGAGTACTGCTCCAGCCTGATGCTCGACGACGGCCCCGCGATCGAAGATCGCGCGGTGCGCTCGAAGCTGGCGAACTGGGCGGTGAAGGCGAGCGGGCTGAAATACACCAGCATGCGCGCGATCTCGGCGCTGTCGAAAGGCGAACGGCCGGGGCCGGAAAATTCCATCGGCAAGCTGGTGGCGGGCTCGATGATCCAGGACGTTGCGACCTACGCGTTGGACCTGCAGGGTGCGGGCGGCGTCGTCAGCGGCGAGGATGGCGAGCTCGCCGGCCGTTTCCAGGCGATGCTGCTGCGCGCGCCCGGCACCCGCGTCGAAGGCGGCACCGACGAGATCATGCGCAACATCATCGCCGAGCGGGTGCTGGGCCTGCCCGGCGATATCAGGGTCGACAAGGACGTGCCGTTCAACAAGATCCCGACGAAGGGAAGATGAGTTTCGTAGGTTAGCGCAGCGTAACCCACCGTTGGCTGCAACGACGCTCGACAGAAGTGGTGGGTTACGCCTTCGGCTAACCCACCCTACGCACCGCGCAAGGATTGAGAGGTCCGCCATGAATTTCGACGACACCCCGCAGGAAGCCGCGTTCCGCGCCTCCGCGCGCCAATGGATCGACGCCAATGCGCCGAAGGAGTTGCATGCCGAGCTGTCAAAATCCTCGCTCGGCCGCATTCGCCTTGCCAGCCACGACATCGTCGAGGTCGGCAAGGCCTGGCAGAAGAGGAAGTTCGAAGGCAATTGGGCCTGCCTGCACTGGCCGAAGGAATATGGCGGCCGTGGCGCGACGCCGATCGAGAAGGTGATCTGGCAGCAGGAAGAGGGTGTCTACGGCAAGCTGACGCAGCCGTTCCAGATCGGCGAGGGCATGTGCGGCCCGACCGTGATGGCCTTCGGCAGCGAGGACGCCAAGCGCCGCTATCTGCCGAAGCTGGCTTCGGGCGAGGAGATCTGGTGCCAGCTGTTCTC
Organism: Bradyrhizobium sp. CCBAU 11430; assembly: GCF_028128855.1. Classification (NCBI taxonomy): domain Bacteria; kingdom Pseudomonadati; phylum Pseudomonadota; class Alphaproteobacteria; order Hyphomicrobiales; family Nitrobacteraceae; genus Bradyrhizobium; species Bradyrhizobium sp. CCBAU 11430. The sequence goes on from NZ_LBJV01000043.1 coordinate 19,298, forward strand.
CGAACCGTCCGCCGGTTCGGACGTCGCCGGCTTGCGCACCCGCGCGGAGAAGAGAGGCGACAATTGGGTCGTCAACGGCCAGAAGATCTGGACCTCTGGCGCGCATTACTCCGACTATGGTCTGTTGATCGCGCGGACCGATCCGAACGTGCCCAAGCACAAGGGCCTCACCATGTTCTTCCTGGACATGAAGAGCCCCGGCGTCGAGGTGCGTCCGATCAGGCAGGCCAATGGCATGCAGGAGTTCAACGAGGTCTATTTCACCGACGTCGTGATCCCAGACAGCCAGCGGTTAGGGGCTGTCGGCGAGGGTTGGAGCGTCTCGCTGACCACGCTGATGAACGAGCGCATGTCGATCGGCTCGCGTCTTGCGACCGGCGTCCCGGAAATGTTCGAGTTCTGCTCCAATCTGATGCTGGAAGATGGCCTCGCGATCGACGATCCTGCGGTGCGTTCCAGGCTCGCGAGCTGGGCGGCCAAGTCGAGCGGGCTGAAATACACCAGCTACCGCACGATCTCGGCGCTGTCGAAGGGCGAGCGGCCAGGCCCGGAGAATTCGATCGGCAAGCTGGTGTCGGGCATGATGCTGCAGGACATCGCGACCTATGCCATGGACCTGCAAGGCGCGGCCGGTGTTCTCACGGGCAGCGACGAGGAAACCGTGCAGGGCCAGTTCCAGCAGATGCTGCTGTCCTCGCCCTCGATGCGCATCGCCGGCGGCACCGACGAGATCCTGCGCAACATCATCGCCGAGCGCGTGCTGGGACTGCCCGGCGACATCCGCGTCGACAAGGACGTGCCGTACAACAAGATCCCGACCAAGGGGCGGTGATATCACCTCTCGCTGCATCTCGTAGGGTGGGCAAAGCGAAGCGTGCCCACCATATGCAGATGCTCCGGAGCAAGTCTGTCGGTGGGCACGGCGCGATGCGCCTTTGCCCACCCTACGAGAAGAGCGCGAGCTGAACCATGGACGCTACCGTCAAACAAACCGATCGCATCGGCGTACTCGAAGAGCTGCTCAACGAGCGCTACTCCGTCCGGGCCTTCCTTCCCAAAGAGGTTGACCGCGCGACCATCGAGCATGTGCTGACCACCGCGCAGCGCACTGCGTCCTGGTGCAACAGCCAGCCCTGGCAGGTGATCATTGCCAGCGGCGAGGCCAAGGAGCGCTTCCGCAAGGCGATCTACGCGGAAGCCTCGGGCGGTCTCGGCGACGACTACGATTTCACGCCGCCGCGCGAGTATGTCGGTGTTTATCTGGAACGCCGACGCGAAAGCGGCTTTCAGCTCTACAACACGCTCGGCATCATCAGGGGCGACAGAAGCTCCTACGCCAGGCAGGCGCTGGAGAACTACAATTTCTTCGGCGCGCCGCATGTCGCCATCATTCACACCAACGAGCCGCTCGGCATTTACGGTGCGATCGATTGCGGCGCCTATGTCAGCAATTTCATGCTGGCCGCGCAGGCGCTCGGGCTGGGCACGATTCCGCAGGCGGCGCTCGCGCGGCATTCCGGATTGATCCGCCGCCACTTCAATCTGCCCGACGATCGCCGCGTCGTCTGCGGCATTTCGTTCGGCTATGCTGACGACGCCCACAAGGTCAACAGCTACCGCACCTCGCGCGCCAGCGTGGCCGAGACCGTGACCTTCGCGGACGAGTGATCAAGCGGCGTAGCTCTGCGCTATCGCTGCCGGACGCACGCGAAGACGGCCGTGAGAACGGCCGTCTTCATCTCATCTGAGCTCGGGTTGACGCCGGCCGTCAGCCGCCGCTGCCGCCGATCACGGCCCGCACGGTCTCGTCCGGGCCAAAGTCCTCGGCGCCATCGACATAAAGCAGCGCGGCGAGCTTCGACCGCGCGCGGTTGACGCGGCTCTTGATCGTGCCGACCGCGCAGCCGCAGATCGAGGCCGCGTCTTCGTAGGAGAAGCCGGAGGCGCCGACCAGAATCAGCGCTTCACGCTGGTCCTGTGGAAGCTTGTCGAGCGCCGTGCGAAACTCCTCGAACTCGAGATGCGCGTTCTGCGACGGCTGTGTCTTCAGCGTCTTGGCGTAGTTGCCTTCGGCGTCCTCGACCTCGCGCCGCCGCTTGCGATAGTCGGAGCGGAAAAGGTTGCGCAGGATCGTGAACAGCCATGCCGGCAGATTGGAGCCGGGCTGGAACGAGTCGATGTTGGCGAGCGCGCGGAGCAGCGTCTCCTGGACCAAATCATCGGCGCGGTCCGCATTGCCGCTGAGCGAAATGGCGAACGCGCGCAGACTGGGCACGGCCGCCAGGATGTCATTACGCAGGGAGTCCGTGAGAGGCATTAATCCCTCCCATTGTTGTCGTTGGATCCGCCCTCATTTCCCACGTGGGGTGTCGCTCCCGGCGCATCAAGCTTCTTGATCAGCTCTGCGAACCGATCTGGAACCCCTTGTCGCACGACATCATCATACATGGCGCGCAACTGGTGCCCGATCCGGGATTGAATCTCCGGAGTGAGGCCTCCCTTGCCGGGGGTCGTGCTTCTGCTGGCTTGAGACTTGAGATCTTTCATGACCTGTTCCACGTTTCCCCGAGTTAAGTGACTGTAAAATCGAGAGGTTTTCTCAACCGGGAGCCGTTCCCTGGATAGGCTCAATTCGAGGTTCGAGAAAAAGTTCCCGCTCAGACGGAACTTTTCTTGGCCTGAGGCGTAATCAGCCCAGCAGGGGAACCCGGGCCCCCCTCGGATTGCCTGGACCTTAAGGTTGGCCCGAAGATGAATGGAGTGGGGATGTCCCGTTCACAGCTTGTTGCTGAACACTTGCCGTTGTTGCGCCGGTACGCACGCGCCCTGACGGGCAGCCAGGCCTCCGGTGACGCCTATGTCGCAGCCATGTTGGAAGCCATGCTGGGGGATCCCTCGGTGCTGGACGAGAGCCATGGGCCGCGCGCGGGCCTGTTCCGGCTGTTCACCCAGATCTGGAATTCGGTCTCCGTCAACGATGATTCCGAGGTGACGACCTTGCCGATGCCGCCGGAGCGGCGGCTGTCGAACATCACGCCGTTGCCGCGCCAGGCCTTCCTGCTGCTCTCGCTGGAGGGATTTTCGGAAGAGGAAGTCGGCTACATCCTCGGCACCGACGTCGCCGAGACGCGGCGGCTTGCGGATGCCGCCGGACGCGAGATGGCCGCCGAGATCGCCACCGACGTGCTGATCATCGAGGACGAGACCTTCATCGCCATGGACCTCGAGAGCCTGGTGAAGAATCTCGGCCACAATGTCGTCGGCGTCGCGCGCACGCATGCCGATGCGGTGGCGCTGGCCAAGAACAAGCGGCCCGGCCTGATCCTCGCCGACATCCAGCTCGCCGACGGCTCGTCGGGCCTCGACGCTGTCAACGAGCTGCTGCGCACGTTCGAGGTGCCCGTGGTGTTCATCACCGCGTATCCCGAGCGCTTCCTGACCGGCGAGCGCCCGGAGCCGGCGTTCCTGATCTCAAAACCGTTCCAGCCCGCGATGGTCTCGGCGGTGGCGAGCCAGGCGCTGTTCTTCCAGCGCAACTCGCGCAACCGCACACCGAAGGCGCCGGCGGCTTAATAGAGCTGGCCATTTGGCCAAACGATCCGATCCGGCGTGCTGCAAGGCACGCCGGATTTTTCGTTTCGCCTGCCGTGCTTGACGTGCGTCGACTTCGCCGCTCATACCTCCTGCATTGATCCCAGCCGGAGATGTGCCCATGGACCAGCAACTCCTCGATCGCCTCGCCATCCGCGACCTCGTCGAGAACTGGGCGGTGTGGCGCGATGCCGGCGACTGGGAGCGCTTTGCCACGGTCTGGCACGAAGAGGGCTGGATGTCCGCCACCTGGTTTCAGGGGCCGGCGCGGGATTTCATGCGCGTCAGCCAGGAGGGATTTGCCAGGGGCGTTCGCATCCTGCATTTCCTCGGCGGCACCAGCATCGACCTCGCAGGCGAACGGGCCATCGCGCAGACCAAGATGACGATTTCGCAGCGTGCCCCGGTGCACGACGTCGTTTGCGACGTCGTCTGCACCGGGCGCTTCTACGATTTCCTGGAAAAGCGGCAGGGAAAATGGGGCATCGTCCGCCGCCAGCCGATTTATGAAAAGGATCGGATCGACCCAGTCGATCCCGCCGCGACGCTCCGTCTCGATCAGACAGCGCTCGCCGGGCTGCCCGAAGGCTATCGCCACCTCGCCTACATGCAGGAGCTGATCGGCTACAAGGTCAAGCGCGACATGCCGGGGCTGATCGGACCCGAGGTCGAGAAGCTCTATGGCGAAGGGCGGGAGTGGCTGGCGGGGAAGTGAACCCCAGAAAAAAGTAAGGCGCGACTGGCATCACCACAGTCGCGCCCTACGTCGCCGGCTTATGGGGCAGGGGGGAATAGCCGGCTGTTGAGACGACTCCTGTCTGCGAAAGTCGTTCCACCCCTCGCGGAATATTTTGTGCACGTTGTCGCATTTGTCGCACACGGTTAAGTGATCGTAACCGCTGAGAACCCCTGATCCTTCCCCGGCGTTGTTCCCGTGATCGCCATGGGGCGAGGGACCGACAGCCATGTCACAGATTCATAAGGTATTTTTGAGTGCCGTCGCCGTGGCTGCGACGCTCGGTGCCGTGCAGCTGGCCTCGGGCCATGATCTGGCGGACCGCTGGCAGGCGGTCGCCGACAAGGCCGACAAGCCCGGCCACAACGTCAATCGTACCGGCAAGGCCGACCGGCTCGCCGAGATCAAGCAGGCAGCAGTTCCAACCCGCACCGTCTCGATGCGGCTGAACGACCTCGCCGACACCTCGGTGCTGCTGCGGGTCCCCGCCGTGATCGAAACCGGCAATGCCAAGCCGCCGGCGCTGCTCCAGAACCAGAAGAAGGTGCGCAACCGGCCGACGATCGCCTGCGAGCCGATGGTCAGCTCCCTGACCGAGGTCGCAAAGCTGCTCCAGCCCGGCCGCTGCGTGACCTGATCCGCCTAGGCACTGGACAGATCGTCCTCCCGCCCGGAGGGCGATTCTTCACGTCCACTTGATCCCCTCTACGCTCGCGTTATATCCCGGGTTTCTTCCCCTTCGTATTGACCGGGTAAACGCATGACGACGTCAGACACGGCTGTGCATACGCAGCCCTTCCAGGCCGAGGTTTCCGAGCTTCTGCACCTGATGGTGCACTCCGTCTATTCCGAGACCGATATCTTTCTGCGCGAGCTCGTCTCCAATGCCTCGGACGCCTGCGACAAGCTGCGCTATGAGGCGATCGCAAGTCCTTCGCTGCTCGGCGAGGGCGACGCGCTCAAGATCCGCATCATCCCGAACAAGGCGGCCGGGACGCTCACGATCGCCGACAACGGCATCGGCATGGAGCGGCAGGAGCTGATCGACCATCTCGGCACCATCGCCCGCTCCGGCACCAAGGCGTTCGTGTCGAAGCTGAAGGAGGCCAAGGACGGCCTCGGCCTGATTGGCCAGTTCGGCGTCGGCTTCTATTCCGCCTTCATGGTCGCCGACAAGATCGTCGTGGTCAGCCGCCGCGCCGGCGAAAGCGACGTCTGGACCTGGATGTCCTCCGGCGGCTCCGGTTTCGAGATCGCCCGTGCCGGCGACGAGGAGGCCGCCCGCGTGACGCGCGGCACCGAGATCGTCCTGCACCTGAAGGACGACGCCAAGAAATATCTCGAGAGCTTTGAGATCGAGCGCATCGTCGGTGCCTATTCCGACAACATCCTGTTCCCGATCGAGCTGGTGCCGGAAGAGGGCGAGCCGCGCCAGATCAATTCGGCCAGCGCGTTGTGGCAACGCTCGAAATCCGAGCTGACCGCCGACGACTACAAGAAGGCCTATCAGCAGATCGCCTCGGCTTTCGACGATCCCGCGATGACGCTGCATTACCGCGCCGAGGGCCGCTACTCCTACGCCGTACTGCTGTTCGCGCCCTCGACCAAGCCGTTCGATTTGTTCGAGCCGAACCGCAAGGGCCGGGTGAAGCTTTACGTCCGCCGTGTCTTCATCACCGACGATGCTGATCTGTTGCCGGGCTATCTGCGCTTCATCCGCGGTGTCGTCGACAGCGAGGATCTCCCGCTCAACATCTCCCGCGAGATGCTGCAGAACAATCCACAGCTGGCGCAGATCCGGAAAGCGGTGGCGACCCGGGTCGTGTCGGAGCTCGAAAGCCTCGCCGAGAAGGATCCGGAGAACTTTGCCAGGATCTGGGACGCCTTCGGTGCGGTGCTCAAGGAAGGCATTTACGAGGATTTCGAGCGGCGCGAAAAGCTGCTGGCACTGTCGCGCTTCACCACGACGTCGGGCGAGAAGCGGTCGCTGAAGCAGGTCATCGCCGATTTCAAGCCGAACCAGACCGAGATCTATTATCTCGTCGGCGACAGCATCGAGCGACTGAAATCCAATCCGCGGCTGGAGGCTGCGACCGCGCGCGGCATCGAGGTGCTGCTGCTGTCCGATCCCGTCGATGCGTTCTGGACCTCGATGCCGTCGGAGTTCGACGGCAAGCCGCTGAAGTCACTGAGCCAGGGCGATCTCAATCTCGACCTGATTCCGCGCGTCGATGACAAGGACGAGGCAAAGAAGGACGAGCCCGAGGCGGATGAAGCGGCCACCATCGCCGTGATCAAGGCCGCGCTCGGCGAGCGTGTCAGCGACGTCAAGGCCTCGACGCGCCTCACCAGCTCGGCCTCCTGCCTCGTCGCCGACAGCCAGGGCCCGAGCCGCGAGCTCGAGCGCATCCTGTCGCAGCAAAACCGCGGCATGAAGACCAAGCCGATCCTGGAGATCAATCTGCGCCATCCGATGGTGGGCGCGATCGCCAAGGCGCAAGCCGGCTCGAAGGCGGTCGACGATCTCAGCCTGCTCCTGCTCGAGCAGGCGCAGATCCTGGACGGTGAACTGCCGGAGGATCCCGCCGCGTTTGCGGCGAGGCTGAACCGGCTGGTGCTGCAGGGGCTCGACGCCTAGCGCCGCAGCCCGCGGCGCTCACCTTGCCGTCATCTGTCCCTAGGAACAGTCGCCTCCGGCCTGGTGTTATGCCATACGAGGCCGTCGGCATCAGATCCGACGACGCCGTCGATTCGAGGACTAAGTCCATGCGCCTGTCGATTTTGACCCTCACCGCGATTGCCACGCTGTTCGTCGCGGCGGATGCCAGCGCCCAGACCTATGATCCGCGCTACCCGGTGTGCATGCACGTTTACACGCCCGGCGGCGGCTTCGGCGGTGGCGGCGGCGATTATTTCGACTGCTCTTTCACCTCGCTGCCGCAGTGCCGCGCGACCGCGTCGGGCCGCTCGGCCAGCTGCGACGTCAATCCCTACTACGCCTTCGACCAGCCGCCGCCGCGCCGGCGTCACAAGAAACAGCAATAGCGATCTGCGATGCAACGCACCGGAACACTGTTTATGCGCTTCTCGTTCGGAATGGTCGTGATGGTGGGCGCGGTGCTCGCAGCCGCGCCGTCGCATGCGCAGACTTTTGATCCGCGCTATCCCGTCTGCATGCACGTTTATTCAGGTGCGAACGGGGGAGGCGGGGAGTGGTACGACTGCTCCTTCACCTCGTTGCCCCAGTGCCGCGCCACTGCTTATGGCCGATCCGCGATCTGCGATCTCAATCCGTATTATCCGGTTCACGCGCCGCCGCCGCACTTGCGCTACAGGCGTAGCGGCTAGCGTCGGCAGCGCGCATCTCCTTCCTGCCCCCACAGCTCGACCACCTTGGGCCAGTGCGATCGGTCTCGGCCGTCACCATGCCGCCGAACTCACCGGCGTTGCCGTGCGGCGGTAAAGGATCACTAGAGTTAACCGCGCCCTAACAGAGTTTTACCTTGTCTCTTAACACCTGGGCAGGGCGCGGGGGCTAGATTGCCTGATGTCAGCAGGCGGCCCGAAAGAATCAACGGCATGACCACCGGTGTCATCGAACGACAAAAAGTCGCGCGCGCGCCTTCGGCTTCAAAGATATGGCTGAAGGCCATCGAGCTCACGGCGCGGATCGAGACGCTGCCGGGACGTCTGTTCGCGGACGTCATCGACGATTGGGCGCAGCGCCAGCCCGACCGCGTTGCGCTGATCACCGACGACGCAAGCCTCGACTATGAAGGCCTGTCGAAGCGCATCAACCGCTACGCGCGCTGGGCGCGCTCGGCCGGCGTGGCCAAGGGTGATACTGTCGCGTTGATCATGCCGAACGGCATCGATTATGTCGCGGCCTGGCTCGGCATCAGCCGGATCGGCGGTGTGGCGGCGCTGCTCAACACCAGGCTGGTGGGACAGTCGCTCGCGCATTGCCTCGATGTCGCAAAGCCCTCGCATATCATCGTTGCGCAGGAGCTGACGCAGATGCTGGAGAGCGCAACGCCGCACCTGAAGACGCAGGCCAAGGTCTGGACGCATGGCGATGCCCGCAGCGAGCGCGCCATCGACGTCGCCCTCGCGGCGCTGGACGACGCTTCCCTTTCGCCGGAGGAGCGCGGTGAGGTCACCATCGATGACCGAGCGCTGCTGATCTACACATCAGGCACCACCGGCCTGCCGAAGGCTGCCAGCATCAGCCACCGCCGCATTCTCAATTGGGGCTTTTGGTTCGCCGGCCTCACCGGCGCGAGCCCGCAAGACCGGCTCTACGATTGCCTGCCGCTGTTCCACTCGGTCGGCGGCATCGTCGCGCCCTGCAGCATGCTCGCTGCCGGCGGCTCGGTGGTGATCGCGGAGAAATTCTCGGCCTCGCATTTCTGGTCCGACATCGTGCGCCATGACTGCACGTTGTTTCAATATATCGGCGAGCTCTGCCGTTATCTGCTCAAGGCGGCGCCGTCGGAATATGAGAACCGGCATCGTCTCCGCCTCGTCTGCGGCAACGGCCTGCGCGGTGACATCTGGGAAGACTTTCAGGCGCGCTTCGCCATTCCGCGCATCCTCGAATTCTATGCGGCGACGGAAGGCAATTTCTCGCTGTTCAACGTCGAGGGGCAGCCGGGCGCGATCGGTCGCATCCCGCCGCTGCTGGCGCATCGCTTCCCTGCCAATCTCGTCAAGCTCGATCCCGACAGCGGCGCGCCGCTGCGCAACGAAGAGGGGTTTTGCCTCGCCTGCGCCCGCGGCGAGGCCGGCGAAGCCATCGGCCGCATCGGCACCGCCGATGAAGGCGGCGGCCGGTTCGAGGGCTACACCGACCCCGGCGAGACCGAGAAGAAGGTTCTTCGCGATGTCTTTGCCAGGGGCGATGCCTGGTTCCGCACCGGCGATCTGATGCGGATCGATGACAAGGGCTTCTTCCATTTCGTCGATCGGATCGGGGACACGTTCCGCTGGAAGGGTGAGAACGTCGCGACCTCGGAGGTCAATGACGCAATGCGCGATTTCACCGGCGTGGTCGATGCCACCACCTACGGCGTCAGCGTCCCCGGCGCCGACGGCCGCGCCGGCATGAGCGTGATCGTCGTCAACGAGGGTTTTGACATTGCGGCATTGCCCGCACATCTCGCGCAGCGGCTGCCGGCCTACGCACGGCCCGTCTTCATTCGCGTCTCCAGCGAGATCGATACGACCGAGACGTTCAAGCAGAAGAAGGGCGAGCTCGCACGGGAAGGCTTCGATCCCGCCGCGATCTCCGATCCGCTGTTCATGGCTGACCCGAAGTCCGGGGCCTATGTGGCGCTCGATACGGAGGCCTATGCGCGAATCGTGGACGGCTCGATCAGGCTGTAAATCCCGCCAAAATCCGCAGATAGGTCCAATTTTATCTGAATTGTCCAAGAAGCCATTTACTTCTGTCGGGTAAACAAGCGGCCATGGGGAGGCGGCCAGCAAGAGCCGCCGCAACGCCAACGATAACAAAGCGAGCCAGCCATGTCGGTAAGGTCTAAGGTCATTGACGCGATCCAGCAGATCGCCAAAGAGCAGCACGTCACGCTTCCCGCGCTCTCGGACGATCTGTCGCTGCACGAGACGGGTTTCGACTCGCTCGCCTTCGCCATCCTGGTCGCGCGCCTCGAGGACGAGACCGGCGTCGACCCCTTCACCATCTCCGAGGACGCAGCGTTTCCCGCCACGGTCGGCGATTTCGTGCGGGCCTACGAAAATGTCCCCGCGTGAGATCTTTGCGCTTCGCGACCATCTCGGCGCGGAGCTGACCGGCCGTACGCTGTCGGACGCGCACACCTGCGTGTCGCTGACCGATATCCTGTCGCAGACGGTCCTGGGCGGCCGCCTGCGCGAATTGTCCGGCCGCTCCGTGCTGCTCAAATTGTCCGATCAGCTGCGGTCGGGCCTTGCCATGATCGAGCTCGACGGCATCGCGCGTCGCATGCTGCTGTGCCCGCCCGATCTCAATCCGGCGTATCTCGAGGCGCTGATCGCCGATGCCGGGATCGATGCCGTCGTGACCGACGAATCCGACCGCCGGGCCGGGACTGGCATCCCGCTCATCGTCACTGCGCAATTGCCGCCTGAAGCCACCGCGCCGGTCAAGACCGAACGCGGAACGGAATGGCTGATGCTCACCTCGGGTACCTCGGGCGTGCCGAAGATCGTCGGCCACACGCTGGAGGCGCTGACCGGCGCGATCGTTGCCGAAGGCCCCGCGCGGGGCGCGGCGCCGGTCTGGGCGACCTTCTATGACATTCGCCGCTATGGCGGCCTGCAAATCTTCCTGCGCGCCGTGCTTTCCGGCGGCTCGATGGTGCTGTCCGATCCCCATGAGGCGCTCGGCGATCACGTCGCGCGGCTGAAGGCGCGCGGCGTCTCGCACATCTCCGGCACGCCCTCGCACTGGCGCAAGCTCCTGATGAGCGGTTCGGCAGCGCAGTTCGCTCCGGCTTACGTCCGCCTCTCCGGTGAAATCGCCGACCAGGCGGTGCTCGACGGGCTGAAGGCGGCATTCCCCAACTCCTCCGTCGGTCATGCCTATGCCTCGACCGAAGCCGGCGTCGGCTTTGCCGTCAGCGACGGCCTGGAAGGCTTTCCGGCCGACTATCTCGGCAATCGCAATGGCGTCGAGATGAAGGTGGTGGACGGCTCGCTCCGTATCCGTTCGACGCGCACCGCGCATGCCTATGTCGGCCGCAATGCCGCCGCGCTCACCGATGACGACGGATTTGTCGACAGCGGCGACATCGTCGAGCTGCGCGGCGAGCGCTATTATTTCGTCGGCCGCCGCGGCGGCATCATCAATATCGGCGGGCTGAAGGTCCACCCCGAGGAGATCGAGGCGGTCATCAACCGCCATCCCGACGTGCGGATGTCGCGGGCCAAATCGCGCAAGAGCCCGATCACCGGCGGCATCGTGGTCGCCGACGTGATCCTCACCGAGGGTACCGATCCCGCGCGCGCGAAAGAGATCCGCGACCAGATCCTGGAGCGGTGCCGCGCGCAGCTCGCGTCCCACAAGGTGCCGGCGGTGATCCGCTTCGTCGAGGCGCTCGACGTCACCCCGGCCGGAAAACTGGCGCGCACCGATGCATAATGTCCTCGTCACCGGCGGCAGCCGCGGCATCGGCCTCGCGATCGGCAAGCGCCTCGCCGGCGCCGGCTACAACGTGGTCGCGGCCGCCCGACGCGAGAGCGAGGAGCTCAAGGTAGCGATTGCGGAGTCCGAAGGGCGCCTCCATTTCCGCGCCTGCGACCTTGCCGTGATCGACGCCATTCCGGCTTTTGCAAAACTCGTGCGCGACGAGTTCGGCCCGACCTACGGCCTCGTCAACAATGCCGGCCTCGGCACCGAAGGCCTGCTCGCCACCATGCATAATTCCGAGATCGAAGCACTGGTGCAGCTCAACGTGCTGTCGCCGATCATCCTCACCAAATATGTGGCACGGCAGATGATGGCCGACGGCGCCGGCCGCATCGTCAACGTCTCCTCGATCATCGCGACCACCGGCTACAACGGCCTGTCCGTCTATGGCGCAACCAAGGCGGCCGCCACCGGCTTCACCCGCTCGCTCGCGCGCGAGGTCGGCAAGCTTGGCATCACCGTGAACGCGATCGCGCCGGGTTTCATCGACACCGAGCTCACGCACAATCTGTCCGACGAGGCGCGCAAGCGCATCGCCGGCCGCAGCGCGCTACGCCGCCTGCCGGAGACGGACGACGTCGCGCGCATGGTGGAGTATCTGCTCGGCGAGGGTGGTCGCAACGTGACAGGTACGGTGTTCACCATCGATGCGGGAAACACGGCATAAGCGGAACTCCGCCGTCACAATTGAATTGATCCGGCACAATGACATGCAGCCGGATTTGGTCGTAAGATGCCCCGCAATCGATTGGGTTACGTCAATCGATCTGCCCTAATCGACAGGGAGCAGTCCATGACCATGCCCAACATGACCGCTTCAAATCAGGGCCGGGCCGAGCAATCCCGCGCGAAGCCGGACGATGCCCGTTGCCCGCCGATGACGCACCAGAATTCCGGCGGTCATGGTCACGAAATGTACCCGCAGCAATTCGTGCGCCTGGTCGGCTGCCACGATGCGTCTCTCGATAGTTTGCGCAAGCGTCAGGACGAGAAGCTGCATTAGCAGCTCAGGTCCGGTCTTTCAGCAGGTCAATTCGTTCGTGTGAAAATTCCGGCGGCCCTTCGGTGAGGCGGCGGATGCGGCGGTCGCGTTCGTCCACGGGCAAGGCCGGATCGAGCAGCGTCTCGATCTCGTGGACCGCGATCTCTTCGATCCTGGCGGCGTCCGATGCGATCGGGTGCACCGGGGAGAGGACCGGGGGCGCGACCTTCAGGCCCAGCTCGATCAGCTTGCAGATTGCATCCGAGCGGGTCAGTTGATGGGCTTCAGCCCAGGCATCGACGGCTGCCGTCAGTCTTTCGGGCATCTTCACCGCGCTGATCGGGTCGATGCCCGTGCGCCGGCGGACCGGAGAGGTGGAATCCTTGCTGCCGAAGTCGGACACCTCGATCATCCCATGCAACCCTTGGAGCTGAAGACGATAGCCGTTCTTCCCGACCGGCCGCTTGATGCCGATCAAAGACACGCTGCGGCATTGCAACGCGGCCTCGTGTTGTTGCTGCCGTATCTTGTTGTCGCCTTATCTTGTTGTCCTGGCCCGTTTCGGCCAAAGATTGAAAGGGGCCGCCGGCCGGCGAACCCGGATCGATCCTGCCACGTATTTGTTTCGCATTCCAACCATCCGGCATCCCCGATGACCTCAGGCGAATCCTTCTATGGCGACATTTCCGTCTTCCGCGGCTTCACCAGCCTGATGGACCCTGCGCTCTACGCGCCGCTGCCGGACGATTGGAGCATCGGCGTTGCCGATATCGTCGATTCCACCAAGGCGATCGCGGCGCAGCGCTACAAGGCGGTGAACATGGCCGGCGCCGCCGTGATCGCAGCGGTGACGAACGCATTGGAAGGACGCGAATTCCCCTTCGTGTTCGGCGGCGACGGCGCGAGCTTTGCGGTTGCGCCAGGCGATCTCGAATCTGCCCGAGAGGCGCTGGCGGCAACCGCGACCTGGGTGCGGGAAGATCTCGATCTGACGATGCGGGTCGCGCTGGTGCCGGTCAGCGCCATCCGCGCGCAGGGCCTCGACGTGCGCGTCGCGCGGTTCGGTCCGTCGGCCAACCTGTCCTACGCGATGTTCTCGGGCGGCGGGCTCGCCTTCGCCGATGCCGCAATGAAGCGCGGGGAGTTTGCCGTCCCGGCCGCGCCGGCGGGCACGCAGCCCGATCTCTCGGGCCTGTCCTGCCGCTTCGAGGTGATACCGGCCTCACGTGGGCTGATCCTCTCGGTTCTGGTGATGCCGGCGCGCGGCGCCGATCCGCACGCCTTCCGCAAGGTGATCGAGGACATCATCCACCTCGTCGAGCGCAGCCCCGACGGCGCCCGTCCGGTGCCGCCGCAGGGGCCGCCGCTGAAATGGCCGCCACAGGGGCTGGAATACGAAGCCCGTACCAGGCGCGGTGGTCCGCTGCTCGCGCGCCGCGCCACCGTGCTGGCCTATACGCTGTTCGTCTATCTGATCATGCGCTTCGACCTCAACGTCGGCGGCTTCGTGCCAAACGTCTACAGGCGTCAGGTGGTCGAGAACTCGGACTTCAGGAAATTTGACGACGGCCTGCGCATGATCCTCGATTGCACGCCGCAGCTCGAGCGCGCGCTGAGCGACCGACTGGCGATCGCGGCCCGTGACGGCATCGTACGCTACGGCCTCTACCAGCAGGATGCCGCCATGATGACCTGCTTCACGCCGTCGGCGCTACGCAGCGATCACGTGCACTTCATTGATGGCGCGCGAGGCGGCTACGCCTCGGCGGCGACGGCGCTGAAGGCGATGATGGCGTAGGACGATCTCGTGCCCCGGACGCAGCGCAGCACGCAGTGATGCGCTGCTGAGCCGGGGCCCATGTCTCGATCGTACCGTGCTGCTTTCTGGGTCCCGGCTCTGCGAAGCAGCGTTGCACGCTGCATCGCGTCCGGGACACGAGAGCGGAGTTACCGTCCCGCCCGCGTCCAGGTCTCTCCGCCGCAGAGCGCGCCGACGCAGCCTTCGACCCGCAGCGAATCCGCTCCCGTCACGGAGATGCTGCTGGCATAAGTGCTGCCGTCGTCGGCGTTGTAGATCTGGCCGGACCATTTGTTCGGACCGGACGGCTGCATGCCGCTGAACAATGGCAAGCCGATCATCGGGCGCCTGGCGAGCTCGCGATTGGGGTTCTTGCTGTCGGTGGCGGGTTGGCCGGTCGCGGTGTCGTAGGGCTCGCGCAGCCAGGCGACGACGCCGCAGATGCCGCCGCTGCACTTGCTGATCTTGACGCGCGCATCGCCCGCCTGGGTGAGCCATGTCCCATCGGCGCTCTGCGCATGCGCGGCCGGTGCGCCGAGCAGCGCAGCGAGGAGAACGATGAGAGCAGCGAATCTGGAAGTCATGGAAGAGGCCCCGAAAATGGAGCGCCTCCATAGCAGCCCGGCGGGATAGTGCAACGCAGGCTGGAATCACATTCCTGCGTTCATTGCCTTCGTTCATTGTCCTGCGATCATTTGTCCCAGCGCGCGAAGGCGACCGCGGCCGCAGTCGACAGGCCGAACACCGCCATGGCACCGCCGACCAGCGCGAACAAGGTCCAGGCCGGCGCCTGCGTCATCATGAGGCCGACGCCGCCGATCGCGACGATCAACAGCCGCGCGGTGGAGGCGAGCACAGGGCCGCCGACGCGCGTCGCGCCTTGCGAGGAGAAGTAGAGCGACACGCCGATGCCGAAAAACACGAAGGTCGGGCCGGCCCAGTGGAAATAGCTGTGCGCGGCGGCGGTGACGCCGGAATCGCGCGTGAAGAGTGCGACCCACAGCGATGGAGCGAGCGCGACAGCGAGGCCGATCAGGCCGACCGTCAATCCGGAAGCTGCAGCGGCGGTCCAGGCCACACGCCGGGCGCGCTTCACCTGTCCGGCGCCCATCGCCATGCCGACCATCGGCACCGAGGCGATGCCGAAGGCAAACGTGATCGGGATCAACAAGAATTCCAGCCGCGAGCCGATGCCGTAGCCGGCCAGCATCTCGGTGCCGAACGTGGCCAGGATCTTCGTGAAGATCAAAATGGTGAGCACGGTCTGGAGCGGCGACAGGCAGGCCACCGCACCAACCTTGAGGATGTCCAGGAACATCGCGCGCTCGAAATGAAACGCGCGAATATTCAGCGGCAGCCGGCTGCGGCCGGACGCGAGATACCAGAGGAAGAAGATCGCGGCGCAGGTGAACGCGATCAATTGGCCGCTGGCGACGCCCGGCATGCCGAAGGGCTTCACGCCGAACAGGCCGAGCCCCAACGTGCCGCCGAGCGCGATCTGCAACACGCTCGCCCCGATCAGCGTCATCGACGGCAGGCGCATGTCGCCGGTGCCGCGGATCACCGAGGCCAGCGTGTTGACGAGCCAGATCGCGACCGCGCCGGAGAACAGCACCTGCGAATAGCCGCTGGCCTCCTCGAGCACGCGATCGCGCCCGCCGAGCAGCGTGAAGAAGGAACGGCCGAAGACGAGCATCATCACCGTGAAGAACAGCCCGCCGCAGAGGCCGATGATGGCGGCATGCAGCGCCAGCGTCGCGGCGCGGTCACGATCCCCGGCGCCGAGCGCGCGGCTGATCGCGGACGAAACGCCGCCGCCCATCGCGCCCGCGCTCATCATCTGCGTCAGCATCGCGAACGGAAACACCAGCGCGATCGCGGCGAGCGGAATGGTGCCGAGCCGGCCGATATAGGAGGTCTCGGCGATCGCAACCAAAGTGCTGCCGACCATCGCGATCATGTTGGGGATCGCGAGCCGCAGCAGCGTCGGCAGGATCGGGGCCGTCAGCAGGCTGGCGATGGGAGAGGCGACCGGCGCAAGCGGCGGGACGGCGTCTGCAGGGGCGTCGATCGTCATGTTCACCGGGCGGAATTTAGATGATGGTCGACATATTATAGGATGGCCGAGCCCCTGCGGCAGCCCTCACGCCAC
Source organism: Bradyrhizobium sp. CCBAU 11430 (assembly GCF_028128855.1). Lineage (NCBI taxonomy): Bacteria > Pseudomonadati > Pseudomonadota > Alphaproteobacteria > Hyphomicrobiales > Nitrobacteraceae > Bradyrhizobium > Bradyrhizobium sp. CCBAU 11430. The sequence continues at coordinate 35,746 of NZ_LBJV01000043.1, forward strand.
GCAGGGGTCACCACGGCAGGCCGCATAGGTCGATGGTGCCCAGCGTCGGCGCGCGGACGATGTTGAAGACGTAGGGCGCCATCTCGGTGAAGCGGATCCGCCCCTCCGGCTGTTCGCAATAGACCTCGCCCTTGAAGGGCAGCCAGCTCCGGGTCTCGTAGAACGAAAAATTGTGTGGCTCGCAAAACAGCAGCGCGAACCGGACCGCTTCGTTGGCCCTGATGGTGTGCACGGCCGCGTCGATCGCCACGGTCGCGTAGCCGCGACCGCGCCGGTCCTCGCGGGTGCAGACCCCGCCGATGCCGCCGATATGGACCTTCTGCCCGTTCCAGATGACGGTGCGGAAGTAGATGCCGACATGGCAGACGAGGCCATCCTCGGGCGTCTCGATCAGCACGCGCAGGTCCGCATTGGCCCATTTGATGTGAGCCCAGGGCTTGTCCGCGACCAAGTGCGGTCCCCAGACGGCCTGATGCAGCGGCTCCGCGATCGGCCAGGAGGCGTCGCCGTTCAAAATGTCGATCTCGATGCTCATGGCTTTGTCTCTCGCAACACGCTGCGCGGTCCATTCGTTCTGTCATAACCGGTTCAAAGGCAATGATATTTTGCGGCGGACGGCCGGCCTGGATTGGATGTCCCTCGGTGCGGCGAAGTTGTGCAATCCGGCCAAGCCGTGGCATCGCGCCTTTTCGCAAATTGGCGGTATTTAACGGCGGTGGAACCTTCTATAAGACTCCCCGTTAAGCCAGTTCCCCATCAGTCGCGGACAACATCCCATGACCTTTACGCTGCCCCCACTCCCTTACGCCTATGACGCCCTCGGCCAGTTCATGTCGAAGGAGACGCTGGAATTCCACCACGACAAGCATCATCAGGCCTACGTCACCAACGGCAACAACGCGCTCAAGGGGACCGAATGGGAAGGCAAGTCCCTTGAAGAGATCGTCAAGGGCTCGTTCGGCAAGAACCCCGCGGTGTTCAACAATGCCGGCCAGCACTACAACCACATCCACTTCTGGAGCTGGATGAAGCCCAATGGCGGCGGCACCAAGCTGCCGGGCAAGATCGAGAAGAAGATCAACGAAGACCTCGGCGGCTTCGAGAAGTTCAAGACCGACTTCCAGGCGGCCGGCGTCGGCCAGTTCGGCTCCGGCTGGTGCTGGCTCCAGGTCAAGAACGGCAAGCTCGAGATCTCCAAGACCCCGAACGGCGAGAATCCGCTGGTGCATGGCGCCACCCCGATCCTCGGCTGCGACGTCTGGGAGCACTCCTACTACATCGACTACCGCAATCGCCGCCCCGATTATCTCAAGGCGTTCGTCGAGAACCTCGTCAACTGGGAATACGTCGAGTCCCTGTTCGAGAAGGCCTGAGTTTTACTCCGTCATCCCGGGGCGATGCGCAGCATCGAACCCGGGATCTCGAGATTCCGGGTTCGGCTTCGCCGCCCCGGAATGACAACAAGGGGCGGTCGCTCGCGCGGCCGCCTTTTTTGCTGTGCGGAATTGCCCTGCGTGGCGCGCGCACGGGTCTGTCATCCTACTGTTTGCATCGTGTGGAGGCCGCCCTTAATCAGGACGGGCATCACCCTCGAGCCAACCGAGCCCGTTGTCAGAACCTTCCCCGAAAGACCCGGCGCCTGCCGAGGACGTCGAGTCCGAGCCGCGGCCGGGGCGAGTGCGCAAGCCGATCGGCTGGACGACGATCATCATCGCCGCGCTGGTCGCGGTGAGCGCGGCGCTGGTCTGGCGGCGTGATGGCACCGGCGGCGTTCTCGATATTCTCACCCACGATCTCTCGCTGTTCTCAGGCATCCTGCCGCGCGTGCTCGCCGGCTGCCTGCTCGGGGCCTTCATCTCGGAGATCCTGCCGCATGAAAAGGTCTCGCGCTCGCTCGGGCCGAAATCCGGCCTGACGGGCCTTCTGATCGGCACAGCCTTCGGCGCGATCCTGCCCGGCGGTCCCTTCACCGCCTATCCCGTGGCGAGTGCGCTGCTCGCGGTCGGCGCCGATTTCGGCGCAACCATCGCCATGGTCGTGAGCTGGACCCTGATCGGCTATGGCCGAGCAGTGGCCTGGGAAATCCCGATCATGGGCACCGACTTCACGCTGTGGCGGATTCTGATCTCGCTGCCGCTGCCGGTGCTCGCAGGGGCCCTCGGCCGCTTCGTCTATGTCCGGCTCTATCCGAAGCGCGAAAGCGACGAGGACCCGGCATGAGCGCCGCGCTTTTCATCGACATCCTGTTGTGGGGCTCGGTGTTCGGCGTCGGCCTGATCGCGTTTCGCCGCGGCCCTCCGGTGTTCAAGGCCTCGCTGCGCGAAGGCTCGATGGACTTCATCAACATCGTGCCGCGGATTGCGCTCGGGGTGATCGGCTCCGGCTACATCGCCGCCATCATCCCGCAGGAGGTGATCACCGGCTGGCTCGGCCCGGACAGCGGCTGGCTCGGAGTTGCGACCGCCGTGGTCGCCGGCGCCGCCACCCCCGGCGGCCCCGTGATCGGCTTCTCCATCGGCACGGTGGCGCTGAAGTCGGGCGGCGGTGTGCCGCAGGTGGTGGCCTATGTTGTCGCCTGGGCCCTGTTTGCCTTCCAGCGGGTGATCTTGTGGGAAATTCCCTTCATGCCCGCCCGCTTCGTCTGGTTCCGCTGTGCCGTGTCGGTGCCATTTCCATTCGTGGCAGCTGCCATTGCGATGGTGATCGGCAAGCCCTGACACCCCGGTCGTGGACAGGGGTAATGTTATAATATAACGTCTCTGCATGGTTCCCGCCACGTCCCACGCCCATCATCACGATCATGCTCACGGTCATTCCCATGACCATTCGCCTGCTCATGGCCATTCGCACGGGCACGACCACACCCACGCCCATGTCCACGACGCGGCCTCGCCGCATCCGGCCCAGGCCGCGCCCTGGTCGATCCTGCGCATGACCATGGCCGCGCGCCTCGGGGCCGCGCTCGCCGTCTGTGCCGTGCTCTGGGGCGTGGTCTTCCTGGCGATGAGGTGATGATGGCGGCGCTGCACTTTCACAACGTGACGCTCGGCTATGACCGGCATCCCGCGGTGCACCATCTCAACGGCGAGGTCGCGCGTGGCGCGCTGGTCGCCGTGATCGGCCCGAATGGCGCGGGCAAGTCGACCCTGCTGCGTGGCATCGTCGGCATCCTCCGGCCGCTCGACGGCAGCATCCATCTCGGCGGGCTCGACTCTCGCGATATCGCCTATCTGCCGCAGAGCGCGGAGATCGACCGCAGCTTCCCGATCTCGGTGTTCGACTTCGTCAGCACCGGGCTGTGGCGCAACGCCGGCCTGTTCGGCGGGATCGGCAAGGCCGCGCGCGGGAAGATCTTGCGCGCGATCGCCTCCGTCGGCCTCAACGGTTTCGAGAACCGTCCGATCGGCACGCTCTCGGGCGGCCAGATGCAGCGCGTGCTGTTTGCGCGCGTGCTGCTGCAGGACGCTTCGCTCATCGTGCTCGACGAGCCCTTCAACGCCATCGACAGCAAGACCACCGCCGACCTGCTCGCGCTGGTCAAGCACTGGCACGGCGAGGGCCGCACCGTGCTCGCCGCGCTGCACGACATGGAGATGGTGCGCAACCATTTCAGCGAGACGCTGGTGCTGGCGCGCGGCCCCGTGGCGTGGGGACCGACGGCGGAGGTGCTGACGCCGGAAAACCTGCTGGTGGCGATGCGGATGTGTGAGGCCTTTGACGACACCGCCGCGGCCTGCGCGGCCGATGACATCAACTCGCGGGCGGCGTGATCACCGATGCTCTATGACGCGCTGATCGGTCCCTTCACCGAATTCGAGTTCATGCGGCGGGCGCTGGCCGCCGTGATCGCATTGTCGCTGGCCGGCGCGCCGATCGGCGTCTTCCTGATGCTGCGGCGGATGAGCCTCGTCGGCGATGCCATGGCGCATGCGATTCTTCCCGGCGCGGCGGTCGGCTTCCTCCTCTCCGGCCTCAATTTGTTCGCGATGACGGCGGGCGGACTCATCGCCGGCTTCGCTGTCGCCATCCTCGCCGGCGTCGTCGCGCGCTCGACCGGGCTGAAAGAGGACGCCTCGCTCGCGACCTTCTACCTGGCCTCGCTGGCGCTCGGCGTCACCATCGTCTCGATCAAGGGCACCAATATCGACCTGCTCCATGTCTTATTCGGCAACATCCTCGCGATGGACGACCAGACCCTGCTGGTGGTCGCCTTCAACGCCACGGTGACGTTGCTCGTGCTCGCGGTGATCTACCGGCCGCTGGTGATCGAGAGCGTCGATCCCTTGTTCTTGCGGACAGTCAGTCGCGCCGGCGGTCCCGCGCATCTCGCCTTCCTTGCGCTGGTCGTGATCAACCTCGTCAACGGCTTTCAGGCGCTCGGCACGTTGCTGGCGGTCGGCCTGATGATCCTGCCGGCTGGTATCGCGCGGTTCTGGTCACGCGATCTCACCGTCATGATCTGCATCGCCGTGGTCGCCGCTGCGGCTTCCGGCTATGCCGGCCTCGTGCTGTCGTTCCAGACCCGCGTGCCGTCGGGCCCTGCGGTCATTCTCGTGGCGACGGTGCTCTACATCGTCTCCGTGCTGTTCGGCCGCGTCGGCGGCATCGTCCGGCAACTGTTTCCCGGCCGGCATCTGGAAGCGTGACGGCGATGCGACTCATCCTGCTTTGTCTGCTGTTGCTGGCTGCCTCGCCGCTGCACGCCGCGGAACGGCTCAACGTCGTTGCGAGCTTCTCGATCCTCGGCGATTTCGTCCGTAACGTCGGGGGAGATCGGGTCAACGTGACGACGCTGGTCGGCCCCGATAGCGACGTCCACGTCTATACGCCCGCGCCAAGCGATGCCAAGCGGGTCGCGGAGGCAAAGCTCGTCATCGTCAATGGGCTTGGGCTGGAGGGCTGGCTGCCGCGGCTCGTGCAGTCTGCAGGTAGCAAGGCAGTGGTCGTCACCGCGAGCGCCGGCATCACGCCGCTGAAGCTCGGCTCGGCCGCAGACCCCCATGCCTGGCAGTCCGTCCCCAACGCCAAAGCCTACGCAACCGACATCGCCAATGCGCTGGCCGCGGCCGCCCCGGATGATGCGGACTTCTTCCGGGCCCAGGCAAAAGCCTATCTGGAAAAGCTCGAAACGCTCGACCGCGAGGTCCGCGAGGCCGTGGCGAAAATCCCGCCGGAGCGGCGCAAGGTGATCTCCACCCATGACGCCTTCGGCTATTTTTCCGCCGAATACGGTATCCAGTTCATCGCCCCCCTGGGGGTCTCCACCGAAACCGAGCCGAGCGCCCGGGACATCGCGGCCATCATCGGCCAGATCAAGGCCCAAAAAATACCGGCCGTGTTCCTGGAAAATATCAGCGATGACCGGTTGATCCGGCGGATCGCGGCGGAGACCGGCTCAAAAGTCGGCGGGACCCTGATTTCGGACGGTTTGACCGGCGAAAAGGGGCCTGCACCCACTTACATTGATATGGTCAGGCACAATATAAAGGCCCTGACCAGTGCGCTTGACCACTAGGGCAGGGGCCACCCCGCCTCGCGTCGCGCGAAAAAGCCCTATGTCCGGAGTTGTTATGTCTGAAGCGACCTCCCAGAAAATCCCCGTGACCGTCCTGACCGGCTATCTCGGTGCCGGCAAGACCACGCTCTTGAACCGCATCCTGTCCGAGAACCACGGCAAGAAATACGCCGTCATCGTCAACGAATTCGGCGAGATCGGCATCGACAACGACCTCATCATCGGCGCCGATGAGGAAGTGTTCGAGATGAACAATGGCTGCATCTGCTGCACCGTGCGCGGCGACCTCGTGCGCATCATGGACGGCCTGATGAAGCGCAAGGGCAAGTTCGACGCCATCATCGTCGAGACCACCGGCCTTGCCGATCCGGCGCCGGTCGCGCAGACTTTCTTCGTCGACGAGGACGTGCAGAAGAACGCCCGCCTCGATGCCGTCGTCACGGTGGCCGACGCCAAGTGGCTGTCCGACCGGCTCAAGGACGCGCCCGAGGCCAAGAACCAGATCGCCTTTGCCGACGTCATCGTGCTGAACAAGACCGATCTCGTCAGCAAGGGCGAGCTTGCCGAGGTCGAAGCCCGCATCCGCGGCATCAATCCCTATGCGAAACTCCACCGCACCGAGCGCTGCTCGGTGGCCCTGGCCGACGTGCTCGACCGCGGCGCCTTCGATCTCGACCGCATCCTCGATATCGAGCCGGATTTCCTGGAGGCCGACGATCATGACCACGACCATGATCACCACCATCACGGCCACGATCATCACCACCATGATCACGGCCACGGCCTGAAGCACTATCACGACGAGGACATGCAGTCGCTGTCGCTCAAGACCGACAAGCCGCTCGATCCGAACGTGTTCATGCCCTGGCTCCAGAATTTGGTGCAGGTCGAGGGCGGCAAGATCCTGCGCTCCAAGGGCATCCTCGCCTTCCACGACGACGACGACCGCTACGTCTTCCAGGGCGTCCACATGATGCTGGAGGGCGACCATCAGCGGAAGTGGAAGGAGGGCGAGCCGCGCGAGAGCCGCCTCGTCTTCATCGGCCGCGAATTACCGGAAGAGGCCATCCGCAAGGGTTTTGAGAGCTGCATCGTCTCGTGATGAAAGAGTTTACGCCGGCCCCCGATTCCGCCTCGATCGTCTCCGTCACCGATCGCGTCAAGCCTGTTACGCTCGGCATGGGCGTGACCTCGGTGCATTTCCTTGGCCCCCGCGCCGCCTTCGTCGGCGGCGAAGAGAACGTCGCGTTCGTGGACGCCCAAGGCGAAATCACGACGGTCGCCGTGCATGGCGGCGGCATTCTCTCGACGGCCTCCGACGGCAAGCGCCTCGTCATGGGCGGCGACGACGGCAAGGTCGTCTCGCTCGACGCCAAGGGCGAGGTGACGCTGCTCGCCACCGATCCCAAGCGACGCTGGATCGATGCGGTGGCGCTGCATGCGGACGGCTCCTACGCCTGGTCGGCCGGCAAGACGGCGTTCGTCAAGAGCGGCAAGACTGAGGAGAAGTCGCTCGAGGTGCCCTCGACCGTCGGCGGGCTTGCGTTCGCGCCGAAGGGCCTGCGGCTCGCGATTGCCCATTACAACGGCGCGACGCTGTGGTTTCCGAACATGGCGGGATCAGCCGAATTCCTGCCCTGGGCCGGCTCGCATCTCGGCGTCACCTTCAGCCCGGACAACAAGTTCCTGGTCACCACGATGCACGAGGCGGCGCTGCATGGTTGGCGGCTTGCCGACAACAGGCATATGCGCATGACCGGCTATCCCGGCCGCGTCCGCTCGATGTCCTGGAGCGCGGGCGGCAAGGCGCTGGCGACCTCGGGTGCCGACACCATCATCCTGTGGCCGTTCGCCAGCAAGGACGGCCCGATGGGCAAGGAGCCCGCGATGCTGGCGCCGCTGCAGGCGCGGGTCTCCGTGGTCGCCTGTCACCCCAAGAACGACATCCTCGCCGCCGGCTACAGCGACGGCACCGTGCTGATGGTGCGGCTGGAGGACGGCGCCGAGATCCTGGTTCGCCGCAACGGCACCCCGCCGGTGGCTGCGATCGCCTGGAACGCCAAGGGCACGCTGCTCGCCTTCGCCGATGAAAATGGGGACGGCGGTCTGCTGGAGCTTTAATCCGTCATGGTTCCGGCCGTAGGGTGGGCAGAGGCGCCCTTGCGCCGTGCCCACGATCTCTCCGCGAAACAATAGTGGTGGGCACGTCGCGCGAAGAGCGCGCCTTTGCCCACCCTACCGCATCCTCAATGGCGGCGCGAATAGTGCGATTTCTAACGACCTTCCAGATTGCTGATTTTGCCGACACGCTGGTCAGCCTGTTCATGGCCTTCGTGCTGGGCACGCTGATCGGCGCCGAGCGGCAATATCGCCAGCGCACCGCGGGCCTGCGCACCAACGTGCTGGTCGCGGTCGGCGCCGCCGCGTTCGTCGATCTCGTCATGCATCTGACCGGCGCCGACGGCGCGGTGCGCGTGATCTCCTACGTCGTCTCCGGCATCGGCTTCTTGGGCGCCGGCGTCATCATGAAGCAGGGCATGGACGTCCGCGGGCTGAATACCGCGGCGACGCTGTGGGCCTCGGCCGCGGTCGGCTCCTGCGCCGGCGCCGACATGATCGCGCAGGCGGCCGCGCTGACTGTGTTCGTCATCGCCGGCAACACCATGCTGCGCCCGCTGGTCAATGCCATCAACCGCATCCCGCTGAACGAGAAGGCCTCCGAGGCGACCTACTATTTCAAGCTCGCGGTTGCGGCCGACGCCCTGCCCGAGATGCGCGACCGGCTCGTCGACAAGCTCGAAGCCGCGAAATATCCGGTGGCGGGTATCGAGGTCGTCGAGATCGGCGAGGACATGCTCGAGATTGTGGCGAAGCTGGTCGCGAGCGCGGTCGATCCGAACGAGTTGAACACCGTTGCGACCGATCTCCAGCACCTGCCGGGCGTGCGCCACGCGACCTGGGAAGTCAGCACGACGGAGTAAGCGCGGCGTTTTGGCGCGCAGGCGCGCAGTTCCGCCTTGCCGGGAACGGAACCCTGGTCGGGCAATTTCGTTGATCCCGCGGACAAAGGCGGTGATCGACATGACGGTCAATGACAAGCGCAGACTGAAACTCGACCTTCTGATCGCCTGTTCGCTGTTCGCAGCAGGTGTCGTGATATCAGGCATATCGATCGCGCAGATCCGCGCCGAGAGCCGGATGCAGCTGGCGCAGGCGACACCGCCGCTTCAGGGCACGCCTTCCGACGAGCAGAGCAAGGTGCCCGCGGAAGCCAAGCCCGGCGGCGACCGGCCGACTACGCCGGCCCCCGAGCCTGCACGCCCCGAGCCGCAGACACAAGGCGCGGCGACCAAGCCGGCCCTGCCGCCGGCACCGGCGGAGAAGATCGCGCCGCCGATCGAGAAGAAGTAGGTCTCTTCGTCATTCCGGGGCGCGCATAGCGCGAACCCGGAATCCATTGATCCCTGCCGCCCGATGGATTCCGGGCACGACGCTACGCGCCGCCCCGGAATGACGGGCGGAGAGAGGCGCCGTTTCACCGCACCAGAATATTCCGGAACTGCCAGGGATCGCTGGTGTCGATGTCTTCCGGGAACAGTCCCGGGCGATCCGTCAGCGGCGTCCAGTCGGTGTAGAAACCCTTGACCGGGCCGAGATAGGGCAGCTGGATTTCCAGCAGGCGATCGAAATCCATCTCGTCGGCTTCCACGATGCCTTCGTTCGGGTTTTCCAGCGCCCACACCATGCCGCCGAGCACGGCGGAGGTCACCTGCAGGCCTGTGGCGTTCTGGTAGGGCGCGAGCTTGCGGGTCTCCTCGATCGAGAGCTGCGAGCCGTACCAGTAGGCATTGTTGTCGTGGCCGAACAGCAGCACGCCGAGCTCGTCGATGCCGTCCACGATCTCGTTCTCGTCGAGGATGTGGTGCTTCTCCTGCATCTTCGCGGCGCGGCCGAACATTTCATGCAGCGACAGCACGGCATCGTCGGCCGGATGATAGGCATAGTGGCAGGTCGGCCGATAGACCGCCGTGCCCGAGGCGTCACGCACCGTGAAGTAATCGGCGATCGAGATCGACTCGTTGTGGGTGACGAGGAAGCCATATTGCGCGCCGCGGGTCGGGCACCAGGTGCGAACGCGCGTGTTGGCGCCGGGCTGCATCAGATAGATCGCTGCGCCGCAGCCGGCTTCGTGGGTCCGCGCGTTCTCGGGCATCCATTTTTCATGGGTGCCCCAGCCGAGCTCGGACGGCTGCACGCCCTCCGACAGGAAACCTTCCACCGACCAGGTGTTGACGAAGACGTCGGGCTCTTTCGGCTTCTTGGAGCGCTGGGTGTCGCGCTCGGCGATGTGGATGCCCTTGATGCCGGCCTGCCGCATCAAATCCGCCCATTCGGCTTTGGTCTTGGGCTTGGGAGCGTTGAGCTTGAGATCGGCGGCGACGTTGAGCAGCGCCTGCTTGACGAAAAAGGAGACCATGCCGGGATTGGCGCCGCAGCAGGAGACAGCCGTCGTCGATCCCGCCGGGCGCGCGCGCTTGGCGGCCAGCGTGGCTTCGCGCAGGGCGTAGTTGGAGCGCGCTTCCGGGCCCTTCGAGGAATCGAAATAGAAGCCGAGCCAGGGCTCGTTGACGGTGTCGATGTAGAGCGCGCCGAGCTCGTTGCAGAGCTCCATGATGTCGGTGGAGCCGGTATCGACCGAGAGATTGACGCAAAAGCCCTGGCCGCCGCCTTCGGTGAGCAGCGGGGTCAGCAATTCGCGATAATTGTCTTTTGTCACGGCCTTCTGGATGAAGCGCACATTCTGCTTCTCGCAATGCGCCCTGCGGCCCTCGTCCTTGGGATCGATCACGGTGACGCGCGACTTGTCGTAGTCGAGATGCCGCTCGATCAGCGGCAGCGTGCCTTTGCCGATGGAGCCGAAGCCGACCATGACGATGGGACCGGTGATCTTCGCGTAGATCTGCGAGGCGGGGCTCATGGGATGGTTTCTCCGGAACGTGCTGGCAAACAAATGGTGAGGGGTGGATCAGGCGCTGCGGCGCTTGTCAGATGCTGCGGCGCTTGGCGGTGACTTCGATCTCGACCTTCATCTCGGGCTTGGCGAGGGCGCTGACGACCAGCAACGTCGCCGCCGGCCTGATGTCACCGAGAACCTCGCCGCAGACGGCGAAGTGGGCATCGATGGTGCTGGCGTCGGTGACGTAATAGGTCGCACGGACGATATCGGCCATCGCGAATCCGCCCTCTTTCAGGGCAGCTTCGATGGTCTTGAAGCAGTTGCGTGACTGGCTCGTGACATCGGCCGGCATCGTCATCGTCGTGTAGTCATAGCCCGTGGTTCCCGCGACGAAGGCGAACTCGCCGTCGATCACGGCGCGGCTGTAGCCGACGGTCTTCTCGAGCGGAGAGCCGGTGGAGATGAGGCGACGGGACATGTTTCGGACCTCGACTGAAAAGGCGTGTTTCGCGGGGTTAAAGGGCGTTTCTCGGGCCTGCGCAACCCCGAAAGAACAGGCGTCAGGACGGCGCAGCCGAGCGTTGCCGCTTTACGCGGCTTCGGTCGTCACCATCATGGCAATCCCTCAGGCCGCGTGCGCATGGAGGGCGCGAAGGACCCTCCGTTTGGACAGGGGCGCGCCGGTCGGAACGATCATCCCCTCGGCGCCATCGAGCGCACCCGCCTGGAATTCGATCGCGAGCAGCCGGTCGCGTTCGAACGGGCCGGGCAGCGCCAGCGCGCCTGTCTTCTCGCCCGAGAAGCCGAAGCGGGCATAATAGGGGGCATCGCCGAGCAGGATGACGGCTTGATGCCCGCGCGCCCGGGCGGCGGCCAGCGCTTGATGCATCAGCGCGGCGCCGATCCCGAGCTCGCGGCAGGCAGGGTCTACCGCCAGCGGTCCAAGGACCAAAGCGGGCCTGCCTCCGGCGCTGACGTGCCACAGCCGCACGGTTCCCACGAGCTTGCCCTCGCGCACCGCCGACAGGGCAAGGCCTGCGGCAGGCGCGCGTCCGTCGCGCAGGCGCTGGCAGGTGCGGCCGTGGCGGTTTTCGCCAAAGCAGGCATCGAGCAGCGCTTCACGCACCGCGACGTCGGCAGCACGCTCCGCGCGGATCACGAACGGAGCGGCTTTCGAGGTGAGGGCGATTTGTGGCTTCCGAAAAGCGGTCATGGCGCGTCAGTCCCCGCTTGAACCGGCGTGCGCGCAGCACGCCTGTCCAAGACGTCGTCAGATCGAAATGTCAGGGAGGAGCCGGCAAGCCGGCTCCCGGGTTCGTCAGGCCTCAGAGAAAGAGGCGGATCAGATGTGGTACGTCCTCAGCGGCGGGATGCCGTTGAACGCCACCGACGAGTAGGTCGACGTATAGGCCCCGGTGCCTTCGATCAGCACCTTGTCGCCGATCTCCAGCGTGACGGGAAGCGGATACGGGTTCTTCTCGTACAGCACGTCGGCGCTGTCGCAGGTGGGACCCGCGAGCACGCACGGCGTCATGTCCGCGCCGTCATGGGCAGTACGGATGGCGTAGCGGATCGACTCGTCCATCGTCTCGGCGAGACCGCCGAACTTGCCGATGTCCAGGTACACCCAGCGCACCTCGTCCTCGTCGCTCTTCTTCGAGATGAGCACGACCTCGGATTCGATGATGCCGGCGTTGCCCACCATGCCGCGGCCCGGCTCGATGATGGTCTCCGGAATCTGGTTGCCGAAGTGCTTGCGCAGCGCGCGGAAGATCGAGCGGCCGTAGGTCACGACCGGCGGCACGTCCTTCAGATACTTGGTCGGAAAGCCGCCGCCCATGTTGACCATGGACAGGTTGATGCCGCGCTCGGCGCAGTCGCGGAACACCTGCGAGGCCATCGCCAGCGCACGGTCCCACGCCTTCACCTTGCGCTGCTGCGAGCCGACATGGAACGAGATGCCGCACGGCTCCAGGCCCAGGCGCTTGGCAACGTCGAGCACCTCGACGGCCATTTCCGGGTCGCAGCCGAACTTGCGCGACAGCGGCCATTCGGCGCCGGCGCAGTCATAGAGGATGCGGCAGAACACCTTCGCGCCGGGAGCGGCACGGGCGACCTTCTCGACTTCGGCGGCGCAATCCACGGCGAAAAGCCGGATGCCGAGCGCGAAGGCGCGCGCGATGTCGCGCTCCTTCTTGATCGTGTTGCCGAAGGAGATGCGGTCCGGGGTTGCACCCGCGGCCAGCGCCATCTCGATCTCGGCGACCGTGGCGGTGTCGAAGCAGGAGCCCATGGACGCCAGCAGCGCGAGCACTTCCGGCGCCGGGTTCGCCTTGACGGCGTAGAACACGCGGCTGTCGGGCAGCGCCTTGGCAAACGTCTGGTAATTGTCGCGCACGACCTCGAGGTCGACGACGAGGCACGGCTCGGTGTCGAGGCCATCCTTGCGGCGGTTGCGCAGGAATTCCTGAATACGTTCGGTCATAGCACTCTCCCAAACGGCCCAGCGACGGGGATCCGTTCAAAAAATGTCGTCGGATAAGCGCCCCGGCCAGATCACGCGATGGAGGCGTGACGAGCCAAAGACTCAAATCAGACTGTGCTGCCGTGGATTGGTTGGGAATTTCCCGCCCGCACACCTGGCAATGAAGGACAAGCCTTTTCAGTAGCCCGCGCCGGCGTTGGACTGCCGGTAGAGACCAAAAAAGCCCGATCCGTCGTTGCTTTAAGTCGCGTCCCCCGTTGAGAGCGGGGTGCGCCGGTTCGCCTCCGGCTGCCAGTCACGGTTGCAAAGAGCGAAGTCACCTTCGACAAGGCATCTCTTTGAGAGAGATGCTGGACGCTCCGGGTTTGCTTCCTCGTCCGACCTTCAGGCCTTGCGACCTTCAGTCTTCTGACTTCCGCACTTCCGAAGAGCCCCTCGGCTTCTTCACCCCTTGGCGGCTGTCCGGCCTCTTGTCCGGATACCTACCGACTGACACACGACCACAGGCACGTGCGAAATTGGGCAAGAGCGCACATAAGCGTTTTGACTCTGCTTCGCAAGAATTTTTTTAGGCTGAGAACAGAATTGCCTAACATCTGCTTGCGCGGTGTTGCGCGAGCGCCGCGGAAGATGAACGGGCGTTAAGTCTTGAAGCCTCGTGCGCGCGTCTCTCGCGCACGCGAAGCGTCAGCGGCGCTTCGTGAAGGGCTCGACACGCTGGGCCGCGCGGATGAACGCGGTCATCACGAGCACACCGAGCGCGAACAGCACGGCCTGCAGGATGTGCGTGCCCTGGTCGCCGAGCCCGAACAGGATCGCGAGTGCCCAGCCACCGGCGAAGGCCGCGCCGAACACCTCCGCGCCGATCAGGATGGCGGCGCTGATGACGGTGATGACGCTTGGCCAAGCGATCTGACGGGAAGACGAGGAAGGCGCGTTCATGAGCTCAGGGATCCGTGGTCTGTCGAGGGCCGCAATCTCCCCGAAAAGGCGGCCGGGAGCAAGGGCAAATGGCCCAAAAAAGCCCCATCGCGTGCTATAGCTGGCCGCAACAATTGAGCCACGAAATCGGGACTTGTGATGTCAGAACCCCGCCAAATTACGGACTCCGAGACCAACCCGCTGCTGAAGGCCTGGGTGACGCCGTTTGCGACCCCGCCCTTCGACGAGATCAAGCCGGAGCATTTCCTGCCGGCCTTCGAACAGGCCTTCGCCGACCACTCGGCCGAGATCGCGGCGATCACCAACGATCCGGCCGCGCCCGACTTCGCCAACACCATCACCGCGCTGGAGCGCTCGGGCAAGCTGCTGAGCAAGGTGGCGGCCGTATTCTACGACCTCGTTTCGGCGCATTCCAACCCGGCCATCCTGGAGATCGACAAGGAGGTCTCTCTGCGGATGGCGCGGCACTGGAATCCGATCATGATGAACGCCGTGCTGTTCGGCCGCATCGCCCAGCTCCACGAGAACCGTGCCAATCTGGATCTGGCTCCGGAGCAGCTTCGCCTCTTGGAGCGGACCTACACCCGCTTCCACCGCGCCGGCGCCGGCCTCTCCGAGGAGGCCAAGACGCGGATGGCTGAGATCAACGAGCGGCTCGCCCAACTCGGCACCAGCTTCAGCCATCATCTGCTCGGCGACGAGCAGGACTGGGTCATGGAGCTCGGGGAGGCCGACCGCCAGGGCCTGCCGGAGAGCTTCGTCGCCAGCGCCAAGGCTGCGGCAGAAGAGCGCGGCATGGAAGGCAAGGCCATCGTCACGCTGTCGCGATCCTCGGTCGAACAGTTCCTGAAAAGCTCCGCCCGGCGTGATCTGCGCGAGAAGGTCTACAAGGCTTTCACCGCACGGGGCGACAACGGCAATGCCAACGACAACAACGGAACCATCGTCGAGGTCCTCAAGCTGCGCGAAGAGAGCGCCAAGCTGCTGGGCTATCCGACCTTCGCCGCTTACCGGCTGGAGGACTCCATGGCCAAGACGCCGGACGCGGTGCGCAGCCTTCTGGAGCGGGTCTGGAAGCCGGCGCGGGCACGGGCGCTTGCCGACCGCGACGACATGCAGGCGCTGATCACGGAAGAGGGCGGCAATTTCAAGCTCGCTCCCTGGGATTGGCGCTTCTACGCCGAGAAGCTGCGCCTTCAGCGCGCCAATTTCGACGACGCCGCGATCAAGCCGTATCTTTCGCTCGACCACATGGTCGCCGCCGCCTTCGACTGCGCCACGCGCCTGTTCGGCATCACCTTCGAGGAGCGCAAGGACGTTCCGGTCTGGCACCCCGACGTCCGGGTCTGGGAGGTCAAGGGCCCCGACGGCAAGCACAAGGCGCTGTTCTATGGCGACTACTTCGCCCGGCCGTCGAAGCGCTCCGGCGCCTGGATGACCTCGCTGCGCGACCAGCAGAAGCTCGACGGCGATGTTGCGCCGCTGGTTCTCAATATCTGCAATTTTGCCAAGGGCGCCGGCGGCGAGCCTTCGCTGCTGTCGCCCGACGATGCCCGCACCCTGTTCCACGAGTTCGGCCACGGCCTGCACGGCATGCTCTCCAACGTGACCTATCCGTCGCTGTCGGGCACTTCCGTGTTCACCGATTTCGTCGAGCTCCCGTCGCAGCTCTACGAGCACTGGCAGGAGCGGCCAGAGGTGCTGCAGAAGTTCGCCCGCCACTTCCAGACCGGCGAGCCGCTGCCCGACGAGCTGCTGCAACGGTTCCTTGCCGCGCGAAAATTCAACCAGGGCTTTGCCACGGTCGAGTTCGTCTCCTCGGCGCTGGTCGACCTCGAATTCCACACCCAGCCGGCCGAAGCGGCCAGCGACGTGCGCGCCTTCGAGAGACGCGAGCTGGAGAAGATCGGCATGCCCGAGGAGATCGCGCTGCGCCACCGTCCGACCCAGTTCGGTCACATCTTCACTGGCGATCATTATGCCGCCGGCTATTACAGCTATATGTGGTCGGAGGTGATGGACGCCGACGCCTTCGGCGCGTTCGAGGAGGCCGGCGATATCTTCGATCCCGCCGTCGCCAAGCGCCTGCACGACGACATCTACGCCTCGGGCGGATCGGTGGATCCGGAAGCCGCCTATGAGGCGTTCCGCGGCCGTCCTCCGGAACCCGACGCGCTGCTGCGCCGGCGCGGCCTGCTCGACGACGCGAAGGCCGCCTGATGGGCATGCGCGCCCTGTTGGGATTGCTGCTCGCCGCCGGCCTGTCGCTCGCGGCGGGCACGGCGCAGGCCCATCCGCACGTCTGGATCACCGCGACCAGCGAGCTGCTCTACGCGGCCGACGGCAGCATCACCGGCGTCCGCCACGCCTGGACCTTTGACGACATGTTCTCGGCCTATGCGGTGCAGGGGCTCGAGAGCAAGACCAAGGGCGCCTATACGCGCGAGGAGCTCGGGCCGCTGGCGCAGACCAACGTCGAGTCGCTGAAGGAATACGCTTACTTCACCTTTGCGCGAGCCGACGGCAAGAAGGAGCGATTCCAGGAGCCGGTCGACTATTTCCTCGACTACAAGGATACGGTGCTGACCCTGCACTTCACGCTGCCGCTGAAGAACCCGGTCAAGTCCAAGCAGTTGGTGCTCGAAGTGTTCGACCGCTCCTTCTTCATCGACTTCCAGATGGCCAAGGAAAGCCCGGTGAAACTGGTCGGCGCGCCCGCCGGCTGCCAGATGAAGCTGGAACGCCCGAGCGACGGCACCGCGAGCGCGCAGAAGCTCAACGAGCAGACCTTCATGAACGGCGAGAACTCGAATTTCGGCATGATGTTCGCCAACAAGATCACGGTGGATTGTCCTTGATCGGTCGTCTTCAGTCGCCGATTGCCCGCGGGCTTCTTGTCTGCGCCGCCGTTGTCCTCGTCGTGGGTGTGGCCGATGCCGCGCTTCACGATGTCTTCGCGCAAAACCCCTTTGGCGCGCCGCGGCCGGCGCAGGCGGCCCAGCCCGAGACCGGCGGCCTCATCGGCTGGCTATTGGCCAAACAGTCGGAATTCTATCGGCAGATGTCGGCGACCATCCGCGCCGCCAAGTCCGACGGCTCGGCGGTGTGGACACTGCTCTTCATCTCGTTTGCCTACGGCATCTTCCACGCCGCCGGCCCCGGCCATGGCAAGGCAGTGATCGCCTCCTATCTCGTCGCCAACCACGAGACCGCGCGGCGCGGCATCGCGCTGTCGTTCGCCTCGGCGCTGATGCAGTCGCTGGTCGCGATCCTCATCGTCGGCATCTCGGCCTGGGTGCTGAACGCGACCGCCAAGACCATGTGCAAGGCGGAAGGGGCGATCGAGATCGCGAGTTACGCCCTGATCGCGTTGTTCGGGCTGCGTCTCGTCTGGGTCAAGGGCCGCATTTTCATCCGGGCGCTGCAGGCGGCCCAGCCGCTGCCGGCGATCGCCGGCGTGCCGCACGATCATGATCACGGTCATCACCATCATCATGATGCCCACGATCATCACGATCACGGACATGATCACCATCACCACGATCATGGTCATGCGCACGCCCCGGCCCACCACGGGCATGACCACGTTCATGACGAACATTGCGGCCATTCCCACGGCCCCACGCCGAGCGAGCTCGCCGGCCCCGGTGGCTGGCGGCGCGGCTTTGCGGCGATCCTGACCGTCGGCATCCGCCCCTGCTCGGGCGCGATCCTGGTGCTGGTGTTCGCGCTCGCCCAGGGCCTGTTCTGGGCCGGCATCGCAGCGACCTTCCTGATGGGATTGGGCACCGCGATCACGGTTGCGGCCATCGCGGTCGTCGCCGTCTCCGCCAAGGACATCGCCGCCCGCCTCAGTGCCGGGCGCGACGGCGGCGGCGCGCTGTTCATGCGCGGCATCGAATTCGCCGCCGCCGGCGTCGTGCTGCTGTTTGGCGCTGGCCTCTTGTTCGGCTACATCGCGGCCGAGCGGACGACGTGTTTCTAGGCCGAGTTTCTCGTGCCCCGGACGCAGCGCAGCGTCCCTTTGACGGTGCGCTGCAGAGCCGGGACCCATCTCTCGGTACGCTGCATCGCGTCCGGGACACAGGGTGCACCTCACACCGGCAGAAACCGCTTCAGCGCCGGCATGAAGAAGATCCCGAGATTGATCGCAAAGCCGATGCTCCAGAGGATCGAGCGCAGCGTCGGGCGGTTGCCGAGATAGGTCAGCACATAAGCGAGGCGGACGATGAGGAAGAGGGCCGCGAGCTCGTCGATCAGCCGCTGCGGCGAATCCCTGAATTCGGCGAGGAGCACCGCGAAGGCGAAAAACGGGAAGGTCTCGATGCCGTTCTGGTGCGCGCCGAGCGCGCGCTGCGAGAGCGCGTCCTCGTAGAAGGCGGGGTCGCGCGGCCGGGAATTGTCGAAGCGGCGAAACCTGATCCATTTGATCGAGCCGATCGTCAACAGATAGAGCAGCAGCGCTCCAAAGACGCACCATTCCGCGAGTGTCATCTTTGCCTCCCCCGCCTGGGTGCGACCCTAGCGAAACCGGCCTCATCTTGACAAGTTCGGACCAACGCGCGACCCACAGGGCCATGACCAGTGTCGTCCCCATCGAGGCCGCGAGACCGGCCGCCCAATCCGCCCTGCCGCGCGCTGGCGTGCTCCTGATCAATCTCGGAACGCCCGACACGGCCGATGCGCCGGGCGTGCGGGTGTATCTGAAGGAGTTCCTCTCGGACGCCCGCGTCATCGAGGATCAGGGCCTGGTCTGGAAGTTCGTGTTGAACGGGATCATTCTGCGCAGCCGCCCCCGTACCAAGGCGCTCGACTACCAAAAGATCTGGAACACCGAGCAGAACGAGTCGCCGCTGAAGACCATCACGCGGTCGCAGAGCGACAAGCTGGCCGCCGCCCTGTCGGACCGGACCCACGTCGTGGTGGACTGGGCGATGCGCTACGGCAATCCCTCGATTAAGTCGGGCATCGACGCACTGATCGCGAAAGGCTGCGAGCGCATCCTGGCGGTCCCGCTCTATCCGCAATATTCCGCCTCGACCTCGGCGACCGTCTGCGACGAAGTGTTCCGCGTGCTCGCCCGTTTGCGCAACCAGCCGACGCTGCGGGTAACGCCGCCTTATTACGAGGACGCGGCCTATATCGAGGCGCTTGCCGTCTCGATCGAGACGCATCTGGCAACGCTGTCCTTCAAGCCGGAGCTGATCGTGGCGTCGTTCCATGGCATGCCGAAATCCTATGTCGACAAGGGCGATCCCTATCAGCAGCACTGCATCGCCACCACCGAGGCGCTGCGTCGCCGGCTCGGCATGGACGAGACGAAGCTGCTGCTGACCTTCCAGTCGCGCTTCGGCAATGCCGAGTGGCTCCAGCCCTACACCGACAAGACCATGGAGCGGCTCGCGAAGGAAGGCGTGCGCCGCCTCGCGGTGGTGACGCCGGGCTTTTCCGCGGACTGCCTGGAGACGCTGGAGGAGATCGCGCAGGAGAACGCCGAGATTTTCAAGCACAATGGCGGCGAGCAGTTTTCCGCGATCCCCTGCCTCAACGACAGTGACCCGGGCATGGACGTGATCCGCACCCTGGTGCTGCGCGAGCTTCAGGGCTGGATCTGATGGGCGTCCCATGAACCGCCGTGAGTGTCTGGCGTTTCTTGGGATGATCGCGGCGCTGCCGGTCCCGGTCCTGGCGCAACAGCCGAACGCGGCACGTCGGCTTGGCGTGCTCTCGGTCACGGCTGCCGATGATGCGATCGGCCAGACCCGCAGCATGGTCCTGGTCAAGGCGCTCGCCGGACATGGCCTGAAAGAGCGCGACAACCTCAAGATCGACTGGCGCAGCGGTGGCGGCGACCGCGCCCGCATCGCGCAGCTTGCCGACGAGCTGATCGCGCTCAGGCCCGACGTCCTGCTCGCGGTCGGCACGCCCTCGGTCGAGGAGCTGCGCCAGCGCACCACGACGATCCCGATCGTGTTCGCCGTCGTCACCGATCCCGTCAGCCAGGGCTTTGTCGAAAACCTCGCGCATCCCGGCGGCAACGTCACCGGCTTCACCGATTACGACGGCCCGCTGGCCGGCAAATGGCTGGAGATGCTGACGCAGGTCACGCCAAAGGTGTCCCGCGTTGTCGTCGTCTACAATCCCGCCACCGCGCCGTTCGCGCCGCTGATGCTGCGGACGATCGAGGACGCGGCACGGACCCTTCAGGTGGCGGTCGAGCCCGCGCCGGTGCATGACGCGGCCTCGATCGCGGCGCTGGGCTTGCGGAAAGACGGTGGGTTGCTGGTGTTGCCGGACTTCTTCACCATGGCCAACCGCGGCGGTCTTCTGGCGGCGATCGCGCAGGCGCGCGTGCCCGCGGTGTTCTGGAGCCGCACCTTCGTCGAGGAGGGCGGGCTGATGTCCTACAGCACCGACAGCGCCGAGCAGCTCCGCCGCGCCGCGGACTATATCGACCGCATTCTGAAGGGCGCGCGGCCAGCCGACCTGCCAGTGCAGAACCCCACCAAATTCGAGCTCGCGGTCAACCTCAAGGCCGCCAGGGAGTGTGGCGTCACACTTCACCCGGGCCTCATTGCCCTAGCGAATGACGTGATCGAATGAAGTCGTCCAATGCGCGCCTTCGGATTCGTTAATTTTTGCCGCTGGGTTTCCGCTGCACGCTTTCAAGGGCCCGCTACAAATACATATCTTGATCCTTCCCCGTTTGGATGTCTTGTGCAGAATTGGATCGATACCGACGTGAATTGCGACCGCTGAACCGGTAGGGTTGCGCTCCCGACCAATGACAGCGCGGGAAAGGGCTTTTCTGCCTTGGAGGAAATATGAGCGGTTTCGACATTTTCGCGATTGTTCTGGTTTTGCTCGTCATCGTCACGCTGGTCGCCGGCGTCAAGACGGTGCCGCAGGGCTATGACTGGACCATCGAGCGGTTCGGCAAATACACCCAGACGCTGAGCCCCGGGCTCAATCTGATCGTGCCCTATTTCGATCGCGTCGGGCGCAAGATCAACATGATGGAGCAGGTGATCGACATCCCCGAGCAGGAGGTCATCACCAAGGACAACGCCACCGTGACGGTCGACGGCGTTGCCTTCTACCAGGTATTCGACGCCGCCAAGGCGAGCTACGAGGTCTCCAACCTGACCCAGGCGATCACGGTCCTGACCATGACCAACATCCGCTCGGTGATGGGTGCGATGGATCTCGACCAGGTGCTGTCGCATCGCGACGAGATCAACGAGCGCCTGCTCCGTGTCGTCGATGCCGCGGTCTCGCCGTGGGGCCTGAAGGTCAACCGCATCGAGATCAAGGACATCGTGCCGCCCGCCGACCTCGTCGAGGCCATGGGCCGGCAGATGAAGGCCGAGCGCGTCAAGCGCGCCGACATTCTCGCCGCCGAAGGCCAGCGCCAGTCGGAAATCCTGCGCGCCGAGGGCGCCAAGCAGGGGCAGATCCTCCAGGCCGAAGGCCGCAAGGAAGCTGCGTTCCGCGATGCCGAAGCGCGCGAGCGGTCCGCCGAGGCCGAGGCCAAGGCGACGCAGATGGTCAGCGATGCGATTTCCAAGGGGGACGTCGCCGCGTTGAACTACTTCATCGCCGACAAATATATCAAGGCGTTCGGCCAGTTCGCGGACGCGCCGAACCAGAAGATCATCATGCTGCCGATGGAAGCAACCTCCATGCTGGGCTCGCTCGCCGGCATCGGCGAGATCGCGAAAGCAACGTTCGGCGAAAGCGCGGCGTCCGCCGCTGCCGCCGCCCGCCGTGGTGGCTCGGTGCCGACGACCGGCAGCACGCCGCCGACGGTGCCGCCGCGGCAGGGATAGTCCCCGGCGCATGTCCCTTCAGGCAGGGGCATGCACCATGATGGAAGGTCGTATCATGACCGACATGTTCGTATCGCTCGGCACCTGGAACTGGCTGATCTTCGGCTTCATCCTGATGGCGCTGGAGGTGCTGGCGCCGGGCATATTCCTGTTCTGGCTCGGGCTCGCCGCGCTGCTCGTCGGCCTGATTTCGTTCACCGTCGTCCTATCGTGGCAGATCCAGCTCGTGATGTTCGCGGTGTTCGCCGCAGCCGCCGTGCCGATATGGCGCCGCCTTGCGCGGCCGAAGCCGGATGCAAGCGCCAGTCCGTTCCTCAACAAGCGTACCGAGGCACTGCTCGGCCGCGAGTTCACGCTGGAGAAGCCGATTATCGACGGCAGCGGCACCGTGCGCATCGGTGACACGGTGTGGCGCGTCGCAGGTCCGGATACGCCGGCGGGGACGCGGGTGAAGGTGGTGCAGGTGGACGGTGCGAACCTGACAGTGGCCGCGGCGTGAGGATTCTTCGCCTCTCCCCGCTTGCGGGGAGAGGCGGGATTGCATCGCAGATTCAATCCGGGTGAGCGGACTCTCCGCGAGTCCGTCTCTCACCGTTTGCGCGGAGGCTCCCCCTCACCCCGACCCTCTCCCCGCAAGCGGGGAGAAGGGGAAGAGTCCTTCCACCTCTCCGCAAACCGGTGCAGCGGCATGAACGTCTCGCACAATTCCCGCCCGAGCGGCGTCAGCCCATAACCTCCGCCTTCGCCAAGCTCCACGAACCCCGCCTCGCGCAACTCCGTCAGGCGCGCTTGCAGCACTGTCGGCGAGGCGTCGTCGCAGGCGGTGCGCAGGGCGCGGGAGGTGAGGGGCTCGCCGCGCAACTCCCACAATATTCGCAGGCTCCAGCGCCGTCCGAACAGGTCCAGCAGCGCCATGACCGGCCGGCCGGTGCGCGAGCCGCGGACGCTTCGTGATGCCGCCTGTTTTGCCATCGCCACCCTCTTGCGACATGCTACAGATAGTGTAGCATGTTGCTACAATAGATGTAGCAAAGGAAACGGCCGGTGTCCCAGTCCACGCCGCGCATTGCCCCGCTCACCCCGCCTTATCCCCCGGAGATCCAGGCGCAGTTCGATCGCATCATGCGCGGCGCGCCGCCGCTGATCCTGTTCCGGGTGATGGCGGGCCACAGCCGCGCCTGGGACAAATTTCGCGCCGGCGGCCTGCTCGACCCCGGCCCGCTCTCGCTGCGCCAGCGCGAGATCGTCATCGACCGCACCTGTGCGCTGAACAGATGCGAGTATGAATGGGGCGTGCATGTCGCGGTTTTCGCCGGGCCGGCGAAGCTCGCCGAAGACGAGGTGCGTGCCACAGTGCAGGGCGATGCGACGTCACCGTGCTGGTCGCCGGCCGAACAGGCGCTGATCGCAGCGGTCGACGCGCTGCATCACCGCGCGACGTTCAGCGATCAAGAGTTTGCCGAGCTGTCGGCGCATTACGACGAGGCGCAGATTCTGGAAATCATGCTGCTGTGCGGCTTCTACCGCACGGTATCGTATCTGGCGAACGGGCTGCGGTTGCCGCTGGAGGAGAACGCGGCGCGGTTTCCGGTGTAGCTGTCATTCCGGGGCGCGCGAAGCGTGAACCCGGAATCCATTGGGCAGCGAGCTCGGAGATGAATGGATTCCGGGCTCGCGCCGAATGGCGCGCCCCGGAATGACGGTGCGGAGAGAAAGCGCGTGCCCTAGGCCACGCCCGCCCGCAGCAGATCGTGCAGGTGCACGATGCCCACCACCTTGCCGGCCTCGGTCACCACCAGCGTGGTGATCTTGCGCGTGTTCAGCACCTCGATCATCTCGGTCGCGAGCATCGAGGGCGGCACCGTTTTCGGCTGCTTCGTCATGATCTCGTCGACCGACGCCGTCAGCAGGTCGGGGCGCATGTGGCGGCGCAGATCGCCGTCGGTGATGATGCCCGCGACCTCGTTTGCTTCGTTGACGATGCAGACGCAGCCGAGGCCCTTGGCCGACATCTCGACCACGGCCTCCGACATCTTGGTGCCCAGGGGCTTGACCGGGATCTCGGCGCCCGTGCGCATGTAGTCGCGGACGAATTTCAGCATCGCGCCCAGCTTGCCGCCGGGGTGGAAATGCGCGAATTCCAGCGCGGTGAAGCCGCGGCCTTCGAGCAGCGCGATCGCGAGGGCATCGCCGATCGCGGCCTGCATCAGGGTCGAGGTTGTCGGCGCCAGATTGTGCGGGCAGGCCTCGCGCGCCTTCGGCAGCTCGATCACGAGGTCGGCGGCCTGGCCCAGCGAGGAGGCCGCGTTCGACGTCACCGCGATCATGGGAATGGCGAAGCGCGCCGAGTAGTTCACGAGGTTCTTCATCTCCGGCTGCTCGCCGGACCAGGACAGCGCCATGATGACGTCGTCGGTGGTGATCATGCCGAGGTCGCCGTGGCCGGCCTCGGCGGCGTGCACGAAGAAAGCCGGCGTGCCGGTCGAGGCCAGCGTCGCGGCGATCTTGCGCCCCATATGGCCTGACTTGCCGAGCCCGGTGACGATGACGCGGCCCTTGGCGTTGCGGATCAGGTCGACTGCTTTCGAAAATGTCGCGCCGAGCGGGCCGCGCAGGGCGGCGGCGAGCGCGTTGATGCCGCCGCTCTCCGTCTCCAGCGTGCGGAGCGCGGATTCGACGCTGTCGGGGATGGGGCCGGATGCGGTCATCAGCGGTTTCGAACTCGGCATGTACTGGTCCAGGGAGAAGGGGGCATTCGCCCGGTCGGCGCCTCATTAGCACGCCGCGGCCGTGGAGGCGACGCGCGCGCCTAAGCCCTCAACCGGTCATTAACCATAATTGTTTTAACTCCATTAACGATGGTTCCCGCTGACCGGCGGAAGTCACCGTGAAAGTGTTTGATTTCGTTGGAGTTATTCCATCGTGGGGTCGTCTCCAGGCACCGGCCGGAGCAAACGCGCGCAGTTCCTGCGCGCGGCTTTGCCGTGCCTTGTGCCGGGTCTTGCGCTGACGGCCCTCACAAGCGCGCCCGCGGCCGGCCAGAGCCTCACGCCCGATCTGTTCAATCCCAACCGCGGCGGCTTTGCCGCGCCCGAGACGCTGCCGACGCGCCGCACCGCGGGCGTGCCGCAGGCGCCG
>NZ_LBJV01000044.1:0-63257 GCF_028128855.1 Bradyrhizobium sp. CCBAU 11430
GCAGGATGGAGCCTCAGAGATATGTGCATGCCCTAGTGCGAACGCAGGGACCCATACCGCGGGATTTATCGATTGTGACAGGTCGCAGTACCGGACGGCGATCCCCCGCCAACTTCTCCCTGGGGTTATGGGTCCCTGCGTTCGCAGGGACGACGGCGGAGAGTGGGGCGCTAGCGTCGGATCATAGCCCCCCTCAAAACGACTCGTCATCCGGACCGTAGCGGTCACGCTTGGGCGTCGCGATGTCGCCGTCCTCGTAGTCATCGTCATCGAGCGGAGGCGGGGGTATCTTCACCTTGTCTTCCGCCCGCTTTTTGTCAGCGATTTTGGGCGGCTCGCTTGGCTTGCCGATCTTGGCCATGGCTGTTCCCGGATGGTGATGCTGCATCCGATCCTATCCGGAACATATGTGTAGTTTCTGACCTATCGCAAGCAGGGCCGTCAGTGCACGAGCGGCCCGCCCGCCTTCTTCCAGGCATCCACGCCGCCGGCGATATGGGCGGTGTTGGAAAGGCCGGCCGCCTTGGCGGCGGCCACCGCCATCGCCGAGCGCTCGCCGAAGGCGCAGAAGAACACGATGCGGCGGCCGGTGGCGGCGGCGACCTCGCGCAGCATGCCGCCGGGCTTGAGGCTCTCCTCGACGGACGGATAGGGCGTATGCAGCGCGCCTTCGAGCATGCCGTGCTTCATCCGCTCGTTGGTCTCGCGCAGATCGACCAGCAGCATGTCGGGCCGGCCGAGAATGCGGATCGCCTCGACCGCGCTGAGCGCGCGGCCTTCCTTCTCCAGCTCCTCCTGATGCAGGCCGACATGCATGTTGGCGGGCACCGCCACGTCCATCATCTTCGGATTGGGCAGCTTCAGGTTGGCCATCAGCTCGATATATTCGTCGACCGAGCGCACCTGGAGCCGCGGGTTGTAGCGCTTCTCCTCGCCGATGGTGGAGACGGTGTCGCCCTTGTAGTCGTGCGCCGGAAACACCATCGTCTCGTCCGGCAGCTTGAGCAGCCGGTTGAAGATCGAATCGTACTGCGCGCGCGAGGAGCCGTTCTGGAAATCGGTGCGGCCGGTGCCGCGGATCAGCAGCGTGTCGCCGGTGAAGACGCGGTCGCCCATCAGGTAGGAATAGGAATCGTCGGTGTGGCCGGGCGTGTACATCACGTCGAGCGACAGGCCCTCGATCGTCACCTTGTCGCCGTCGGCGACCCGCATCGCCACAACGTCGGCCTTGGTCTGGTCGCCCATCACGGTCATGCAATGGGTGCGGTCGCGCAGCTCGCCGAGGCCGGTGACGTGGTCGGCATGCAGATGGGTGTCGACCGCCTTGACCAGCTTGAGGTCGAGCTCGCGCAGCAATTGGCAGTAGCGATCGACCTTCTCCAGCACGGGATCGAGGATCAGCGCCTCGCCGCCGGGGCGGCTGGCAAGGACGTAGCTGTAGGTGCCCGAAACGCTGTCGAAGAGCTGGCGGAAGATCATGGCAAGAGACCCGGCGTGGAACTGATTGCAAATTCTACTACGCCACGGGTCGAAAAGAGAAGCAAGTCACTGTGTTGGGAGGGAAATATGGAATATTATTTTGCATAACTCGCTGTCGTCCCGGCGAAGGCCGGGACCCATAACAGGGAGCAGTTTAGGGCAGATCAGTCGTTCGGTACTCCTACCAGCCCCTACCGATAGATCACGCGGTATGGGTCCCGGCCTTCGCCGGGACGACGAGGGAGGGTGTTGCGGAAGACGCTACGGCCTCACCACCGTATACCCATTCTCCGCCAGGAACAGGATCTGCCCGACCCCGACCTGCACCGGTGTTGCCGCGGGAATGAATTCCGGCCGCTTGCCCGTCTCGCGCTCGATCGTATCCACCGTGTTGAGACAGATGTCGAAGCGCACGCCCTGCGCGATCAGGCTCTCGACCTGCTTGCGACGCTCGCTGCCGGACAACAGGAGATCGACGCCGGGGCCGAACGCGACGACCTCGATCGCGATCTTGTCGGGGTCGTACGCCTTCAAGAGATTGTTGGCGACGCTGAGCACCAGCGCCTGCTTCTTTGCATCACCGTCGGAAAGCTGCAGCACGATCCTGTGCTCTGCGAACGGCTTGTCCTGAAGCGGCACCTGCTGCGCCGAGGCCGGCAGGATCGCGGCCCGGACCAGTAGCGCCAGTAGTAGCGCAAATAAGATCTGCGCCCGCTTCATCCCTGTCCCGCAATACCCGGATTGTCCTCGACGCCTCTCAGCGTCACGCCGGAGCCGAGCCGCTCCTGAAACATCCGGCCCGAGCGCAGATATTTGCCGACGACGTCCCACACCGGCGCGCCTTGCTGGCCGTTGACCGAAGCCCAGCCTGCGACCTTGTAGCGGTGGCTGGCGCTGAGCGCCTTGCCGCCATGGAGTTTCACTTCCGAGATGCGGCCGCCGATCGCGGCGGTCGGCGTGCAGGTGTAGCTGAGTCCACCGGCGCGCACCATGTCGCCGCCCTGCTGATAATAGGGATCGGCGTTGAAGAGGTTGTCGCAGACGTCTTCCAGCACGTCCTTGATCTGGGCTCCCGTCATCTCCTGCACATAGGTCTCGGGATAAGTGATCGCAGTTTCCGCGAGCAGATCCTCCATGGTCAGGGCCTGGCCCGACAGCGCGGTGACGCCCCAGCGGAACCCCGGCGACAGCGCGATCTCGGCATCGAGCTCGGTGCGGAGCGCCGTGCAGATCAGCTCGTCGACCGGCCCGGAGAAATTGCCGCGCCGATAGAGCAGGCGGTCGGGCGTTGCGATCTTTGCCGACCAGTCGGTCACATGCGGCGCGCGCAGCCGGCCAATCAGCTCGGCCATTCCGGGGTCGGGCTTCAGCAGCTCGGAATAAACCGGCAGCAGATGATAATGAATGTCGCTGACCTTGCCCTTGTCGATCGCGAGATCGAGCACGGCGAGGAATTTTCCGTTGGAGCCGGCATTGGTGACGAGCGTGGTGCCGCCGGCGTTCTTCACGGCGATGGGCTGCGGCACGGCGTCATGGGTATGGCCGCCGAGAATGACATCGATGCCGGTGACGCGGCTTGCGAGCTTGAGGTCGACGTCCATGCCGTTGTGCGACAGCAGGATGACGGCATCGACCTTGTCGGTGCCGCGCAAGGCATCGACATGCTTCTGCAACTCCTCCTCGCGGATGCCAAAGGTCCAGTCCGGCGTGAACCGCTTGGGGTGCGCGATCGGCACGTAAGGGAAGGCCTGGCCGACGATCGCGACCCGGTGACCGCCGATCTCCTTGATCATCGAAGGCTTGAACACGCGTCCCGTGGCCTTGTCGAAGGCGGGAGCGTCGTTGAACGCGGCTTCCTCGGTCAGGAACACGTTCTGCGCCAGAAACTCGCCCTTGAAGCGCTCGAGATTGTCGCGCAGCGTCTGCTCGCCATAGGTGAATTCCCAATGCCCGGTCATCGCTTCGATGCCGAGCAGATTGGCGACCTCGACCATGTCGCGGCCCTGCATGACGTTGGCAAGCCCGGTGCCCTGCCAGAGATCGCCGCCGTCGACCAGCAGCGAGCGCTTCTCGCCGACATCGCCGCGCAAGCGGTCGACCAGCGTCTTCAGATGGGCAAAGCCGCCGAGCTTGCCGAAGCGGCCTGCAGACTTCTCGAACTCGACACAGGTGAAGGCATAGGCATCGGCGCTGTCGGGACGGATGCCGAAACGATCGAGGAAGGCGCGGCCGACCAGATGCGGCGGCCGCCCGGCCATCTCACCGACGCCGATATTGATGCTGGGCTCGCGGAAATAAACCGGGTTGAGCTGCGCATGCGTGTCGGTGATGTGCAGGATGCGCGCGTTGCCGAAGCGCTCGAGGTCGTAAATGCTCGCGGACTCAGTGCCCCGCGCAAGCCGCGGCAGACTGAGCGATGCAGCGGCAAGGCCTGCGCTCTTCAGGAAATCGCGGCGGCGGATCGCCATATCAAAATTCTCCGCGCCCTCAATGTCGCAAGACTGTTTCAGTTGATGCCAGTCTAGCGGATTTCCATCGCCTTCCAGGCTTCTTTTTCAGAGGTCGCCTGGAAGATCGACGCCTTTGCCAGCGCCTCGGCCTCCTTGGCTGCGGCCGTGGCGCGGTCGAAATCGCCGCCATCCGCCGCTTTCCTGGCCGCGGCCAGCGCCGAGACGGTCACGGTCCACTGGTTGCGCAAGCCGGCAGCCTCCTTCGATGCGGCTTCAGCGGTGGCATAGGCCGCCTTGTAGTCCGCTTCATTTGCCGCGCGCGCCGCTGACGCGAGGCCGAGCGCCAGCAGCATGGCGAGGGGAAGTGACCGCTTCATGGCCGCGCTCCCGGTCCTGATATCGGCAAGCCGTTGGCGACATAGGACAGGAAATATTCGACGTCGCGATATTCGTCCGATTGCGGCTCCAGCGGAACCGCGCGGGTCTGGCTGTTGCAGGTGACGAAGCGGCGGCTGGTCGTGCCCATGCCGCTCCATTCGGAGCGGTAGATCGGCATCGCGTTCAAAATGCCGAGCGCCGGCGCCAGGATCTCGGCGCGGATGCGCTCGCCCGGGCTCTGCACATGGCAGCTGGCGCAGGAGAAATTCATCTGGCCACGTCGCGTGTAGAAATAACGCTTGCCGTTCTCGAACGCGGCGAGCGCGCGGGGATCATCGGGGATCTTGATGTCCATCGGCTTGCCCCGCGAGGTGAAGGCCATGTAGGCAGTGAGCGAGGCCATCTCGTCCTTGACGTAGGAGTAGGGCGCCTCGCCATTGGCCTCGCGGCAGCGGTTGAGCGCGAGCTCCAGCGTGACGACCTTGCCCTCCTTCTCGTCGAAGTAAGGATAGTTCTGGCGGATGCCGACGCCCCCGTTGGAGAAGCAATCGGCATAGGTCTTGCCGTTCTTGAACGGAGTGGCAAACATCTCCTTGCCGGCATCGAGCGCGAACTCATAAGGAGGGAATTCCTCCTTCTCCTGCCACTGCCGCTTCATGTCCGCGTTCATGGAATACGGACCGTTGACGAAGTCCTCGTGCTTCACGTCGGGAAATTTCTGGAAGAAGAAATTCTGGAACGCCTTGGCGTCGGCAACGGGATCGACCTTGTCGGCCGCGACGACGCGCGGAGAGGTGAGGGCGAACGCCACGAGCGCGGCGCTGAGCGAGCCAAGCAGCAGGGCAGATCGGGTCTTCATCACGAAATCTTCGCGGTGGTCGTATCCGACGCACCCTTGTTGTCGGTCCAGGAGATCTTGAGGTCGTCGCCCTTCTTGGCGCCTTTGAAGCTGAATTTGACATAGGGGTCCTTGGAGACCGCAGTGCCCCAATCGGCAACGAAGACGTCCTTGCCGTTACATTCGAATTTCAGCTGCTGGATGAAGTGCGCGGGGATCGGCTCACCCTTGGGATCCTTGACCAGGCCGGTATCCATGGGGTGCTGGATCAACGCCTGCACCTCGGTGATGTCGCCATTGGATGTTGCGCGCACGCGAATGCTTGATGCCATCGGACCGATCCTCCTAGCCGCCGCAGCCGCCGACGGTGACCTTCACTTCCTTGGTGGCGCTGTAGAGCTTGCCGTCAGCCTCGACGATGGCGACCAGTTTGGTGGTCTTGGCCATTTTCAGCCGGTTGGCGACGCCCGGAATGGTGCCGTCGGCGATCTTGTAGGACGCGGCAAGCGCGTACGGGTTCTCGGTCACGAAGAACGAGATCGAGGTGACCTTGTCGAGCGTCGTCGTCACCGACACCGGCACCACGCCACCGTTCTCGGCGATCTCGGGCGCATCCAGCTTGACTTTGTCCGAGGGCTCGGCGGTCTTGCCATAGAGCGCCTTGATCGCGTCGGCCTCGTTCTTCTGCTTGAAGGCCTCTTCCGGATATTTGTCGTTGGCCGCGGCGCGCGCGGGCGTCGCCGCGAACGGCAGATTGCCAAGGCCGAGCAGCGCGACAGAGGCCGCGCCCTGAAGGATCAGGCGCCTTGTCGCAAGCGGGCCGGTGGTCGTGGTCATCGCAAGTCTCCTGGGCAGCCGGCCGTTACAGGGTCTGCAGGAAATCAACGATCGCGCTGATCTCCTGTTCGGTCAAAATCCGGTTCCGGCCGAACGGCGGCATCATGGTCTGCGGATTGCGCTTGGTCTCGTCGAAGATGATCGCGGTCAGCTCGTTGCGATCGGGGTATTTGGCCTTGAGGTCCTTCAGTTCCGGCCCGATTGTTCCCGGCAGGTCGCCCCCTTTGATGACGTGGCAGGTCAGGCAATTGCCCTTGCCGCGATCGAAAGCGAGCTTCTGGCCGTCGGCGACAGCGGATTGTGCCCGCGCCGGAGCCACAGCCGCGCCGGCGGAGAGGAGCAGCGCCACCAGGACGGCAAGCTTGCAATGAAAGGCGGTCAAGGCGTCGTCCCAAGCGTTATGTCGATGATCTCGTTTGCGGAAATATAAGCGTTCCAAAGCACAAAGGGCATCGTCTGACAATCAAGACTATGCACGCGGCAAAATGGAGTTAATATCCTGCGCATTGCAACCGATGAGACAGTTTGTTCATCCCAGCAGGTTGGCACTAGCAAATTATTCTAGGGCGTTTGGCCCTTACGGGCCGTCTTTTCTGTTTCACATTTATTGGGGACTGACTTGGCTGAATATGTCGTCGAATTTGGCAGGGATGGCGGACGGGTCGAGCCCGATGGGCGGCTCGATGCGCCTGCGTTCCATCGCAACCACCTGCCCATCTGGGCGGCGCTGGAAAAGCACCTCACCGGGCTGACCGGCAACGTGGTCGAGCTCGGCAGCGGAACCGGCCAGCACGTGGTCCATTTCGCCCGCCACACGCCCGGCCTGATCTGGTGGCCGAGCGACCTCAACCAGCGCCACCTCAAGAGCATCGAAGCCTGGCGCGTCCATACGGGCCTCGCAAACATCCGCAGCCCCCTGCGGATCGATCTCACCGATCCCGACTGGTGTCCGGAGATGAAAAGCGGACAGACGCCGACGAGCCTTGCGGCGGTGTTCTGCGCCAATGTCATCCACATCGCGCCCTGGGCCGTGGCCGAGGGCCTGTTCGCCGGCGCCGGCCGTTACTTACGCCCCGACGGCAAGCTGTTCCTCTATGGCCCGTTCAAGCGCGACGGCAAGCACACCGCGCTCAGCAATGCGGTGTTCGACACCTCCCTGCGTGAAGGCAATCCCGACTGGGGCGTGCGCGACATCGGCGATGTCGAGACGCTCGCGAAGGCTGCGGGTCTTCGCCTCGTCGATACGATCGACATGCCCGCGAACAATCTGACGCTGGTGTTTGAGCGGTAGGAAACCGTCATGCCCGGGCTTGTCCCGGGCATCCACGTTCTTCGTGCAGCAAGGCAAGGTGTGGATGGCCGGGGCAAGCCCGGTCATGACGGGCCTAGCCTTCATCCCCCCACCCGATCTTCTCCTTCAAGAACCGAAAACCGAGCACCTCGAAGCCGGCGCGCTCCTTGTTGTCCTTGCCGTAGCCGTGGCCGCCGGCTTCCGGCTCGTAGAACCAGGCCTCGTAACCCATGGCCTGCAGCTTTGCCGCCATCTTGCGGGCGTGGCCGGGATGAACGCGGTCGTCGCGCCGCGTGGTGGCGATCAGGATCGGCGGATAGGTCTGGCCGGCTTTCACATTATGATAGGCCGAGTAGGTCTTGAGCCACTCCCACTCCTCGGCCTTGTCGGGGTCGCCATATTCCGCGATCCAGCTCGCGCCCGCGAGCAGTTTTGTGTAGCGGCGCATGTCGATCAGCGGGATGGTGCAGAACAGCGCGCCGAAGCGCTCGGGGTAGCGCACCAGCATGTTGGTGATGAGGATGCCGCCGTTCGATCCGCCCTGGGCCGCGATCCGTTTTGCGCTCGTCACGCCGCGGCGGACGAGATCGGCCGCAACCGCGGCGAAATCGTCATGCGAGAGTTTCTTGCCGGCGAGCCGGCCGGCATCGTGCCAGCGCGTGCCGAACTCGCCGCCGCCGCGTAAGTTCGCCTGCACAACGGTGCCGCCGCGCTCCAGCCAGAGCTTGCCGAGCGAGGCGTTGTAGTACGGCTTCACCGAATGGGCGAAGCCGCCATAGGCGCTCATATAGACCGGCGCATCGCCGGTCTCGCCGCCCGGGCCGGTCTGGACATAGGGAATGCGCTCGCCATCGATCGAGACCGCCTCGTGCTGCGTCACCACGAGCCCGTCGGCGGTGAACGTCTTCGGCGCCTGCTTCAGCACGACCGGGCTTGCGACGCCGCGCTCGATCAGCAGCAGCGACGGCGGGGTGAGCGGATCCTGCACATTGGCGAGCAGATCGCCATTGCTCTCGCTGGGATGACGATCGAGCGGCCAGACGTCGACGACGCCGATCTCGGGCAGGCCGCCAAGCGTCTCGCGGCTCCAGCCGGTGGCCGAGGGCGTGAAGGTCTCAAAGCGCGGACGCAGCTCGTCGAGGATCGACAGCACGAGCTTGCCCGCAGCCCAGAACAGGCCTTGCAAAGCGCGCCGCGGCGCCGGCTCGAACAGCACCGCAAAATCGCGACTGCCGTTCAGGAATGCCGAGAGTGAGATGCCGAGCACGGTGTCGGTGGCGTAGGTCCGCCCGCCGGCCGTCCAGTCCTTGCGCAGCTTCATCGCGAACCAGTCGCCATGGGCCTGCAGCCAGATGCCGGTCGGCAGATCGAGCTTGGTCATGCGACCGGCGGCATCGCGCAGCCAGACCGCGTGATTGAAGAAGTCGATCTGCTCGACGATCCAGACCCGCGGCTCAGGTCCGGTGTCGTCGGCGCCGCCATAGATCATCATGTGATCGGCGGTGGTCTCGATGATCACCTCAGCCTGATCGACCGGCTGGCCGCGCCGCCACAGGCGAACTGTCCGCGAGTATCCGGAGTCCGTCACCATGCCCTCGCCATGCGCGCTCGACAGCAGCAACGTGTCGGCATCGAGCCAGTCCGCGCCGCCCTTGGCTTCCGGCAGTGTAAAGCCGTCGGCGACGAAGCTCTTCGTAACGAGGTCGAATTCCCGCAACGTCACGGCGTCGCTGCCACCGCGCGACAGGCTCAAGATGGCGTGCGAGCTTCCCGGCGTCGTGGCGATCCCGCTCAGCAGCCAGTCCTCGCCTTCGCGCGCTGCGAGCTGGTCGATATCCAGCATGGTCTCCCACGCAGGACCGGCTTTGCGAAACTCCGTCAGCGTGGTCCGCCGCCACAGGCCGCGCGGGTTGGCGGCGTCCTTCCAGAGATTGTGCAGGTCGCTGCCGCGCCGGCTGACATAGGGAATGTTGTCGGGGCGATCATAGATCGCTGCGAGGATGTCGCGGTCGTGCTCGAAGGCTTTGCCACCGAACGCCTGGAGCGTCAGGCTGTTCTGCCGCTCGACGAAATCGAGCGCTTGCGTGCCCTCGATCTCCTCCAGCCACAGCCAGGGATCGTCGTCGGGAGCGCTGAGTGTAGGCCTGTCGTCGACGGTCATGAACGAAACTCCCAAAAGTCGCGGCGATAGGATTTGATCGAGCGCAAGCCGTCAAGCGCGCGGCCCGCTATCATCGCACCGATTGCGTCAGAGGCATGGCCTGCGCCCGTTTGCGCCGGTTGCCCGGCCACTCGCGTCACTCCATAGTGCCGGGAATCAACCAGCCCTCGAGCCCGTTCGGGCAGAAAAAGCCGATGCTTGACGTGACTTCTGCCCATGAGATCGCCGACGACGCCCGCGTGCGCGCCAATGTGGTGCGCCTGGCCGCGGCCCAGGCGCTGACGGGCGCCAACTCGGCCGTGATCTTCGCCACGGGCGCGATCGTCGGGGCCACGCTCGCGCCGGACATGTCGTTCGCAACCGTGCCGATCTCGATGTATGTGGTCGGACTTGCTGCCGGCACGCTGCCGACCGGCGCGATCTCGCGCCGTTTCGGCCGCCGCGTGGCCTTCGTCATCGGCACGGGCCTCGGCACGCTCACCGGCGTGCTCGGCTCGTTCGCGATCCTGCACGGCTCGTTCGCGCTGTTCTGCATCGCGACCTTCCTCGGCGGCCTCTACGGCTCCGTCGCGCAGTCCTATCGCTTCGCCGCTGCCGATGGCGCCAGCGCGGCCTACCGGCCCAAGGCGGTCTCCTGGGTGATGGCCGGCGGCGTGTTCGCCGGCGTGCTCGGTCCGCAGCTCGTGCAATGGACCATGGACGTCTGGCAGCCCTATCTGTTCGCCTTCAGCTTCCTGGTGCAGGCCGCCGTGGCGCTGATCGCGATGGGCATCGTCGCCGGCGTCGACATGCCCAAGCCCGCGCCGGCCGATCTGCATGGCGGCCGGCCGCTGCTCACGATCGTGACGCAGCCGCGCTTCGTCGCGGCGGCGCTGTGCGGCATCATCTCCTATCCCATGATGAATCTGGTGATGACCTCGGCGCCGCTCGCCATGAAGATGTGCGGCCTGTCCGTGTCCGATTCCAATTTCGGCATTCAATGGCACATCGTCGCGATGTACGGGCCGAGCTTCTTCACGGGCGCGCTGATCGCCCGTTTTGGTGCGCCGAAGATCGTGGCAGCCGGCCTGCTGCTGGAGGCTGGCGCTGCCGGCATCGGCCTCTCCGGGCTCACCGCGATGCATTTCTGGGCCACGCTGATCGTGCTCGGCGTCGGCTGGAATTTCTCCTTCATCGGCGCCTCCGCGCTGGTGCTGGAGACGCACCGGCCGCAGGAGCGCAACAAGGTGCAGGCCTTCAACGACTTCCTGGTGTTCGGCATGATGGCGATCGGCTCGTTCTCCTCCGGGCAATTGCTCGCCAATTACGGCTGGTCGGCGGTGAACCTGGTGGTGTTTCCGCCGGTCGTTCTCGGTCTTGCCGTGCTCTCGCTGGTTTCCTGGGCCCGCCGTCGCAAGGCGCGGCTGGAGGCGGCGATGGGCGAGTTCCCGGACGCGATTTGACTGGCAGGAGATTGTCAGCAATGTTGATACTTCGATCCAGGTCGAAGTGATTTTTTGGCGAGGGCTATTTAGATGTTCGTCATGGCCGGGCTTGTCCCGGCCATCCACGTCTTAGGGACGCGGATCGAAGAACGTGTATGCCCGGGCATAGGC
This sequence comes from Bradyrhizobium sp. CCBAU 11430, assembly GCF_028128855.1. Taxonomy (NCBI): domain Bacteria; kingdom Pseudomonadati; phylum Pseudomonadota; class Alphaproteobacteria; order Hyphomicrobiales; family Nitrobacteraceae; genus Bradyrhizobium; species Bradyrhizobium sp. CCBAU 11430. The sequence goes on from NZ_LBJV01000044.1 coordinate 11,030, forward strand.
GAGCGGAAGCGACGCCGTCCTTCAGACGGCTATGCCCGGGCATGACGGGAGTAGGCGGCATGCTCGACAATCCTCAACAGCCAGCGATCGACGAATCCTCCCTGCGTTACGAAGGCTGGCGCATCGTTGCGGTCTGCTTCCTGCTTGCGACCTTCGGCTGGGGGCTCGGCTTCTACGGCCAGAGCGTCTATGTCGCCGAGCTGCAGCGCGCGCGGGGCTGGCCGACCACGCTGATCTCATCGGGCACCACGTTCTTCTATCTGTTCGGCGCGCTGCTCGTCGTGTTCGTCGGCGAAGCCGTGAGGAGATACGGCCCGCGCTTCTGCCTGATCGCCGGCACACTGGCGATGGCGGCAGCTAGCGTTGCGATCGGCGCCGTGCGCGAGCCCTGGCAGCTTTATCTCGCCGATGCCGTGCTCGCCTTCGGCTGGGCCGGCACCAGCCTCGCCATGATCACCAACACGATCAGCCTGTGGTTCGACCACAAGCGCGGCATGGCGATCAGCCTGGCGCTGAACGGCGCCAGCTTCGGCGGCATCGTCGGCGTGCCGCTGCTGGTGACCCTGATCGGCCATGTCGGCTTTGCCAGTGCGATGTATGCCGCCGCCGGCGCCATGCTGGTGCTGCTGCTGCCAGTGATCCTTGTTCTCGTCGGCCGCCCGCCCGATCACCACGGCTGGCACGCGGCGGCCAAGGCGAACCCGCAATCATCGACGCAGATCCGCGCATGGGCGCTGCGCGACGTCGGCTTCCTCACGGTGACGATTGCGTTTGCGCTGGTGCTGTTCGCGCAGGTCGGCTTCATCGTGCATCTGATCTCGTTTCTCGATCCCGTGATCGGCCGCGAGCGCGCTGCTGTCGCCGTCGCGGTGCTGACTGCGATGGCGGTGGTCGGCCGCGTGCTGTTCTCGTTGGTGATCGATCGTCTCAACCAGCGGCTGGCCTCCGCGCTGTCGTTCCTCAGCCAGGCCGCGGCGCTTCTGGTCGTCATCAACCTCCACAACGACTACGTGCTGATCGCGGCCTGCGCGGTGTTCGGCTTCTCCGTCGGCAACCTCATCACGCTGCCGTCGCTGATCGTGCAGCAGGAGTTCGATTCGTCGTCGTTCGGCGTGCTGATCAGCCTCAACACCGCGATCAACCAGGTGACCTACGCGTTCGGTCCGGGAATCGTCGGGGCCTTGCGCGATTGGTCCGGCGGTTATTCGCTGCCGTTCTATCTCTGCATCGCGCTGGAAGTGGCGGCCGCGGCGTTGATCATGGTGCGGGGAAACAGGTTTCGTAGGGCGGATTAGCGAAGCGTAATCCGCCAACTTCGCCCCGCATTCGCTGAGACATGGTGGGTTACGGCTTCGCCTAACCCACCGTACGGCATCACGTTTCCCGATCCCTCAACAACCCCTCCACATCCAGCCGTTTCGTCACCATCGCGAGCTTGCCATCCGGCCCGAACGGCCATTGCTCCCTCGGCTTGTCCCAATACAGCTCGACGCCATTTTCATCCGGATCGCGCAGATACAGCGCGTCGCTGACGCCGTGATCGCTGGCGCCATCCAGCGCAATGCCGGCCGAGCGCACGCGGTGCAGCGCATCGGCGAGCGCGGCGCGCGTCGGATAGAGGATGGCGGTGTGATAGAGACCGGTCGTGCCGGGCGGCGGCGGCGAGCCGCCCTTGCTTTCCCAGGTGTTGAGCCCGATGTGGTGATGATAGCCGCCGGCCGAGATGAAGGCCGCGCCCGAACCCATGCGCTGCATCAGCTCGAAGCCGAGCACGCCGCAATAGAAGCCGAGCGCGCGATCGAGATCGGCGACCTTGAGGTGAACGTGGCCGATCCTGGTGCCGGCGGCGACGGCTGGGCTTTGCGACATGGGAATGCTCCGTTGAAGGCATGCACATAAGGCGGGCTTCGGGGCTCTGCTACGGCCGATCCCGAAACCCAGCGTTTCCTGATGCGCAATTGCGCATCAGGAACAGAAATTAAGCCAGTTCCGCCACCTCGCCCTCCGGCAGGCCGAACTCGAACGTGTTCAGCGTCATCGACACCATCGTGTAGTAACCGCACAGGCCGATCACCTCGACCACGCCGCGCTCGCCGAGCAGCTTCACGGCCTCGTCGTAGAGCCCCTTCTCGACGCCGTGGCCCTCGTGCAGCGATTTCGCCACGTCGTAGATCATCCTGCCCCTGGGATCGTCGAACTCGGGCGTGCGGCGGTCGCGGATGGCGTCGATGATTTTGGGATCCATGCCGCCCGCCAGTGCGAGACGCTTATGCGCGTACCATTCGTAGTGCGCGGTCCAGTGCCGCGCCGTCACCAGGATCGCAATCTCCGAAAGCTTTGCGGGAAATATCGTGTCGAAGCGCAGCACCTCGCCGAGCCGCGTGGCGTGGCGCGCCATCTCCGGGCTGCTCAGCCAGGCCATCATCGGCGCCGGCGGCTTGCCGCGCTTGCCGGCAATCGACTCGTCGTAGGTCTGCCGCTGGCTCTCGTTCATTTCGCCAGGCGAAAGAAGTTTCAGGCGCATCGTCGTTTCCTCTTTGTTTTCAAGCACCGTCTTGGTCGCGACTATAGCGGAATACGGCTCGCGGAAGTGGTTGAATTCCGCGGGAGCTTGGCCCAGAGTCGCGCCCAACAAGTCGATTTTGATTGATGGAAACGACCAATGTCTGAATCCAAAACCAGCGATTCTGAGACCGCCGATCTCGAAACATTCCGCGCTGAGACGCGCGCCTGGCTGGAAGCCAATTGCCCGCCGGAAATGCGCAAGCCCGCGACGTCGGATGCCGACGTGTTCTGGGGCGGACGCAACGCAAAGTTCTCGTCCGAGCCGCAGCGCATCTGGTTCGAGCGCATGCGCGACAAGGGCTGGACCGTGCCTGACTGGCCCAGGGAATATGGCGGCGGCGGTTTGAGCGCCGCCGAGCACAAGGTGCTGCGCGCGGAGATGGGAAGAATCGGCGCGCGTCCGCCGCTGTCGAGCTTCGGCATCTGGATGCTCGGGCCGGCGCTGCTGAAATACGGCAACGACGCCCAGAAGCAGGAGCACCTGCCCAAGATTGCCGCGGGCGAGATCCGCTGGTGCCAGGGCTATTCCGAGCCGAACGCCGGCTCCGACCTTGCTTCGCTGCAGACCCGCGCCGAGAGCGACGGCGACGATTTCGTCATCACGGGTTCGAAGATCTGGACCTCCTACGCCAACTACGCCGACTGGATCTTCTGCCTGGTGCGTACCGATCCCGCTGCGAAGAAGCATGACGGCATCAGCTTCATCCTGTTCGACATGACCTCGAAGGGCGTCTCGACCAAGCCGATCCTGTTGATCTCCGGCTACTCGCCGTTCTGCGAGACCTTCTTCGACGGCGTCCGCGTGCCGAAATCGCATGTGGTCGGCACCGTCAACCGCGGCTGGGACGTTGCGAAATACCTGCTGCAGCATGAGCGCGCGATGATCTCGGGCATGGGCGAGCGCGGCGTCGGCCGTCCGCTCGGTCAGATCGCGGCCGATTCCGTCGGCACCGATGCGCAGGGGCGGCTCGATGATTCCATGCTCCGCGGCAAGATCGCCAGCTTCGACGTCGATGAAGCCGCGCTTGCGGCGTGCGCCGAGCGCGCCGTCGATCTCGCCAAGGCGGGACAGGCGCATCCGGCGTTCTCCTCCGCGATGAAATATTACGGCACCGAGCTCAACAAGCGCCGCTACGAGATCCTGATGTCGGCCGGCGGCGCCGATGCGCTGGAATGGGAGAGCGAGCGCTCCAAGCAGGGCGCCCGCCCGCGCGCCTGGCTGCGCACCAAGGCCAACTCGATCGAAGGCGGCACGAGCGAGGTGATGCTCGGCATCGTCGCCAAGCGCATCCTGGATTTGCCGGGGGCGTGAGGCGCACTCTCACCACCCGTCATTCCGGGGCGCGCGAAGCGCGAGCTAAGATGCGCAATTGCGCATCTGAGAATCCATACTCCCGATCGTGGTTATGGATTCCGGGCCTGGCCCTTCGGGCCATCCCGGAATGACGACGACAAATAGATTTCTCATCGGAAACACGCACATGGCCCTCGTCCTCACCGAAGAACAATCGATGCTCCGCGATAGCGCACGCGGGCTGATCAGCGACAAGGCGCCGGTGTCGCATCTGCGCCATTTGCGCGACAGCAAAGACCCCACCGGCTTCTCCAAGGAGTTTTGGCATTCCTTCGCCGAGATGGGCTTCGCCGGCCTCCTGGTGCCGGAAGAATTCGGCGGCAGCGGGCTCGGCTATGTCGAGGCCGGTGTCGTGATGGAGGAGATCGGCCGCACCTTGATGCCGTCGCCCTTCCTCGCCACCAGCGTGATTGCGGCCTCGGCGCTGAACCGCGGCGGCAATGCCGCGCAGAAGTCGGAATATCTGCCGAGGATCGCGAGCGGTTCGCTGCTCGCGACGCTCGCGATCGACGAAGGCGCAAAGCATCGTCCGCTCCAGACCAACCTGCAGGCCGTGCGCGCCGGCAACGGGTTCAAGCTCTCCGGCGCCAAGGCGCTGGTCGTCGATGGCCACGTTGCCGATTTGCTCATCCTCGCCGCGCGCACGGGCGGCACCGCCGGCGAGCGCGAAGGCTTGACGCTGTTCCTGGTGAACCCTGCGGCCAAGGGCGTCGCGATCGAGCGCACCATCATGGTCGACGCGCACAATGCGGCGCGGATCGAGCTCGCCAATGTGGAGGTCAATGCCGACAGCGTGCTCGGCGAGGTCGATCAGGGCGCCGCGCTGCTCGACGGCGTGCTCGACATCGGCCGTGGCGCGGTCGCAGCTGAAATGGTCGGCCTCAGCGAAGAAGTTTTCAACCGTACCGTCGAGTACCTCAAAAATAGAAAGCAGTTCGGCAAGCTGATCGGCGAATTCCAGGCGCTGCAGCATCGCGCCGCCGAGCTCTATGTCGACATCGAGATCACCCGCGCCGCCACCATGAAGGCGCTTCAGGCGCTGGATACCGATGTTGCCAAGGCAACGTCAGCCGTCGCGGTGGCAAAAGCCCGCGCCGGCACCACCGCCACCCGCGCGGTCCAGGAAGGCGTACAGATGCATGGCGGCATGGGCATGACCGACCAGTTCGACATCGGCTTCTTCATGAAGCGCGCCCGGGTGTGCGAGGAATTGTTCGGCGACGCCAATTACCACACCGAGCAGCTGGCGCGGGCGCGGGGGTATTGAGCTGAGGCGCGAAGGGCGGCACGGTGGTATCGCACCCTAGGTGTCGTCCCGGCGAACGCCGGGACCCATAACCCCAGGGAGGGGTTTGACGAAGGCTCGCAGTCTAAAGAGACTCTCCGCGGTACGGTCACCTGCGCTTATCGATAAATCACGCGGTATGGGTCCCGGCGTTCGCCGGGACGACACGCGTGAGGCCTACCGCATCGGCGGCGCGTACTGCACGCCACCCGCGTTCCACAGCTGGTTCATGCCGCGCGGGATCTTCAGCTTCGACTTCTCGCCGATGTTGCGCTCGTACATCTCGCCGTAATTGCCGACGTGGCGGATGATGCGGACGGCCCAGTCCTTGGTGAGGCCGAGCTGCTCGCCGTAATTGCCTTCGGTGCCGACGAGGCGCATCACTTCCGGCTTCTTCGACTTCAGGGCCTCGTCGATGTTCTCCGAGGTGACGCCCAGCTCTTCGGCGTTGATCATCGCATAGAGCGTCCACTTCACGATCATCATCCAGTCGTCGTCGCGCTGGCGCACCACGGGGGCGAGCGGCTCCTTGGAGATCATGTCCGGCAGGATCATGTGATCGGCCGGCTTCGCCAGGTTCAGCCTGAGCGCGTAGAGCTGGGAGACGTCGGCGGAGAACGTGTCGCACTTGCCGGTGTCGTAGGCCTTCACGACCTCGTCGAGCTTGTCGAACTTCACCTCGTCATACTTCATGTTGTTGGCACGGAAGTAATCGGCGACGTTGAGCGCCGTCGTGGTGCCGGCCTGGACACAGACCTTGCTGCCGGTCAGGTCCAGCGAGGTCTCCTTGTTGCGCGAACGCGGCAGCATGAAGCCGGCGCCATCGTAATAGGCGACCGCGGGGAAATAGAGGTCGTAGTCGAGCTCGCGCGCCATGCTCCAGGTCGAGTTGCGCGAGAGGATGTCCACCTTGCGGCTCTGCAATTCCTTGAAGCGCTCGCTGGCATCGAGCGGGATGAACTTCGCCTTGCCCGGGTCGTTGAAGATCGCCGCGGCCACCGCGCGGCAGAAATCGACGTCGAAGCCGGCCCAGTTCTTGTTGTCTTCCGAGTACGAGAAGCCCGGCAGCCCCTTGTTGACGCCGCACAGCACCTCGCCGCGGCGCACGGTGCGCTTCAGCGTGCGGGTGTCGTAGAATTCATAGATGATGGCCAGAACGGCGACCAGCACGGCGACCGCAAGCCCGATCAGCAGGCCGCCACGAAAAGTGCGCATCATGTTGCTCTCTCGAAAAATCGGGAAAAGGAATTGGGAGGAGGGCGCGGAGCATGATCCCCTGGGGATCATGCTCCGACGATAGCCTTACAGTTCGGGCTTCTGCCGGATCACCACCTTGGTGCCGACAGGAACGCGGTCGTAGAGATCGGCGACGTCGTTGTTGACGAGGCGGAAGCAGCCCGAGGACACCTTGGTGCCGATCGTGTCAGGACGGTTGGTGCCGTGGATGCGGTAGACGGTGGTGCCGAGATACATGGCGCGTGCCCCGAGCGGATTGCCGGGGCCGCCTGCCATGAAGCGCGGCAGATAGGGCTGGCGCTGGATCATCTCCGGCGGCGGCGTCCAGTCCGGCCACTCCTTCTTGTTGGTGATGTTCACCAGCCCCTGCCACTGGAAACCGTCGCGGCCGACACCGATGCCGTAGCGGATCGCGCGCCCGCCCGGCTGCACTAGGTAAAGGTGGCGCTCGGCCGTGGAGATGATGATGGTGCCCGGCGTCTCGGTGGTGCGGAAATAGACCACCTGCTTCTGCCATTCCGGCTCGAGCTGGTAGCCGTCGTCGGCGACCAGACCCGGCTCGTCGCCGCGATCAGGCTGCTGCGCGATGGCATGTGGTGCGGACAGGATCAGGCCGATCGCGGCCACGAACGTCCCGGTCAGACGACGAAAATCCGTCATTTCAAGCTCTCCCCACTGCCACGGCGCAAATCATTCGGAACCATCAAACCTGAGGGGCATGTTCATGGCAAGTTGATGGCGCGCCACCCTGATATGTCACGAGAATGCTTTGGTTTTTTGACGGGGTCCTCGCAATGCCACAAACAGGGGATGGCGCGAAAAGCATAGTTTGTCACCGCTCGGGAGGTGAGCTCCCTCTCCCGCTTGCGGGAGAGGGCTGGGAGAGGGTTTCGCCTCCAGGGAGACTCCCTCAGAGGAGAGAGCCCTCACCCGCGCCTTCGGCGCGATCTCTCCCGCAAGCGGGAGAGGCTCAGACCGAACTCGCGGTGAGATCAAATTCGACAACTGGCGCGAGACGCCGGCTAGATCTTATTGCTCTCCGCAGCGATCCCCAGCCGCCTCACAATCTCTGTCCCCACGGCCCGCGCCTCCACCCGCGATCCGATCCGGGGGCTGCGAAACCGTCGTCCCGAGCGCAGCCGGATCGTGACGATGCAGTGCTCGTCCTCGGACCGGCCGCGGCGGTCGACGGTGATCGTCTTCACCTCGTGTCCCTCGATATGGTCCGCGCGCGGCGTGCCGTCGCCCCACAGGCGTTCGATACGGATATCGCCCTCGCGGATGATCCAGAACGCGCCGGTCACGAGATTGGCGTAGCGATGCACCGCGAACGCCGCGAGCGCGCCGAGCGGCAGCAGCAGGATATCGACATGGCTGGGCGGCCATCCGCGCCAGAGCTTGTAGGCATAGGGCACAGCGGACAACGCGACGGCGATCAACGCGACGATTCGGATGTCCCGTGCGGGAAACGCCTCGAGAGGCTCGCCAAGATGCATCTCGGGATTGCTGGCATCGAGCGGATTGACGGGTTCCTCGACATTGGGAACGTCGAATTGCGTGGCGATCCGGGCCACGGTGTCATGAACATGCGTGACGTCGGAGATCGGCGGCGACGTCAGCCGTTCCCCCGAGGTCAGCGTGAAAACGAGTTGAAAGCGGGCCTTCACCCGCTTGTTGCCGGGAACCTGCAATGCCGTGATGTCGTCCTTCGCGACGATGCGTGTGCGCAGCTTCCCAAACGGGCTTTGCCGCCCGATCAGGATCTCGTTCGCCGTGATGATCCACACCACCGCTGGCGCCATCATGATGCCGACGACGAACCCCGCGCCCACCAGCAGCGCGACCACCGAGATGACGATTTCCGGCGTGTCATGCGTGAACAGGCCGGGCGTGAAGCACAGCGCAACGGCCGCCGCAAAGCCGGACATCACCAGCCGCTGCGCGATCGAGGAGCCTTCACGAAGGCGAATGTCGTTATTGAGGGGCGTGTCGTCCATTGCGGGCGGCTGATTGCGTCAGCGCGAAACTCCACGGACGGGTCCGTGGAGTCAAGCAACAAGGGAGCCGCGCGTGCCGCACTCAGCCATTGACGTTCAGCAGCTTGGCCACGGTGCGGTCGATCTCGTCGTAGCGGCCTTCGCCGGCGTGCTGGAACACGATCTTGCCGGTCTGGTCGATGATGTATTGCGCCGGCCAATACTGGTTGCGGTAGGCGTTCCAGGTCTTCGAATCGTTATCCTGCGCCACCGGATAGGTGATGCCGTGGCGCTTCAGCGCCGCCTGCACGTTGGAGGCCGAGCGCTCGAACGGGAATTCAGGCGTGTGCACGCCGACCACGATCAACCCTTTGTCCTTGTACTTAGCATAGAGGTCGGTGACGTGCGGCAGCGTGTTGACGCAGTTGACGCAGCCATAGGTCCAGAAATCGACCAGCACGACCTTGCCGCGGAGGTCGGCGATGTTGAGCGGTTTCGAGTTGAACCAGTTGGTGACGCCGGCGAAGTCCGGCGCGGTCTGCTGGCTTGCGGCGGCGCTGAGGACAGGCGTGGCGCGCGCGGCCTCCTCGCAGATGCCGGGAATGACGGCGCCGGTGACGGTGAAGCCGATCAGGGCGGCGGAGACGGCGAGCAGTCTGAAAGTCATGGAAGCGTCCTCCGGTGACGATGAGGGATGATCACAGGCCGATCTGGCCGGTGGGATAGAAGCCGGTGAGCCACGCCACGATCAGCGTGTCGTATTGGAAATAGGCGGCGACCGCGAAGGCGATCACGACGATGCCAAAGCCCTGCTGCAGCCGCGGCGAGATCCGCGAAAGGCTGCGCACCCGTGTGGTCGCGGCCTGCCCGCCATAGGCTATCGCCAGCATCGGGATCGCGGCGCCGATGGCATAGGCGATCAGCAGCGTGCCGGCCCACGCAAGATTCTTCGAGGTCGCGACCAGCGTCAGGATCGAGCCGAGCACCGGGCCGGCGCAGGGCGTCCACACCAGGCCCAGCGTGGTGCCGAGGATGAGCCCGCCGAGCGCGCCTTCGCGTTGCGTGCCGCCGGCCGCGCCGAGATCGAGCCAGCCATTGAGCCGGCTCGACAGCCATTCGAACGGCGCCGGCCACAGCATCAAGAGGCCGAAGCCCAGCAGCAGGATCGACGCCGCCTCGCGCAGCACATTCGGATCGAAATCGAACAGCCGTGTCAGCGCACCGAGCAGCAGCGCGACCGCGGAGAAGGAAACGACGAAGCCGAGCGCGATCATCGCCGGGCGCAGATGTCCCGCGCGCCCGATCGAGGCGCCGAGCAGGATCGGCAGCATCGGCAGCGTGCAGGGCGCGGCGATGGTGAGGATGCCGGCAAGGACGGCGAAGATCAGGTCGAGCATGGGGCACTCGTGAAGGAGGTCACGAGGGCAGTTCGGGCGGGATGCGTGGATCGTTACAGAGCGTCACGGCTTCGTGACGGGGGGCAATTTTCACCTCAGGTCGTCATGCCCGGGTTTGTCCCGGGCATCCACGTTCTTGGTGCCGCGCCGAAGGCGTGGATGGCCGGGTCAAGCCCGGCCATGACGATGGAGGACCCAGCGGGGGTCGCAATGCCCACGTCACGGCTCGCCAAACACAAAACGACCCGGAGGGGGGCATCCCGTCCGGGTCGTGGAGTCCTTGGGAGGTTTAACGAAACCGTATGTGAGCTTTATAGGGGGGAAGTTTTTCCGCCTGATGTTGTGCTTTGTTTCAATTGTTTCGTCGGCGGTAACACTTCCGTGTCCCGGGAGAGGGCCAGATCGGCGGCCCTATCCCTTTGAAATCCTTGGCCTCAGGCAGCGAAGCGCTCGACGCCGCAGCCCTTAAGCAATTCGGCCAGCTGCTTGCGGGCGTAGAACATCCGCGTCTTCACCGTGCTCTGGGGGATGCCGATGATCTGACCGACCTCCTCCACCGACTTCTCGTGGTAGTAGACGAGGGTGATGATCTCGCGATGCGCGGGCGACAGCTTCTGCACGCAGGCGCGCAGGATGGCGCTGGTGTCGCTGCGGTCGAGCGAGGTCTCCGGCGTATCGGAATCGTCTGGGATCTGCCGCACGTCCTCCTGGTCGATGTCCTCGAAGCGGCGCTGGCGCATCGCAGTCAGCGCCTTGAAGCGGGCGATCGACAGCAGCCAGGTCGAAACCTGGGAGCGGCCCTGGAATTGGCCGGCGGTCCGCCACACGTCCAGGAACACCTGGCTGACGAGGTCTTCCGCCGCGGTGGCGTCACGCACGATGCGCAGGATGAAGCGGTACACCCGCACGCTGTGCCGACAATAAAGGATATGCATCGACGTCCGGTTGCCGTCGGCAATGCTCTCGAGAAGCATGTCGTCCGAAGTCGCCTGAGCGGCGATGATGCTCTGGCTGGCCTGGGCGTTGATGGCGATGACGTTCCGCATTGACTTGGCTCCCCGTAGCGCCGCAACCGAGCGGCGTTTCCTTGGACCAAAGTGTTAATCAGCCACCGTTTCGGGACGTCTGCGCGAAAAGCGGAAAATGGTTTCGTGCGCCGCCAAATTGTTTCGTCCCAGAGGGCGCGACGAAACATTCGGGACAAAAAGTCGTGGAATTTCAATATACGGAAAATACGGGGATAGGGGTGTTGAGGCGGACGGGGGCGCCACGGAACGAATCTCGGTGACTTGCGTTCAGTCGCGCCAAACCCACTGCCGTCGTCCCGGGGCGCGAAGCGAACCCGGGACCCATACCCAAAGGGAGGAGTGGTTCCGGGGACTCGGAGTGGGCGCTTTCACGCCAAACCACGGCCTGGGGTTATGGGTCCCGGATCTGCGCGCCTAAGGGCGCGCTTGTCCGGGACGACGGCGGAGTGTGAGACTTACGCCTTATCGCCCGCCGGCGAGAACAGATAGCCGCCGCCGCGGATGGTGCGGATCACGGCGGGCTTGGCCGGATCGGGCTCGATCTTGCGGCGGATGCGCATGATGCGCAGGTCGACGGCGCGGTCGAAGGCTTCGGCGTCGCGCGCGTTAGCCAATTCCAGCAAGCGCTCGCGCGACAGCACGCGCTTCGGATTGGCCGCGAACACCTTCAACAGCCCGAACTCGGAGGCGGTCAGCGGATGCTCGTTGCCCTCGTCGTCGCGCAGGGCCTGGGCTTCGAGATCGAGCCACTTTGTCCCGAACCGTACCAATTGCTCCTTGTCGGATTTCGCCGCCGCCGCATCAGGCGCTGCGGCCTTGGCCGGCACGCTCCGCCGCAGCACCGAGCGGATGCGCGCCATCAGCTCGCGCAGCTCGCAGGGCTTGGCCACGTAATCGTCGGCGCCGAGCTCGAGGCCCACCACGCGGTCGATCGGGCTCGCGGTTGCCGTCAGCATGATGACTGGCACGTTGATGCGGCTCTTGAGGTCGCGGATGATCGAGAGGCCATCTTCCTCGGGCATGTTGAGATCGAGCACGACGAGATCGGGCATGCTGCCCTGGATCGCGGCGCGCAAGGACTTGCCGCCGTCGCACAGCGTCACGGTGAAGCCGTGCATCTTGAGATAATCGCCGACCATCTCCCGGGCCGGGGCTTCATCGTCGACGATCATGATGTGCTGGCTTTGGGTCATGGTCTCTACGTCACGGCATTTCGGTCGCGGGAAGGGTGATGGTGAAGGTCGAGCCCTTGCCGGGCCCTTCGCTGTCGGCGGTCACCTCGCCGCCATGCATGTCGACGATACGCTTGACGATGGAGAGCCCAAGTCCCGTCGAGCTCTCGCCGGCGGTCGGTTTGGCCGACAGCCGCTGGAACCGGCCGAACAGGCGGCCGAGATCTTCCGGCGACAGGCCGGCGCCCTCGTCGCTGACGCGGACGACGGTGTCGCCGCCCTCGTGGCTGACGACCACGTCGATCTTGCCGCCGATCGGTGAGTATTTGATGGCGTTGCTGATGAGATTGTCGATCGCCTCGCGGATGCGGTCGGTGTCGCACATGGTGACGATGTTGGCCGGCGCGACGACGCTGATCGCCTGCTGCTTGTTGACGGCGAGCGGCTGGTTGGCCTCGGCGACCTCCTTGACCAGGGCGGCGACGTCGACCGGCTCGCGGCGGATGGTGATGTCGAAGGCATCGGCCATCGCGTCCGAGATCAGATGGTCGACCATCGTGGTCAGGCGCTTGGTGGCGTCGCGGATGTGGTCGACCTGGGCGACCACGCCGTTTTCCGAGGCGCCGGTCGAGATCAGCTCCTTCAGCATCTCGGTGCGGCCGAGGATGACGCCGAGCGGGTTCTTCAGATCGTGCGCGACCGTGCCCAAAATCTCGTTCTTGAAGCCGTTGGCGCGCTGCAGCCGCAGCCATTGCGCCGAGAGGCGGCGGTTGGCCTGCATCAGCGCGCGGGTGCGCTGGGCGACGCGGTCCTCCAGCTGGGTATTGGCGGCTTGAAGCTGCTGATAGAGGATGACGTTGTCGAAGGCGATCGAGAGCCTCGAGGAGAAAATCTCGACCAGCGAGCGGTCGGTCTCGGACAATTCGCGCTCGGCCTGCAGCAGCACTACCACCTCGCGGCCGGACCCGGTGCGCAAATAGATCACGCTGCGGTGGTCGGCGAATTCGTTCTTGCGGCGCTGAAACGCGGCCTCCACCATCTCGCGCAGTTCGGGGTCGAGCGCCTTCGACGTCGTGGTGCCGATGAAGCGGCTATAGCAGCCGCTGCCGGCGAGGACCGAGAGTTCGGGGTCGATGCCGCCATTGTCGCGCAAGACCAGTATACCGGCGCAATCGACGTTGAGCAGCGAGGCCAGCTGGGTCAGCACGCCCTCGGCGAGCCGCTGCATCGACTTGAAGTCGTACAGCGTCGAGGCCGCGTCGATGATGATCTCGAGCCCGCGCCGTGTCTGCACCATGCGCTCGAGCTGCTGATAGGAGCGCAGCGCCGCGGTCAGCGAGGTGAACAGCTTGTCGGCGGTGAGCTCGGTCTTGGCCTTGTAGTCGTTGATGTCGTACTGCACGATCACGCGCCGCTCGGGCGCCTGGCCGGGCTGTCCCGTGCGCAGGATGATGCGCACCGTCTCGTTCCGGATCTCGTTGCGGATGAACTCGACCAGCTCGAGGCCGGCGACGTCGGTCTCCATGATGACGTCGAGCAGCACGGCGGCGATGTCGCTGTGCTCGGCCATCAGCTTGCGGCCTTCCGCCGCGGAATAGGCCGACAGGATCTCCAGGCTCTGGCCGTTGAGGCTGTAGTCGGACAACGCAAAGCGGGTGCCGTCATGCACGGCCGGATCATCGTCGATGACGGCGATCTTCCATTTCCGGGCGTTGGCATCCTCCGACGCGGTACCGGTATCGTCGATCAGGTGGAGGACATCGTCCTGTTCGGCCATTGAGAAGTCCCGTCACTTTCTGTGCTTTGCGCGCCGCCCTTGGCGACCCGGGGCATGATAATGCGAAAAGTGGTGCCTTGTCCCAGCTTGGATTCCAGCATCATGCGCCCGCCGAGTTGCTGGGTGACGAGGTTATAGACGATATGAAGCCCGAGTCCCGTGCCGCCTTCATTGCGCCGGGTGGTAAAGAAAGGGTCAAAGGCCTGGCGCTGCACGTCGGAGGTCATGCCGGCCCCGTCGTCGGTGAAGATGAGCTCGACGTCGTCGGCCCCGCGCGGCCGCGCCGAGATGATGATCGTGCCGGCGCGCCCGTCGGCGAAGGCGTGGTTGGCGGCGTTGAGGAAGAGGTTGGTCAGGATCTGGCCATAGGAGCCGGGATAGCCGTCGAGCAGCAGCCCCTCGGGCACGTCGACCTGGAGCGTGATCGGCGAGCGCTTCAGCACCGGGCGCAGGCTGGCGATGATCTGGTCGGTGGCCTCGCTGAGCGAGAATTGCCGCCGCTCGGCATGGGAGCGGTCGACCGCGACCTGCTTGAACGACTGGATCAGCTCGCCGGCGCGCTGCAGATTGGCGACCAGCTGCTGCGAGGCGTCGCGTGAGGACTGCACGAATTCCTCCAGCTGCGAGCGACGCAGGCCCCCATCGCCCTTGAGCTGGGCCTCGAAGATCTCGCTGCGCCGGGCAAAACTCGAAGCCACCGTCAGACTGATGCCGATCGGATTGTTGACCTCGTGCGCGACGCCGGCGACGAGACCGCCGAGCGCTGCCAGCCGTTCGGCATCGATCAAATTCTGCTGTGCGGTATTGAGCTCGAGCAGCGCGCTCTCGGCCTTCTCCTTGGACGCGCGCAACTCGTCCTCGGTCTGCCGCTTCGCGATCGCGTTCTCGCGGAACACCTCCACCGCGCGCGCCATGGCGCCGACCTCGTCGCGGGCCTTGGTGCCCTGCACCTCGCGGTCGAGATCGCCGAGCGTGATCGCGCGCATCGCCGCCATGATCTGCTGCAGCGGCAGCCGGATCGACAGCGCGATCATCACGCCGGCGGTGAGGATGATGCCGAGGAAGATCACCGCAATGGAAAGGACACGGCGGGAAATATCCGCCAGCGTGCGGTCGAAGGTCTCCTGCGCCTTCTGCTCGCGCTTGCGCATCTTGGTGGAGAGGTCGTCGATGGCGCCGATCGCCTCGGCCTGGCTGGCGTCGATGGTGTTGCGGAGCAGCTCGGTGCGGCTGGCAAGCTGCTCGGAGAGCTTTGCAAAGCCCTCGCGCAGTGCGGCGGTGCGGGCCCCGAGCCGCCGCAAGGCCATCTTCTGCAGGTCGTTGTCGGCGAGATCGATCATCACGGGGATGGTCTTCTCGATCGTCTCGGTGTTGCGGCGCGCGTCGTCGGCCGCGCCCGATGACAGCGACAGATAGTAGGAATTGGCCGCCACCAGCATCGCGGTGAAGGCCTCGCGGGATTTGCCGAGCGATGGCCAGATCAGGGCGTCGCGATGGCCGGTGGCGCCTTCGATGATGGAATAGAGGCCGGCCATGTCCCTGGCCGGGCCCTGCACCTGGTCCTCATAGGTCTTGGCAATGGTGGCCTGCACGCTGCGCAGCTCGCCGAAGCCGTTGAGGAAGCGGTCGGTGGTGCGCTCCAGCTCCTCGACCGAGCCCGACAGCATCGGGTCCTTGGCGGCGCGGTTGGTCAGCGTGCCCAGTACCGCCTCGCGCAGCAGCAGGATCTCGGCGAACAGGTCGGGGCTCGGCTGGTTGATGTAGCGGTGGATCAGATTGTGCAGGCGCCCGGTCTCGCTTTCGAGCAGCGCCAGGATCCGGTCGGATTCGCGCACCTGGCGCACGTCGTCCCAGGCCGAGCCCAGCACCTGCGCGCCGTTCCAGATCATCGCGACCAGCACCACCACGACGGCGGAGTTCAGCGCCGCGATCGACAGGATGCGCCAGCGGATCGGCACCGCCCGGAGCACGCCGACCAGCCGTGCGCGCAGCCGTCCGATCGGGCCGGACGGCCGGTCTGCGTGCTCGGTATGTCCAAGTGCAGCCAACGCGGCTCACTCCACCTTGCGAATACGTTCGATCAGCGCGGCCGCGGCGGGATCGCGCCCGGCCTTGGCGTAGATCGGGGCCATCGCGTCCTCGAACGGCTTGCGGTCGATCTCCCTGATGATGGTGACGCCGGCTTCCTGCGCCTTGCGCTGCGACTGCTCCTCGAGGTCGCGCCATTTCTCGCGCATGAACCGGCTGGAGCGCTGCGCGGCCTCCCGGAAGATCTTCTGGTCGTCCGGCGACAGGCTCTGCCAGGCCTTCAGCGAGATCACCAGCACCTCGGGGCTCATCGTGTGCTCGGTGAGCGTATAATGCCCGGCGTGCGTGTAATGATCCGTCGTCACGAAAGATGGCCAGTTGTTCTCGGCGCCGTCGATCAGATGGTTGGCGAGCCCGGTGAGCACCTGCCCATAGGGCATCTCGACCGGCTCGGCGCCGAGCGAGCGGATCATCTGGCTCATCAACTCCGACTGCTGCACCCGGATCCGCAATCCCTTGAGATCCGCGATGGTCTTCACCGGGCGGGCGCCGTTGTAGATCGACCGCGCCCCGGAATCGTAGAAGGCGAGCCCGACGAAGCCATAGGGCTCGAAGCTGTTCAGGATCTCGCTGCCAATCGGCCCGTCCAGCACCTTCTGCATGTGCTCGATGGACCGGAACAGGAACGGCATGGCGAGCACGTTCATCGCCGGCACGAAGTTGCCGATCAGCGCCACGTTGGTCCGGTTGAGGTCGATCGCGCCGGCCCGGGTCTGCTCGATGGTCTCCTTTTCCTCGCCGAGCTGGCGGGAGTGGAACACCTTGATCTCGTGGCGGCCGCCGCTGCGCTCGGCGATCAGCGCGCCCATGTAGCGCAGCGCCTGGACGGTCGGGTAATCCTCGGTCTGGGTATCGGCGGCGCGAAATTCGCGTGCAACGGCGCCCGTCGCACAGACGGCAAGCAGAAGCGCGACGACGATCACTCCGGTCCGCGAGAGTTCGGCACGGCTCAACACTGGCACACTCAACCCCTCAGTGGTGGAGTCTATGGCGGGAGCAAAAGGTTCAATGCAATCTAGCAGATGGTCGGGGGAAGGCCATCCCGCCCGGCGCGGCCGTGTAATTGTGCGGCGCGGCCGGCGTTCATTCCCGGTTGAAACCGGATATGCCGCGCCGTAAGCAGGGTCGCCCGCCGTTCGGCGCGCGACACGGGAAGAGCCATCGTGACGTCAGCATTGCGCGTTTTGCGAATCGCCGCCGCCCTGGCGGCTCTCTCATTGGCTGCGCCCGTGCACGCCGCCACCGACATCGCGTGGTGGCACGCGATGTCCGGCGAGCTTGGGCGGCAATTGGAAAAGCTCGCCTCGGACTTCAACGCTTCGCAGTCCGATTACCGCATCGTGCCCGCTTACAAGGGCAACTACACCGAGACGGTGACCGCCGCGATCTTCGCCTTCCGCTCGCGCAGCCAGCCCGCCATCGTCCAGGTCAACGAGGTCGCCACCGCCACCATGACCGCGGCCAAGGGCGCGATCTATCCGGTGTTCAGCCTGATGCGGGACATGCACGAGCCGTTCTCGCTGACCGATTACCTGCCCGCGGTCTCCGGCTATTACACCGACGCGGCCGGCAATCTGTTGTCGTTCCCGTTCAACTCCTCGACGCCGATCCTCTACTACAACAAGACCATGTTCCGCGACGCCGGCCTCGATCCGGAGGCGCCGCCGAAGACCTGGCCGGAATTGGGCGCGGCCGCAAAGCGCCTGCGCGACCGCGGTGCGGCGTGCGGCTTCACCACGTCCTGGCCGTCCTGGATCCATGTCGAGAATTTCTCCGCCTTCCATAATTTGCCGCTGGCGACGCGCGGCAACGGCTTTGCCGGGCTCGACGCCGAGCTGACCATCAACAATCCGGTCGTGGTGATGCACATCGCCCAGCTCGCCGAATGGCAAAAGACAAAACTGTTCGACTATGGCGGCCGCGGCCAAGCGGCCGAGCCGCGCTTTCAGAAGGGCGAATGCGGCATCTTCATCGGCTCCTCGGCGACGCGCGCCGACATCAGAGCGAATTCGAAATTCGAGATCGGCTACGGCATGATGCCGTATTGGCCCGACGTGAAGGGCGCGCCGCAGAACTCGATCATCGGCGGCGCCACGCTGTGGGTGCTGCGCGACCGGCCGCGCGAGGAATACAAGGGCGTGGCGCGGTTCTTCGCCTATCTGTCGCAGCCCGGCGTGCAGGCCGCCTGGCATCAGAACACCGGCTATCTGCCGATCACCCGCGCCGCGTCCGAGCTGACGCGCGCGCAGGGCTTTTACGAGCGCAATCCGGGCTCGGCGATCTCGTTCGAGGAAATCACGCTCAATCCGCCGACGGAGAACTCGAAGGGCATCCGGCTCGGCTCCTTCGTCCTGATCCGCGGCGCGATCGAAGACGAGCTGGAGCAGGCCTTTTCCGGCCACAAGAGCGCGCAAGCCGCGCTGGATTCCGCAGTCGAGCGCGGCAACAAGCTGCTTCGCCAGTTCGAGCGGGCAAGTCCGGAGCGGTAATGCATGTTGCGATTGGACACCGCTGCGACCTCGAGTGAGGTGCGCCCCCTCTCCCGCTTGCGGGGGAGGGTTGGGGTGGGGGTGTCTCCACAACGGGATAATCCCCTAGAGGAAAGAGCCCCCACCCGGCGCGGGACGATGCTTCGCATCGCCCGGAACGCGCCGACCTCCCCCGCAAGCGGGAGAGGTGCACCGTCTTCTTGGCTCGCACTGAATCAACAAAAAAACACCTGAATGACGATCGCTCCATCGCAAACACTGCCGGCCTTCACCGACGCGGAAAGCTTTCGCGCCTTTCGCGCCGATTCCGCGCATTGGCTCCCGATCGCCCTCGACATCGCGCGCAGCCACGATCTCGATACCAGCGCGCCGCATGTGTTTGCGACCGGCACCAACCTCGTGGTTGGCCTCGGCGAGACGCTGATCCTGAAAATCTTCCCGCCGCTGCTGCACGCACAATTCGTCTCCGAGCGCGGCTCGCTGATGCAGCTCAAAGGCCATCTCGATCTGCCGATCCCCGAGATCGTCGCCGAAGGAACGCGAGACGGCTGGCCCTATCTCGTCATCACCCGTCTTGCCGGCACGCTCGGCTCGGAGGTCTGGCCGCATCTGCCCGAAGCGAAGGAGCGCCTGCTGCGCCAGATCGGCGAGACCATCGCGAGCGTCCAGCGCGTCCCGCTCGGACCGCTGGCGAACATCGAGCCGAGCTGGGACGAATTCATGCGTGCGCAGATGCTAGGCTGCCGTGCCCGGCACACGCGCCTCGGCCTCGCGCCGAAATTCCTCAAAGGCCTCGATGATCTCCTGCGCGATGCGGAAAAACTCATTCCGATGGATGCGCCGCCGGTCTTTCTGGTCGGCGAATACATTCCGGAGAACTTCCTGCTCGCCTGCGATGACGGTCAGTGGTCGCTCAACGGCCTGTTCGACTTCGGCGACGTGCTGGCGGGGTGGCGCGATTACGACCTGCTCGGCCCCGGCGCGTTCATGGCGGCGGGCCGGCCGGGGAGGGTGAAGAGCCTGCTCGAAGGCTTTGGCTATACGAAGTTCGACTATACGCTGAAGCGCCGGCTGATGGCCCTGATGCTGCTGCACCGCGCCAGCGACCTCAACAGCCACATCTGCATCGCGGGCTGGCAGGAGCAGGCGGATGACCTGGTCGAGCTGCAGGAGCTGATCTGGGCGGGTTGAGGCCGGTCAGCGCCGGCCCCGCCTCTCTCCGTCATTCCGGGGCGCCGCGGAGCGGCGAGCCCGGAATCCATGATCCTGCGCGTGCTGCCGCCCGATGGATTCCGGGCTCGATGCTGCGCATCGCCCCGGAATGACAGCCGTGCTTATCGGGCGGGCGCCAATCAAATTCAGCCCATTGAATAGGCAAATCTGTATCTTTGTATGCAATCTCGGGAGATCGAGACGAAGGCCACGACGCGCCTAAATCGACATTTCATAAGCGATATCAGTTCATTAACTTGGGGGTAAATACCCGTTAAGCCTTGGCACGAACTTTGCGAATCCGGTTCCAACCAAAAACTTTGAGTTGGAGCGATTTCATGAAGCGCCGCGATTTCCTCAAGTCCGTTTCCGGATTGGCCGCCGGGGCGGCGCTTCCGGCGATGCCTCAGGTGATTTCCACCGCCTATGCCGACGCCCGCTCCGAGACGCTGCTGATCGTCTCGGAAGGCGGCCCCAACAATCTCGACATCCATGGCGTCGGCACCAACGTGCCCGGCTATGAGGTGTCCTGGAATTGCTACGACCGCCTGATCAGCCACGAGATGAAGAGCGGCCCCGGCGGGGTGCCCTATTACGACCGCGACAAGTTCAAGGGCGAGCTCGCCGAGGAGTTTAGGATCGACGACATGTCGGTCACCTTCAAGCTGAAGAAGAACGCCAAATTCCACGACGGGGCGCCCGTTACCGCCGAGGACGTGAAGTGGTCGCTCGATCGCGCCGTCAGCGTCGGCGGCTTTCCGACGTTCCAGATGAGCGCGGGCTCGCTGACCAAGCCCGAACAGTTCGTCGTGATCGACGACCACACGGTGCGCGTCGACTTCCTGAAGAAGGACAAGCTGACGGTCCCCGATCTCGCGGTGATCGTGCCCTGCATCGTCAACTCCGAGCTGGTGAAGAAGAACGCCAGCGAGAAGGACCCCTGGGGTCTCGAATTCACCAAGCAGCAGACCGCGGGCTCCGGCGCCTACAAGGTGACGAAGTGGACCGCGGGCACCGAAGTGATCATGGAGCGCAACGAGGATTGGGTCGGTGGCCCCTTGCCGAAGATCAAGCGCGTGATCTGGCGCATGGTGCCGCAGGCCGGAAACCGCCGCGCGCTGCTGGAGCGCGGCGATGCCGACATCTCCTACGAGCTGCCGAACAAGGACTTTCAGGAGATGAAGGCCAACGGCAAGCTCAACGTGGTGTCGCTGCCGTTCTCCAACGGCATCCAGTATATCGGCATGAACGTCACCAAGCCGCCCTTCGACAATCCGAAGGTGCGCCAGGCCGTGGCCTACGCGCTGCCCTACCAGAAGATCATGGACGCCGTGATGTTCGGCCTCGCCAACCCGATGTTCGGCGCGCCGAAGGACAAGGCGACCGAAGTCGCCTGGCCGCAGCCGCATAAATACAACACCGACATGGACAAGGCGAAGGCGCTACTGGCGGAGGCGGGCTATGCGAACGGCTTCGAGACCACGATCTCGTTCGACCTCAATTTTGCCGGCGTCAACGAGCCGCTCTGCGTGCTGGTGCAGGAGAGCCTCGCGCAGATCGGCATCAAGACCACCATCAACAAGGTGCCCGGCGCCAACTGGCGCACCGAATTGAACAAGAAGGAGATGCCGCTCTTCACCAACGTGTTCTCGGGCTGGCTCGATTACCCCGAGTACTTCTTCTACTGGTGCTATCACGGCAACAATTCCGTCTTCAACACCATGAGCTACAAGTCGGCGGAGATGGACAGACTGATCGACGGCGCCCGCACCGCCGCCGCGGCCGGCGACAAGTCAACTTACGATGCCGACGTGAAGGGCTTCGTTGATCTCGCCTTCACCGATATCCCGCGCATCCCGCTGTACCAGCCCTTCGTCAACGTCGCGATGCAGAAGAACATCAGCGGCTATCAATACTGGTTCCACCGGAGGCTCGATTATCGCGCGCTGGCGAAGGGGTGAGGTGTCGTGCGGGCGTGCGATCTGGCCGTGTCTTTCAGCTCTTGGAGTGAGGCTGCCACCGCTCCCTCATTCCCTCCCCCCTTGTGGGGGAGGGGCAGGGAGGGGGGTAGCCACAAACTCAGACCTCTCCCGGAGCCACCCCCCTCCCTAGCCCTCCCCCACAAGGGGGGAGGGAACGCAGCCGAACGTGCCGCACGATCTCGTTCCCATACGCAGCGCGGGAGCACCCCATGCTCACCATGATCGGCAAGCGCCTGATGTTTGCGATTCCCTCGCTGATCGGGGTCGTCATCGTCACCTTCCTGCTGACGCGCGCGCTGCCGGGCGATCCCGCCGCCTACTTCGCCGGCCCCGCTGCGACGAAGGAAGCCGTCGAGCAGATCCGGAAAAAACTCGGCCTCGACAAGCCGCTGATCGAGCAGTTCTTCCGCTACACGGGCGATCTCGCGCATGGCGATTTCGGTAACTCGCTGACGACGGGACAGCCGGTGGCGGCTGAAATCCGCAACCGCCTGCCGGCCTCTGCCGAGCTGACCTTGCTCGGTCTCATCGTCTCGGTCGTCATCGCCATCCCGCTCGGCGTGCTCGCTGCAACACGGCCGGGATCATGGGTCGATCACTTATGTCGGGTGACGACGACGGCCGGCGTCTCGCTGCCGGTGTTCTTCACCGGCCTGGTGCTGGTTTATGTCTTCTATTTCCGCCTCGGCTGGTCGCCTGCGCCGCTCGGCCGGCTCGACGTGTTCTACAGTGCGCCGCCGACGGTGACCGGCTTCTATCTGATCGACACCTTGATCGCGCGCGATCTCGAAGCGTTCCGCTCGGCGCTGAGCCAGCTCATCCTGCCGGCGACGACGTTGGCGATCTTCTCGCTGGCGCCGATCGCACGCATGACACGCGCTTCGATGCTGGCGGTGCTCGCGTCCGAATTCGTTCGCACCGCGCGCGCCAGCGGCCTGTCACCGTCGACCGTGATCGTCACTTACGCCTTCCGCAATGCGATGCTGTCCGTGATCACCACGCTCAGCATGGTGTTCTCGTTCCTGCTCGGCGCCAACGTGCTGGTGGAAAAAGTCTTCGCATGGCCCGGCATCGGCTCCTACGCGGTGGAAGCGCTGATCTCGTCGGACTTCGCGCCGGTGCAAGGTTTTGTCCTGACCATGGCGGTCATGTACGTGCTGCTCAATCTCGTGATCGACATTTTGTACGGCGTGATCGATCCGCGCGTGCGGTTGGAAGGGTAGGGGGCATTCATGAGTTCTGTTGCGCCTGCTGTCGAGCCTGTCGGTCCCGCACGTACCTCGGGACTAGCTGCGATCCTCGAACAGACCCGCTACGTGCTCGGCGAAAACAAGGTCACCGGCTTTGCCTTCGCATTGCTGATCCTGATCCTCGCCGCCGCGATCCTCGGTCCCTATGTGGTGCCGTACGATCCGCTCGCCTCGGATACAGCTGCTGCGCTGAAACCGCCATCGGCCGCGCACTGGTTCGGCACCGACCAATTGGGGCGCGATATCTTCAGTCGCGTCGTCGTGGCAACGCGGCTCGATACCTTCATCGCGGTCGCCTCCGTCGTGCTGGTGTTCCTGATGGGCGGCCTCGCCGGCATCGCTGCCGGCTATTTCGGTGGCTGGACCGATCGCATCGTCGGCCGCATCGCCGACACCATCATGGCTTTCCCGCTGTTCGTGCTGGCGATGGGCATCGTCGCCGCGCTCGGCAACACCGTGCAGAACATCATCCTCGCCACAGCCATCGTGAACTTCCCGCTCTACGCCCGCGTCGCGCGCGCCGAGGCCAACGTCCGCCGCAACGCCGGCTTCGTGCAGGCCGCGCGTCTCTCCGGCAACGGCGAATTCCGCATCCTCTTGGTGCACATCCTCCCGAACATCATGCCGATCATGATCGTGCAGATGTCGCTGACCATGGGCTACGCCATCCTCAATGCCGCCGGTCTCTCCTTCATCGGCCTCGGCGTCCGCCCGCCCACCGCCGAGTGGGGCATCATGGTCGCCGAAGGCGCCGGCTTCATGGTGTCAGGCGAATGGTGGATCGCGCTATTCCCCGGCCTCGCCCTGATGATCGCCGTGTTCTGCTTCAACCTCCTGGGCGACGGCCTGCGCGACATCGTCGACCCCCAGCGGAGGACGTGATGATTGCTTTGTCTGAAGCCGGTGCTGCCGTTCGCCTCTCCCCGCGTGCGGGGAGAGGCCGGGCCGCGTTAGCGGACCGGGTGAGGGGGGGTCTCCGCGAACTCCTCTGCCAGCCGTTTGCGCGGAGAGAGGCCCCTCACCCCAACCCTCTCCCCGTAAGAACGGGGAGAGGGAGCGAGAGGCCCGTGCACGCCTCACGCGCAAACACCCGTCAAAAATTCTCCAATGATTCCAATCCCGTTCTACTGTGCATGGGGTTGTTTTCGCGTTTTTTGGTTCGTAGGCCCGCATGACCGCCCAGCCGCTGCTCGACGTCCAGGACCTCACCGTCGAATTCTCCACCCGCCGCGGCATCGTCAAAGCCGTGCAGCACGTCAACATCTCCGTCGCCAAGGGCGAGACGCTTGCCATCGTCGGCGAGTCCGGCTCGGGCAAGTCGGTGACGTCGTACGCGGTGATGCGCATCCTCGACCGCGCGGGGCGGATCGCCGAGGGCTCGGTGATGTTCTCCGGCATCGACGTGAAGGCCGCCACCGAGGACCAGATGCGCGATCTGCGCGGCCGCGAAGTCTCGATGATCTTTCAGAATCCGCGCGCCGCACTCAACCCGATCCGGAAAGTCGGCGACCAGATCGAGGACGTCTTGCGCACCCACGTGCAGCAGGCCCAGGTCAAGGATCACGGCGAGAAGGCGATTGAGGCGCTGGAGCAGGTCAAGATCGCCCGCCCGCGCGAGCGCTACCACGCCTATCCGTTCGAGCTTTCGGGCGGCATGTGCCAGCGCGTCGTCATCGCGCTCGCGCTCGCCTGCAATCCGCAGCTGCTGATCGCGGACGAGCCGACCACCGGCCTCGACGTCACCACGCAGAAGGCGGTGATGGACCTGATCGTAGAGCTGACCAAGCGCCGCGCGATGTCGACCATCCTGATCACCCACGATCTCGGCTTGGCAGCCGCCTATTGCGACCGCGTCGTGGTGATGGAGAAGGGCCGGGTGGTCGAAACCGCGAAAGCCGCCGACATCTTCGCCAACCCGCAGCACCCCTACACCAAGAAGCTGATGCGCGCGACGCCGCGGCTCGGCGTGAGCCTGCGGGATCTGCTGCCGGAGGAGGAGACTCTTGCCTCTCCCCGCGTGCGGGGAGAGGCCGACGCGCGGAGCGCGGCGGGTGAGGGGGGCTCTCCCAGCACCGTGCTCGCGGAGAGTCCCCCTCACCCCGACCCTCTCAGCGCGAGCGAAGCTCGTCGCGACCCCGCAAGCGGGGAGAGGGAGAAGACGCCGCTCCTCCTCATCGAAAAGCTCGTCAAGGAATACCCGCGCCAGGGTGCCACCGCGACGCTCGGAAAACTGTTCGGCCGCAAGCCGCCGCTGGAGCCGGACGTGTTCCGCGCCGTCGACGGCATCAGCTTTTCGATCGGCCATGGCGAAAGCGTCGGCCTCGTCGGCGAGTCCGGCTGCGGCAAATCGACCACGTCGATGATGGTGATGCGCCTCCTCGACCAGACCTCCGGCCTGATCCAGTTCGACGGCGAGGACATCGGCGGCATCGCGCCGGCCTCGTTCGCCCGGCTGCCGCAGCGCAGCCGCATCCAGATGGTGTTCCAGGATCCGACCGACAGCCTCAACCCGCGCTTCACCGCCGCGCGCGCCATCGCCGACCCGATCATGCAATTGGGAGATATCAGGGGGCGCGACGCGCTTCGCGCCCGCTGCGAGGAGCTGGCCACCATGGTCGGCCTGCCGCACAACCTGCTGGATCGTTTCCCGCATCAATTGTCCGGCGGCCAGAAGGCCCGTGTCGGCATCGCCCGCGCCATCGCGCTGCATCCCAAGCTGGTCATCCTGGACGAGCCGACGGCGGCGCTGGACGTCTCGGTGCAGGCTGTCGTTCTGAACCTGCTGCAGGACCTCAAGGCGCGGCTAGGTATGAGCTATCTGTTCGTCTCGCATGATTTGAATGTGGTGCGCTTGCTGTGCGATCGTGTCATTGTGATGCGGACGGGTCGAATCGTCGAAGAGGGCTCTTCCGAGCAGGTCTTGAGCGATCCGCAGGACGACTACACCAAGGAGCTGCTGACGGCGATCCCGCATCCGCCGTTGCAGGTCCACTGAGCATGATCCGGAAAAGTGTGACGCGGTTTTCCGAAAAGATCATGCTCAAATGACAACCTAGAGAGCTAGTTTGGGAGCGTGATGGCCGAGCCGCTGGACGATTATATCGACGCCGTATCGAAAGCGCTGGCGCTGCCGGTCGAGGAGGCCTGGAGGCCCGCGGTGCGCGCCAATCTCGAAGTCTCGCTGCGCCTCGCTCGCCTGGTCGACGAATTCGCGCTGCCGGACGAGACCGAGCCGGCGCCGATTTTCACCGCTTGATGCTGCCATGACCAGCAAGCCAGAGATGACGGCCTCGGACATCGCGAGTGCGGTTGCGGGCCGCCGGATGTCCGCGCTCGATGCCACGGAAGCGGCACTTTCGCGCATCAAGCAGCATGACGGCATCCTCAATTCCTTCACCGACGTCACCGCCGATCGCGCCCGCGCCAAAGCGCGCGCCGTCGACGCCGATATCGCCGCCGGCAAGGAAGTCGGCCCGCTCGCCGGCGTTCCCTTCGCGGTGAAGAACCTGTTTGACGTCGCCGGGCTTCCGACGCGCGCCGGCTCGAAGATCAACCGCGATCGCGCGCCCGCAGCGCGCGATGCGACGCTGATCGAGCGGATGGAAGCCGCCGGCGCAGTGCTGGTCGGCGCGCTCAACATGGGCGAATACGCCTATGATTTTACGGGCGAGAACGTCCATGACGGTCCCTCGCGCAATCCGCACGACACCACGCGGATGACCGGCGGCTCCTCGGGCGGCTCCGGCAGCGCGGTCGGCGGCGCGCTGGTGCCGATCGCGCTCGGCTCGGACACCAATGGCTCGATCCGCGTGCCGTCCTCGTTTTGCGGCATTTTTGGTTTGAAGCCGACCTATGGCCGGCTGTCGCGCGCGCGCTCGTTCCCGTTCGTCGCGAGCCTCGATCATCTCGGCCCGTTCGCGCGCTCCGTCACCGATCTCGCGCTCGCCTATGACGTGATGCAGGGCCCTGACGCGGAGGACAGCGCCTGCACGACGCGCGGGCTGGAGCCGACGCTGCCGCTGATCGCCAATCCCGTCTCGGATCTGCGCATCGCGATCGCCGGCGGGTATTTCCAGAAGAACGTGTTTCCGGAAGCGGTCGAGGCCGTCAGCCGCGTCGCCAAGGCGCTTGGCGCAACGAAGGTGGTCGACGTTCCCGAAGCCGCGCGCGCCCGCGCGGCCGCCTATGTCATCACCACCACCGAGGGCGCTTCGTTGCATCTCGATCGCCTGCGCAAGCGGCCGAACGATTTCGATCCAGCCGTGCGCGACCGGCTGATCGCAGGCGCGATGGTGCCGGCGCCGATGGTCGATCGGGCGCAAAAATTTCGGCGCTGGTATCGCGCGCAGCTCGCCGAGATCTTCAAGACCGTCGACGTGCTGCTCGCGCCGGCAACGCCCTGCACCGCGCCAAAGCTCGGGCAGGTGAATTTCAACCTCGACGGCGTCGAGCTGCCGGTGCGCGCCAATATCGGCGTCCACACCCAGCCGATCTCCTTCATCGGCCTGCCGGTGGTGGCCGTCCCGGTGCCGCTCGAGCCGCTGCCGATCGGCGTGCAGATCATCGCTGCGCCCTGGCGCGAGGACATCGCGCTCCGCGTCGCCTACGCTTTGGAAAAGATGGGCGTCGCGGCAGCGCCCGCGCCGAGAGGACTCTGACATGGAGATCGATCTCCCCGAGGTGATCGCGGAAGTCAAAGCCGCATTCGATCGTTATGAGCAGGCCCTCGTCAGTAACGATGTCGCCGTGCTCGGCGAACTCTTCCGCAACGATCCCCGCACGCTGCGCTACGGCATCGGTGAGAATCTCTACGGCTACGAGGCGATCAACGGCTTCCGCGCCGCGCGCTCGCCGGTCGGCCTGAACCGCCGCACCGCCAAGACGGTGATCAGCAGCTATGGCCGCGACACCGCGGTGGCCTCCACCCTGTTCTACCGCGATACGGCGCCCGGCAAGGTCGGCCGGCAGATGCAGACCTGGATTCGCTTTCCCGAGGGCTGGCGCGTCGTCGCCGCCCATGTCAGCATGATCGACGAGCCGAAAGAGACCTGACCGCATGACGCTCGACGATCTTCCGCAGGGAGCACTGCCGGCCGAGCCGGTGGTGCCCCGCGTCGACCGTGCCTCGCCATCGGTGCAGAAGGTCACGCGCGCCGAGGAGCTGCGCCTGCAACTCGCCGACGAGATCGTGCGCGGCGCCCTGGCCCCCGGCTCGCCCCTGGACGAGACCGATATCGCGCGCCGCTTCAGCGTGTCGCGGACGCCGGTGCGTGAGGCGCTGCGTCAGCTCGTGGCCAGCGGCCTCGTCGAAGCGCGTGCTCATCGCGGCGCGGTGGTGGCGCAGCCCTCGATCGAGCGTCTGACGAGCATGTTCGAGGCGATGGCCGAGCTCGAGGCGCTGTGCGCAGGCCTTGCCGCCGAGCGCATGTCCGCCGCCGAGCGCCATGGCCTCGAGGCGATCCACGAAGAGCTGCGCGTGCTGAGCTACACCGGCAATCCCGATCGCTTCCACGTGGTCAACGAGCGCTTCCACAACGCGATCTATGCGGGATCGCAGAACGGCTACATCGCCGAGATCACGCTCGCCACGCGGGTGCGCGTGCAACCGTTCCGTCGCGCCCAGTTCCGCAACCTCGGCCGTCTCGCCAAATCGCAAGCCGAGCACGACCGCGTCGTCGTCGCCATCATGCGCGGCGACAAGCAGGGCGCAGCCGTCGCGATGCGCGCGCATATCGAATTGGTGCGCGGGGAGTACGAGATCTACGCGGTGTCGGTGTAGCGCCGCGCGATCGGTGCCGTAGGGTGGGCAAAGGCGCAAAGCGCCGTGCCCACGGTTTTTCATGAAGGTCGGGATCGTGGGCACGCTTCGCTTTGCCCACCCTACGAGACCTACTTTGTCGCAGCTTCCTTCATATACGCGCGCCATCCCCCATACGCGGTGATATCTCGCGCATCGCTCAGCACCTCCGGCTCGACGAGAAACCCCTTCACGCTGCGGCCGTCGCCCAGGCGCACCGTGCCGATCGCCATCGGCGAAGGAATCGCATTGACGAATTTGCCGAACGCGGACGGCGACAGCGACCAGATCTCCAGCTCGATCGATGCGCCCTTGCCGGCTGCGACGCGCAGCATGCCGGGTTTCGGCGGCGTGGTCTTGAGCGCGTAGAGCTTGTAGTCGGGCGCAGTTCTGGTTGCCTCGATCAGGCGCCCGTTCAGTGCCTTCAATTCGCCGTTGAGCACCATGCCGGACAGATGCGCGCCGACGACCGCGATCGGGATCTCGTCGCCGCTGCTTGGCGGCAGCGGCGACAGCGGAGCTTGCGCCGTGCCCTTCGCGCCGAGACTCAGCTTGGTATCGGCATGGAAGACGCGACCGATGCTCGCGAGCAGCGCATCATGCCCCGCGGGCGCGAGCAGCGTGATGCCGAACGGAATGCCGTCGGCGCGCATCGACGCCGGCAGCGCGAGGCCGCAGAGATCGAGCAGATTGACGAAATTGGTGTAGGTGCCGAGCCGGCTGTTGAGCTCGATCGGATTGGCGAGCACCTGCGCGGTCGTATAGGCGGTCGGCGCGGTCGGCAGCACCAGCGCGTCGATATTGGCAAACGTGCGCTCGGCAATCTTGCGCAGGCCCTGCAGGCGATAGAGCGCCGAGAACGTGTCCGCAGCCGTGAGCCGCGCGCCGGCCGCGGTGATCTCGCGCGTCACCGGATGAATCGAATCGGGCGCGGACGCCAGCAGATCCTTGATCACGAGGTAGCGTTCGGCGACCCAGGGGCCCTCATAGAGCAGCCGCGCCGTCTCGTAGAACGGCTCGAGGTCGAATTCGACCAACGTTGCGCCGAGTGCTGTCCAGCGCTTCAGTGCATCGGCGTAGGCGGCTTCCGCCTTCTTGTCGCCGAAAAAGATCAGCTGTCCGTTGCGCGGCACGCCGAGGCGCAAGCCTGCCGGGAACGGCGTGAGCGCGCCCAGCGGCCGGTCGCGCGAGAACGGATCGGCTTGGTCGGGTCCTGCCATCACGGAGAGCGCCAGTGCGGCATCGTCCACGGTCAGCGCAAACACCGAGATGCAATCGAGCGTGCGGCAGGCCGGCACCAGCCCCGCATTCGAGACCATGCCGAGGCTCGGCTTCAGCCCGACGATGTTGTTGAGCATCGCCGGCACGCGCCCGGAGCCGGCCGTGTCAGTCCCCAGCGACAGCGGCACGAGCCCCGCGCCGACCGCCACCGCGGAGCCCGAACTGGAGCCGCCCGGAATGAGATCCTCGCGGATCGAATTCTTGGGAACGCCGTAGGGCGAGCGCACGCCGACGAGGCCGGTGGCGAACTGGTCGAGATTGGTCTTGCCGATGATGATGGCGCCGGCCGCGCGCAGCCGCGCCACCGCAGTCGAGTCATGCGTCGGCGTAGTGGAGAAGGCCGGGCAGGCCGCCGTGGTCGGAAAGCCCAGCGCGTCGATATTGTCCTTCACCGCAACGGGCACGCCGTAGAGTGGCAGGCTGGCGGTGTCCTTCGTGGCGAGCCTCTCAGCCTCCGCGATCGCATCCTTTTCGTCGCGCAGGCTGATGAAGATGGCGGGATCATTGTGGTCGCGGATGCGCTGATAGGTCCGCGCGACCGTCTCTGCCGGCGTCAGCGTGCCCGCGCGATGCGCGGCCAAAATCGCGGCGATCGTTTCAGGCTGCTCAGCCCCCATTTCAGCCCCCATGGCGACAAAACTCCGGCAACTGCTTCACCCCCGGAGTGAAGCAAGCGATGTGCCATTGTGTACATTATCCGGGCAGGACGGAGGCTGCGGATATGATCCGTGGGATCAGTGGCTTGCGGGATATTTTGGCAGGCGGGCGGGCCGTGCCGTCAGCGCCCCGTGACGGGCATCTGCCCAAATCATGGGCAGTCGAGATCAGGTGAAGCCAGCAAGGATCCGCAGCAGGTGTGCCCGGTTTTCCTTGCCGATCTTCTCTTCGACATGCCGCTCGTGCTCGGCCGCGAGCCGCTTGAATTTCGCCAGCGCCGTCTCGCCCTGGGTCGTGAGATGCAGCGCATGCGAGCGACGGTCCGCCTTCGATTTGACCCGCTTCACGAGCTTGCGCTGTTCGAGGCTGTCGAGCAGGTGCACCAGCCGGGCGCGCTCGATGCCAAGGCGCTTTGCCACCGCCATCTGCGACAGGCCCGGATTGGCGCCGATCACGGTCAGCACCGAATATTGCGTCGGCCGGATGTCGACATCGCCGAGCGTTCTGATGAAGTCCTGAAAGATCCAGATCTGGAAGCGCCGTACCGCATAGCCGGCGTGCCCGACCAGTGCGTCGAGGCCGATATCGTCGGCGATGTCCCGAGGCGCCGCGCCGTTGCCGGCGCGTCTGCGTGCGGAAGTCTGGGCTGAGGTGGCTGTCAAATCACGTCTCCTGCCGGACTATTCTTGTAACGTCATTATTGCGCGGGCGGAAGATTGTTGTTGACGACAACAATTGTCATGCCCAACATTATGGCCAAAGCAGCCCGGAACGAGGCTGCGGCCGATCCGGGATCCGGGCGGAGGAGGAAATCATGACAACCGCCGCACGCGGCGATGCCGCAAGCCTGTTTGCAACTCCACGGACCGTCGCCGAGCATCGCGCCGACGGCAGCATCGTGCTGCGCTCGCCCGACCCCTTGCGCGACGGCGCGCGCTGCGTCGGCGACTGGCTGGAGCAATGGGCGCGGCAAACGCCGGATGCGACCTTCCTTGCCGAGCGCGGCGACGTCGAGGCGCCCTGGACCACCGTCAGCTATGCGCAGGCGCTGCGCCAGGTGCGTGCGGCGTCGTCCTGGATCCTGGCACAGGGTCTGAGCGCCGAACGCCCGCTCGCGATTCTCTCCGATAACAGCATCGACCACGCGCTGCTGGCGCTTGCGGCCCAGCATGTCGGCGTGCCCTCGGCGGCGATTTCGCCGGCCTATTCGTTGATGTCGAAAGATTTCGACAAGCTCAAGAGCATGATCGCGCTGCTCGAGCCGGGCGCGATCTATGTCTCCGCCATGAAACCATTTGCGGCAGCGCTGGCGGCGATCAAACCGCTTCACACGGCCCAGATCATCAGCGGCATCGACGGCGATGCCGATGCGTTGGCCTTCGGCGCCATTGCAACAACGCCTGAAACGCCCGACGTCGCAACGGCGTTCGCCGCGGTGACGCCCGACACGATCGCCAAATTCCTGTTCACCTCGGGGTCGACAGGTAGGCCCAAGGCCGTCATCAACACCCAGCGCATGCTGACCTCGAGCCAGCAGGCCAAGGCGCAGACCTGGACGTTTCTGGAGCAGGGTGGCGGCGATCTCGTCATTCTCGACTGGCTGCCCTGGAGCCACACCTTCGGCGCCAACCACAATTTCAATCTCGTGCTGCGCAATGGCGGCTCGCTCTATATCGACGGCGGCAAGCCGGCGCCCGGGCTGTTCGCGACGTCGCTCGCCAATCTGAAAAGCGTGATGCCGACGGTCTATTTCAACGTGCCGCGCGGATTCGACATGCTGATCGCGGCGCTGCGCGGCGACGAGGAGCTGCGTCACCGCTTCTTCAGCGAGGTGAAATTCGCCTTCTATGCCGGTGCCGCGTTGCCGCAGAACCTCTGGGACGCGCTCGAAGACCTCTCGATCAGGACCGTCGGCCGCGCGCTGCCGATGGTCTCGGCCTGGGGCTCGACCGAGACGTCGCCGCTTGCGACCGACTGCCATTTCCTCGCGGAGCGCTCCGGCAATATCGGCGTGCCCATTCCCGGCACCGAGCTGAAGCTCGTTACGTCAGGCGACAAGCTCGACGTGCGGGTACGTGGTCCCAACGTCACGCCGGGCTATTGGAAGGCGCCGGAGCTGACCAGGCAGGCCTTTGATGAAGAGGGTTTTTATCTCATCGGCGATGCCGTGAAGCTTGCCGATCACGCGCGGCCGGAGCGCGGTCTGTTCTTTGACGGCCGGGTGGCCGAGGATTTCAAGCTCAATTCCGGCACCTGGGTCAGCGTCGGCACGCTGCGCGTCGCCGGCATCGCCGCGCTGGCGCCGCTGGCGCAGGATATCGTGGTGTCAGGTCATGGCGGCGACGAAGTGCGCTTCCTGGTGTTCCCCAACGTCGCGGCCTGCCGTGCTCATGCCGGCCTGGGCGAGACGGCTGATGTGCACGAGGTGCTCGCGCATGACAAGGTCAGGAGCGCCATTGCGCAGGGACTGGTGAAACTGAAGCAGGACGGCCCCAATTCCGCCGGCCACGCCACGCGCGCGCTGCTTCTCGCCGAGCCGCCGTCGGTCGATGGCGGCGAGATTACCGACAAGGGCTACATCAACCAGCGCGCCGTGCTGACCCGCCGCGCCGATGCGGTGGCGCGGTTGAACGATGATGCGTCGGGCGAGTGGATCGGGTTGTAAAGGCCGGTAGCGAAGCCACATTCCGCTGTCATTCCGGGGCGCGCCTCTTGGCGCGAGCCCGGAATCCAATTCACCGCAGGGGTGTTGCACGATGGATTCCGGGTTCGCGCTACGCGCGCCCCGGAATGACGAGCCGATAGGCCAATCCCGCTGCCGCAATATATTGCTGATTCTTTTGTTGCCTAAGCAACTAATCTGTGCGAACCGTTCCAGACCAGGACCACGGCGGGGAAACCGCCGGGTCCGATCTCGGAGGAAACGATGCTCGGCAGGAAGGGTGCCGCGGGCAAGCGCGGGCGCATGCCTGGAGGTGGCGACAGGGCGCGGCCGCGGTGCGGTGCGTCAGGTGTAGCTGCTGTCCGTGACCGCGCCGAGATTTTCGTGCAGCCGGCGGAGCAGGCCGATCAGCACCTCGCGCTCGTCCTTGCTCAGGCAGGACAACAGCCGCCGCTCGCGTTCGAGCGCTGCGGCGATCACCTTGTCATGGGTGCTGCGGCCCTTCGCCGTCAGCGAAATCGAATGGGTGCGGCCGTCGTGGGGATCGGTGCGGATCGAGATCAGCCCGCGCTTCTCGAGGCCCGCCAGCGTCCGGCTCACTGGCCCCTTGTCGAAGCCGATGACGTGACAGATGCGCGAGGCCGGAATGCCGGGCTCGATCGCCAGCAGCGACATGATCCGCCATTCCGTGACGTTGACGCCGAACTCCCGCTGATAGAACGCGGTCGCGCTGTTCGAGAGCTTGTTGGCGATGAAGGTGACGAAGGCCGGGACGTAACGCTCGAGATCGAGCGTCGGTCCCGCCTCTGCGGGCGCAGGCTTGTGGCGGGGTCTGGTCGAAGGCGCAGGCATGTCGGCGTTCTGTCTCGCGGTGAGGCCACCGACCTAAAGGCATGCGCCGCGCTTTCACAAGATCAAAATGAGAGAGGTCTCCCATGACCGCATCCGGCACCCCTGCATCGACGGGCTCTGCGGCCGTCCCGCATCTCGACGTCGATCCCTTCGACATGAATTTTTTCGCGGACCCATATCCGACGCATCAGCGGCTGCGGGAGGCAGGGCCGGTGGTCTACCTCGACAAATGGAACGTCTATGGCGTGGCGCGCTATGCCGAGGTCCATGCGGTGCTGAACGATCCTGCGACGTTCTGCTCCAGCCGCGGCGTCGGCCTGTCCGACTTCAAGAAGGAGACGCCGTGGCGGCCGCCGAGCCTGATCCTCGAGGCCGATCCGCCCGCGCACACCCGCACCCGCGCCGTGCTGTCGAAGGTGCTGTCGCCGACCGTGATGAAGCAGGTGCGCGACCGCTTTGCCGCCGCGGCGGAGGAGCGGGTGGATGCGCTGCTGGACAAGCGCAGCTTCGACGCGATCACCGATCTCGCGGAAGCCTATCCGCTCTCGATCTTTCCGGATGCGCTGGGCCTGAAGGCGGAGGGACGCGAGCATCTGATTCCCTATGCCAGCGTCGTGTTCAACGCGTTCGGTCCGCCCAATGAGCTGCGCCAGCAGGCGATCGCGCGCTCGGCGCCGCACCAGGCCTATGTCGCCGAGCAATGCCAGCGCGACAACCTCGCGCCCGGTGGCTTCGGCGCCTGTATCCACGCCCGGGTCGACGACGGCGAGATCACCGCGACCGAGGCGCCGCTGCTGGTGCGCTCGCTGCTGTCGGCCGGCCTCGACACCACCGTCAACGGCATCGGCGCGGCGGTCTATTGCCTTGCGCGCTTCCCCGACCAGTGGCAGCGCCTGCGCGCTGATCTGACGCTGGCACGCAACGCCTTCGAGGAGGCCGTGCGGTTCGAAAGCCCGGTGCAGACCTTCTTCCGGACCACCACTCGCGATGTCGAGCTGTCAGGCGCGACGATCGGCGAGGGCGAGAAGGTACTGATGTTCCTCGCCGCCGCCAATCGCGATCCCAGACGCTGGGACGAGCCTGATAGCTACGACATCACGCGCCGCACCTCCGGTCATGTCGGCTTCGGCTCGGGAATCCACATGTGCGTCGGACAGCTCGTTGCCCGCCTCGAAGGCGAGGTGATGCTGACGGCGCTGGCCCGGCGCATCGCGAAGATCGAGATCACGGGCGAGCCGAAGCGTCGCTTCAACAACACGCTGCGCGGGCTCGACAGCCTGCCCGTCACGATCACCCCGGCCTGACCAGGAGCTTTGATGCCCGCCATCACTTTCATCCATCCCGACGGCAAGTCCGAGCGCATCGAGACCGCGGACGGGGAGAGCGCCATGCAGACCGCGACCCGACACGGTCTCGACGGCATTCTGGCCGAATGCGGCGGCAACGCCATGTGCGCGACTTGCCATGTCTATGTCGACGAGGGCTGGCTCGCGCGGCTGCCCGGCATGGCCGACGACGAGGATGCGCTGCTTGACGGCACCGCGAGCGAGCGGCTGCCCAACAGCCGGCTGTCCTGCCAGATCAAGATCACGCCGGAGCTCGACGGGCTCGTCGTGAAGCTGCCGGAGCGGCAGGTCTGAGTCTCGACGCGCCGGCAACGACCGGCGCGGCAAACCATCAAACAGGGGAGGGAACCATGAAACATCTGAAATGGACGCTTGCGTTGGCCGCGAGCCTGGTGGCCGGCGCGGCGAGCGCCGAGATCTCGGACAATGTCGTGCGCGTCGGCGTGCTCAACGACATCTCCGGCATCTTCCAGGACACTAACGGCATGGGCTCGGTGGAAGCCGCGCGCATGGCCGCGGAGGATTTCAACGGCGGCGGCAAGAACATCAAGGTCGAGATCGTCTATGCCGACCACCAGAACAAGGCCGATGTCGGCAATGCCATTGCGCGCAAATGGCTCGACGTCGAGGGTGTCGATGCCATCGTCGACGTGCCGAACTCGGCCGTAGGCCTCTCCATCAACACGCTGCTGCGCGACAGCCGCATGACGTTCCTGGCGTCCTCGACCGCAAGCTCCGATCTCACCGGCAAGGCCTGCTCGCCCAACACCATCCAATGGGTCAACGACACCTGGGCCACCGGCAACACCACGGCGGCCGCGATGGTCTCGCGTGGCGGCAAGGACTGGTATTTCCTCACAGTCGATTTCGCGCTCGGCAAGGGCATCGAATCGGAAGCGCAGAAATACATCGAGGCGCATGGCGGCAAGGTGCTTGGCTCCTCCAAGCACCCGCTCGGCACCTCCGACTTTGCCTCCTTCCTGTTGCAGGCGCAGGGCTCGAAGGCTCAGGTGATCGGCCTTGCCAATGCCGGCGGTGACACCATTAACGCGGTGAAGCAGGCCGCCGAGTTCGGCATTCAGCAGAACGGGCAGCGGCTCGTCGCCTTCCTGCTCTTCATCAACGACGTCCACGGCATGGGCATCAAGGTCGCGCAGGGCCTCCAGCTTATGGAAGCCTTCTACTGGGACATGAATGACGACACCCGCGCCTTCGCCAAGCGGTTCGCCGCCCGTCCCGGCATGAACGGCAAGATGCCGAGCGGCAACCAGGCCGGCGTCTATGCCTCGACGCTCGCTTATCTCAATGCGGTCGCCGCGACCGGCAGCGACAACGCCAAGGACGCCGTGCCCGAGATGAAGAAGTTCAGAGGCAAGGACAAATTGTTCGGCGACACCACGATCCGCCAGGACGGCCGCGTCGTGCATCCGATGTACCTGTTCGAGGTGAAGAAGCCGGAGGAGTCGAAATATCCCTACGACTATTACAAGCTGGTCTCGACGATTCCGGCCGACCAGGCGTTCCGCCCGCTGGCGGAAGGCGGGTGTGAATTGGTGAAGTAAGGGAGCGAGCGCCGTCTCTTTCACCCTCCCCTGGAGGGGGAGGGTCGATCGCGCGCAGCGCGAGCGGGGTGGGGTGATCTCTCAACACGGGCAGTGTCTGCGCGGAGAGACTGTCACCCCACCCCGCTACGCATTTCGCTTCGCGGCATGCTTCGCGACCCTCCCCCTCCAGGGGAGGGTAAGAGGAACGCGCCGCGATAGCCCCTACACCACCTTACTACTCCCCTGCGTGATCAGCCGCGCTGCCCGCTGGTCCCGCGCGTAGATCCAGAGCCAGCTCAGCGCAACACTGAGCCGGTGGCGCAGGCCGATCAGGAAGTAGATGTGGGCGATGCCCCAGATCCACCATGCGATCGCGCCGCGCAGCTTGAAGCGGCCGAAGTCGATCACGGCGAGGCGCTTGCCGATCTGGGCGAGGCTGCCGGCATGCTTGTAGCGGAACGCGCCCTTTGTCTCGCCTCGCAGTCGCGCCTTGATCGTTTCTGCGACGTGACGGCCCTGCTGCTTGGCGGCCGGCGCGATGCCTGGCACCGGCTTGCCGTCCCAGGCGTTGATGCTGACGGTATCGCCGATCGCAAAGATCTCGGGATGGCCTGGTATCGTCAGGTCGTCTTCGACCTGTACGCGCCCGGCGCGATCGGCTGGCGCGTCCAGCCATTCTGCGGCGGGAGAGGCGC
This sequence comes from Bradyrhizobium sp. CCBAU 11430, assembly GCF_028128855.1. NCBI lineage: Bacteria > Pseudomonadati > Pseudomonadota > Alphaproteobacteria > Hyphomicrobiales > Nitrobacteraceae > Bradyrhizobium > Bradyrhizobium sp. CCBAU 11430. The sequence continues at coordinate 48,675 of NZ_LBJV01000044.1, forward strand.
GGACGCCGGCGGCCCAGATTCGGGTCTTGGCCTCGAGCAGCTTGCCGCCGAATACCACGCCCTCACGATTGATCTCGGTGACGGCCTGCCCCAGCACGACCTCGACGCCGATCTTCTCCAGCGAGGCCTGCGCATAGGCCGAGAGATCGTCGGCGAAGCCCGCGAGCACGCGCGGCCCCGCCTCGATCAGCACCACGCGCGCCTTGGTCGTGTCGATGTTGCGGAAATCGCCGGGCAAGGTGTGACGCGCCATCTCGGCGATGGTGCCGGCGAGCTCGACCCCGGTGGGGCCGGCGCCGACGATGACGAAGGTCAGCCGCGCCGCGCGCTTCGCCGGATCGGTCTCGCGCTCGGCGCGCTCGAACGCCACCAGGATGTGGCGGCGCAGCGTGGTGCCGTCCTCCAGCGTCTTCAGGCCCGGCGCGAACTGCTCCCATTCGTCGTGGCCGAAATAGGCGTGACGCGCGCCGGTGGCGAGCACCAGCGTGTCGTAGGGCACCTCGCTGCCGTCGTCGATCAGCACACAGCGCCTTGCCGCGTCGACGCCGCTGACGGTCGCGAACAGCGTCGTCACCTCGGGCCTGTCTCGCATCAGGTGGCGGATCGGCCAGGCGATCTCACTGGTGGCGAGCGAGGCGGTTGCGACCTGATAGAGCAGCGGCTGGAACAGATGATGGTTGCGGCGGTCGATCAGCGTGATCTCGACCGGCGCACCCGCAAGCCGGTAGGTCGCCTCCAGCCCGCCGAAGCCGGCGCCGACGATGACGACGCGATGCGGTGTCGTGGTCATGATGTGCCCTCGAATCTCGCTGCTCCACATCCCCATTTAAGTGCGGATCGGACGCTGCGGTCCAATAGCTGTCATCAATCGCCGCATAGGCCGGATGTATCGATCGGGCGCGAAAAAGCGCCGCAGGGTTGATCTAAGTAAGTAGAATTATATTTCTTGCCATCGCCGATTGGGGCGAAATATGGTGCAGGGGCGGGCGCTGAGCCATTGGCGGCGCGACAGATTTTGCGTTCAATAGAGACAGGCCCGGGGCGGCGATCACCCCGTTTTCCGGGACCGATAATAAGGAGGGGAGTGGTTATGAGGACGGCATTCTGGCTGGCGGGCGCAGCGGCGCTGGTGCTGGCGAGCCCGGCATTCGCCGGCGACACCATCAAGATCGGTTTCGTTTCGACCTTCAGCGGCCCGACCGCCGTGATCGGCAACGATATGCGCAACTCCTTCGAGCTCGCGCTTGATCACATGGGCCGCAAGATGGACGGCAAGCCGGTCGAGGTCATCTACGAGGATGACGGGCAGAAGCCCGATGTCGGCAAGCAGAAGACCGAGAAGCTGGTGCAGTCCGACAAGGTCGATTTCATCGTCGGCTACATCTGGTCGAACGTGCTGCTGGCCTCGCTGAAGACCGCGGTCGATTCGCAGACCTTCCTGATCTCGGCCAACGCCGGCCCGTCGCAGCTCGCCGGCGAACTCTGTTCGCCTTACGTGTTCTCGACCTCCTGGCAGAACGACCAGACGCCGCAGGCTATGGGCCTCTACATGAACCAGAAAGGCGTCAAGAGCGTGTTCCTGATCGGGCCGAACTACGCGGCCGGCAAGGACATGCTCGCGGGCCTGAAGAACACGTTCAAGGGCGAGATCAAGGGCGAGGAATACACGGTGTGGCCGAGCCAGCTCGATTTCTCAGCCGAACTCTCCAAGGCGCGCGCCTCGGGCGCGGAGTCGATCTTCGTGTTCTATCCGGGCGCCGCCGGCGTGCAGTTCCTCAATCAATATGTGCAGGCCGGTTTGAAGAGCACGATGCCGCTCTACACCGCCTTCACGGTGGACGAGCTCTCGCTGCCGCTGCAGAAGGAGAACGCGCTCGGCGTGCCCGGCGCGCAGGAATGGGTCAACGACCTCCCGAACGAGCAGAACAAGCGCTTCGTCGCCGACTACCGCAAGAAATATCCCGGCCTGCGCCCGACCTATTACGGCGCGCAATCCTATGACGCCGCCCAACTCATCAACAGCGCGGTGGTCGCGGTGAAGGGCGACACCAGCAAGAAGGACGCAATGAAGGCCGAGATGGAGAAGGCCAATTTCAAGTCGCTGCGCGGCGCGTTCAAATACGGCAAGAACCACATCCCGGTGCAGAGCTTCTATCTCCAGGACGTCGTGAAGGACGCCGAAGGCCAGCTCTCGCTGAAGACGGTCGCGACCATCGTGGAGAACGACCAGGATCGTTTCCACGACAAGTGCAAGATGAAGTAGCTACAAGCGACGTTGCCCCTTCTCCCCTTGTGGGAGAAGGTGGCGCGAAGCGCCGGATGAGGGGTATCTCTCCGCAGATTCCCTGCGAGAGTTGATCGCACGGATAGAGACCCCTCACCCGTCTCGCCGCTTTGCGGCGAGCCACCCTCTCCCACAAGGGGCGAGGGGAAGAAGTGCCTACACCCTTGGCATGCTCGCGGGCCGCACTTCGCGGGCCTGGGCTGCGAGCCTGATCCCGGCATTGGCCGCACCGAACCCCTGATAATCCCTGCGCTCGACGATCTCGAAGAAGAACCGCTCGTCGAAAATGTGGGTGTAGACCTGGAAGAACTCGCCGTCGCCCTCGCGGTCGTAGAGGATGTGGTTGGCGCGCAGCTGCGCCATCAGCTCGGGCGCGAGGTCGTATTTGGCTTCGATGTCGTCGTAGTAATTGTCGGGGATATCCAGGAAATCCGCGCCGCGCTTGCGCATCTCCGCGACCGTCGCAAAAATGTCCCGGCACGAGAATGCGACGTGCTGCACGCCCGAGCCGAAGAACTCCGAGATGAAGCGTGCCGGCAACGTCCGGTTGGCGGAGGAGCCGTTGAGCACGAAGCGCAGGCTCTGGTCGGCGTTGATGATGGCCTGGCTCTGCACCAGGCCTCGGGGATCGGCGATCTCCATCTGCGGCAGGCGCTTGAGGTCGAGGATGCCGGTGTAGAACAACAGCCAGGACAGCATCTCGTCATAGGGCATCGACTGCGCGATGTGATCGACGGCGAGCAGCGCGTCCGCGCCTTTGTCGCTCGCAACAGGCTCGAAATCCGTGTCCCAGTTCTTGCCGGCCTGGTCGAGGAAATACAGCAGGCTGCCGCCGACGCCGTGGATCGCCGGGATTTCGAGCTCGCCCGGCCCGACCGGCTGGTAGAAGGTGCGCGCCTTCAGCATCTCCGCACGCTGCATGGCAAGGCCGGCATTGTCGACATCGAGCGCAATCGCGCAGACGCCGGGGCCGTGCGTCACATAATGCGAATGCGCAAAGCCGTCGGTTTCGCTGTTGATGACGAGCTCGACCTTGCCCTGCGACCAGCGCTCCACCGCCTTGCTGCGATGCGCGCCGGTCTTGCGGAAGCCGAGCTGCGCAAACAGGCGGGCGAGCTCGCCCGCCTTGGTCTCGTTGACGGCAAACTCGATGAACCCGGTGCCGCGGCTCTTCGCTTTCGGCGCCAGCGGTTCGGCGGCGAATCTCGGCCAATCCGGCGCAAGCTGGTCCTCCAGCAGGATCAGCGAGCGCAGGCCGTCGAGCGCGGTCTGCGCGGCGGAGCCGGCGCGGAACTGGTCGTTGAAGATCTCCAGTGACAGCGGCCCGGCATAGCCGGTCGCCGCGATCGCCGCCATGAACTCACCGACCGGCAGATCGCCCTGGCCGGGGAAGGAGCGGAAATGCCGGCTCCACGACAGGATATCGAGCTCGAGCTTTGGTGCATCGGCAAGCTGCACCAGAAAAATCTTGTCGCCGGGAATCGAGGCCATCGCGCGGGTCGGAAGGCCCGGCGCCAGCGCGTGGAAGCTGTCGAGGATGATTCCGATCGCGGGATGATCGGCGCGGCGCACGATCTCCCAGGCGTCGCGATAGTCGTTGACATGACGTCCCCAGGCCAAGGCCTCGTAGCCGACGCGCAAGCCCCGACTGGCGGCGCGCTCGCCCAGCTCGCGAAAATCGTCGGCGGCGCGATCGATGCCGCCGAGCGAGGCGGGCGAGACGTTGGAGCAGATCAGCAGCAAATCGGTGCCGAGCTCCTGCATCAGATCGAACTTGCGCTCCGCGCGGGCAAAATTGCGTGCGCGCTGCGGCTCCGGCATGCCCTCGAAATCGCGGAACGGCTGAAACGCGCAGATCCCAAGATTGAGATCCTTGCAGAGCTTCGCGATGTCGCGCGGGCCGGCGCCGAACGACAGCAAATCGTTCTCGAAGATCTCGACCCCGTCGAAGCCGGCTGACGCGATGGCGCGGAGCTTCTCGTCGAGAGCGCCTGAGAGGGAGACGGTTGCGATCGAGCGCTTGTTCATGTTGCCTGCTCCATGATCCGCCCCGGTGAGACTTTTCGGCCCGTGCGTGCCGCTTCGCTGACGGCTTCGACGACGGCGAGTGTCGCTGTCGCATCCTCGACCGAAATCAGAGGCCGTTCGCGGCCTGCGATCGCCGCCAGGAAATGCCGGAGCTGTTCAACGAGTGGATCGCAAGTGGAGAGTGCGACGGGCTCGCGAACCAGCGGCACGTGCCAGCCGGGATCTTGCGGGTAGGACCACAGCTCCATATTCGGCACCGACAGTGAGCCGCGCGTGCCGGCGAAGACGTAGCAGGGCTGATCCTGCTTCGGGTATGCCGCGTTCTCGCCCGAGGTCAGCTCCCAGCTCCACGGCGCCGGCGTCGCATCCGAAACGGTCATGGTTCCGAGCGCCCCATTGGCGAAGCGCAGCAGCAGCCCGGCGGTGTCCTCGACGGCAAAGCCGCGCACCATGTTCGACGTCAGTGCCTGCACCTCGGCGATCTCGCCGCAGATGAAGCGGAGATTGTCGATGTCGTGGATCAGATTGATCAGCAGCGGCCCGCCGCCGTGCTCGCGCCGCCAGGCGATCTCGAAGTAATCGTCGGGCTTCTTCAGCAGCCACAGCCCGGCCACGGCCGTGAGCTGGCCGAGCTTGCCGGATGCGATGGCCTCGCGGGCGGCCTTGATGATGGGATTGTGGCGGCGATGATGGCCGACCAGCATGGGCACGCCGCTGCGCTTGACCGCCTCGCAGAGCCGACGTGCCGCTGCGACGCTGTCGGTGACCGGCTTCTCGATAAGCGCGGGCACGCCGGCCTCTGCGCAGTCGAGCGCCATCTGAAGATGCAGCGCGTTGGGCGAGGCGATGATCAGGCCGTCGGGCTTTTCCTGCTCCAGCAATGCGCGATGATCGGCGTGCCAGGGTGCGTTGCGTGCTTGCGCGAATTCCTTGGCTGCAGGCGTGGGGTCGGCAATGCCGGCCAGCACGCAGTCCGCCGAGGTCGCGATCAGTTCGGCATGGCGGCGGCCGATCAGGCCGGCGCCGGCGACGGCGATGCGCATTCGCGCACTCATGCCGCGCTCTCCTCCATGGCTCCCCCGAGAAAGAGCTGGCCGATGCGGGGATCGTTCAGGATGCGCTTGGCGTCGTCAACCATGCGGGTCTGACCGAGCTCGAGCACGATGCCGATGTCGGAGATCTCCAGCGCCGAGCGCGCGTTCTGCTCGATCATCAGGATGGTGACGCCGCGGTCGCGCAGGCTCTTGAGGATGTCGAAGGTCTGCTGCACCATCAGCGGCGACAGGCCGATCGAGGGCTCGTCGATCAGCACCAGTTTTGGCTCGAGCAGCAGCGAGCGGGCGATCTCGAGCTGCTTCTGCTCGCCGCCGGACAGCGTGGAGGCCTGCTGCGTCGACTTCCGCCGCAGCGCCGGGAACAGGTCAAGCGCGGCCTCGATCCGCGCGGGCAGGTCGAGGCCCTTGCCGGCGGCGACGCCGCCGAGCTCGATATTGTGGCGCACCGACAGCTCGGGGAAGATGTTGCGGCCCTGCGGCACATAGCAGATGCCGGCATTGAGCAGCGCGCGCTGGCTCAAATTGGTGACGTCGCGGCCGGCAAAGCTGATCTTGCCCTCGCGCAGCTTCAACAGGCCGAAGATCGCCTTGAACACGGTGGACTTGCCGGCGCCGTTGGGGCCGATGATCGTGGTGATCGTGGCCTCCGGCACGGCAAAGGTCGTGCCGTTCAAGATCGTCATCTTGCCGTAGCCGCCGACGAGATTGTGAACCGAGAGGATTGGCTCGCTCATGGTCGGCTCCTTCAATGACCCAAATAGGCTTCGATCACGGCGGGGTTCTTGCGCACCTCGTCCGGCCGCCCCATCGCCAGCACCTTGCCTTCCGCCATCACCATCACGCGCGAGCACAGCGACATCACGAACTCCATGTTGTGCTCGATCACGACGAAGGTGGCGTTCTTCTCGCGGTTGATTGCGACCAGGCGGTCCTTCAGGTCGGCCAGCATCGACGGGTTGACGCCGCCCGCGGGCTCGTCGAGCAGCACCAGGCGCGGGCCGCCCATGAAGGCCATGGCGGCGTCGAGCAGCTTCTGCTGGCCATAGGATAATCCGCCGGCCGGCTCGTCGGCGAGATGATCGAGCTTGAAGAAGCCGATCATCTGGTTGGCAGTCTCGGTCAACCCGGCATCGGAGCGGCCGACCAGGCGCGAGGCCATGTTGCCCTGGTGCTCCTGGCCCGCGAGGATCAGGTTCTCGCGGACCGAGAGCTTTGGAAACACCTGCAGCAGCTGGAAGGTGCGGCTGACCCCGAGCTTGTTGAGCTCGGAGGGGCGGAGGCCCGTGACGAGCTTGCCGTCGAGCTTGACCTCGCCGCCTGACGGGGTGAGCTGGCCGAGGATGCAGTTGAACAGCGTGGACTTGCCGCAGCCGTTCGGACCGATCAGGCCAAGGATCTCGCCCTCGCGCACGTCGAAGGAGACGCCGTCGACGGCGCTGATGCCGCCAAAGTTCTTCTTGATATCGGTGACTTCGAGGACCGCACTCATTGCACCGTCTCCAGGCGGGATTTTGCGACGGCGCGCAGCGCGGAGGCAGCCTTGGTGCGGCGCTCGGCGAGATAGCGGTCGAGGATTCCCAGAATGCCGGTCGGCGACCAGATCAGGAGGAGCATCACCGCCACCGCGTAGAGCATCAGATAATAGCCTTCGGTGAAGCGCAGCCATTCCGGCAGCAGCACCGCGATCATCGCGCCGAGGAACGGGCCGAAATAGAAGCCCGCGCCGCCGACGATCACCATCATCAGAAGGTCGAGCGAGAGCGACAGGTTGAAGGGCACGGGATCGATGTATTGCGTGAGCGGCGCATAGAGTGCGCCGGCGATGCCGCCGAGCGCCGAGCCGATCGCGAATGCCATCAGCGTGTAGCGGCGGGTGTCGATGCCGAGCGATTGTGCGCGCAGCGGGTTCTCGCGTAGCGCCATGAAGGCGCGGCCCCAGGGCGAGCGAATCAGCCACCACACCGCCAGCGACACGATCGCGAGCGAGCCGAGGCAGACGTAGTAGAACGGCAGCGGCTTGTTGGTCGCGAAACCGAAGATATGCGGACGCGGGATGTTGGAGATGCCATAGATGCCGCCAGTGAGCCAGCTCTCGTTGCGGAACACCAGGAAGGCGAGGGTGGAGAAGGCCAGGGTGACGAAGGCGAGGTAGTGATGCTGCACGCGCAGCGCGGGATAGCCGAGCACCCAGCCGACCGCGAAGCTGAGCACGATGGCGACGACGATCGCCGCCGGCAGCGGCCAGCCATGGGTGGTCATGATCGCCGCTGCATAGGCACCGATGCCGACGAAGGCGCCCTGCGCCAGCGAGACCTGGCCGGCATAGCCGAGCGTGAGGTTGAGGCCCATCGCAGCGATGGTCATCACCGCCCATTGGCTCAGGATGAACAGGCCGTAGCGGTTGAAGTTCATGGGAACGATGATCAGGCCGGCGATGACGATCAGGCCGAGCGCGATCTTCAGGGGGTTGCCGAAGCTGATCATACCGTGCGCTCCTCGGCGCGGCCGAGCAGTCCTTGCGGCCGGAACAGGATGACGGCGATCAGGAAGATCATCGGCACGGCGGCGCGGTACTGCGTCGAGATATAGGCGGCCGCGAGATTGTCGAGCACGCCGATCAAGAGGCCGCCGGCGATCGCGCCGCGGACCTGGTTGAAGCCGCCGACGATCGCCGCGATGAAGGCGGCCTGGCCCAGCACCTCGCCGGACGAGAATTTTGCGAGGTAGATTGGTGTGATCAAAAGCGAAGCCAGTGCGACCAGGAAGGCGTTGATTAGGAAGGTCAGCAGGATCATGCGCTCGACCGGCACGCCGATGATGCGTGCCACCGTCGGGTTCTGCGCCGCCGCCTGCATCTGGTGGCCGAGCGAGGTGCGATTGAGCAGTGCAGTCAGGCCGAACACCGCAACGATGGCGACGACGAGCACGCCGATGCTTTGCAGCGATACCGCGTGGCCGAGGATGGAGATGTCACCGGTCGGCACGATCGACGGGAAGGGCGAGGCCTCGGCGCTGAAGAACTGTTTGACGGCCTCCTTGAGGCCGATCGCCAGCGCCATCGTCGCAATCGCCAGCGGCAGCACGCCGTGGCGCATCATCGGGTCGACCAGCAGCAGCTTGAAGCCGAGTCCGAGCAGGATCATCGACAAGAGGATGCCGAGGATGATCGCGAGCCAGAACGGCGCGCCGGCATGCATCGCCGCCAGCATCAGGAACGCCGGCAGCATCACGAACTCGCCTTGCGCGAAATTGATGGTCTGCGAGGTCTGCCACAGCAGCGTGAAGCCGACCGCGACCAGCGCATAGATCGCGCCGGTGGCCAGTCCCGCGACCAGAAGATCGAACGGATTGGACATTTTCTCCCCTCGTGTCCCTCGCTCTGTCTTCCCCCTCTCCCCGCTTGCGGGGAGAGGGTTGGGGTGAGGGGGAGTCTCCGCGGGGTCGCTGATAGTCGGACTCGCGGAGGCTCCCCCTCACCCGGATCGCATCTACGATGCGATCCGACCTCTCCCCGCAAGCGGGGAGAGGTGAAAGACCACGTTCCTCACTTCACCTTGGGCAGCACCTGCTTCACCACCTGCTTGCCTTCGACCACCTCGACCAGAAAACTCTGGCGGTCGATGTCGCCGGTGTCGCTGAAGGTGACGTCCATCAGGATGCCCGGCTCGTCCGCGGCCTTGATGGTGAGACCGTGCAGCGTCTCGGCAAACTTCTTCGGGTCGACCTTGCCCATCTTCTCGGTGGTGGCTTTCACCATGTAGACGGCGAGATAGCCCTTCAGGCCGTTATGGTCGGGCACGTAATTGTACTTCTTGGAAAATTTCTCGCGGAACGCCTTGATCAGGTCGACCGGGGCATCGGTGGTGAGGCCGACATGGCCGCGTGCGCCGTTGGCGGCGTCGCCGGCGAGCTCGATCACCTTCTGGCCGATCAGCGTGGTCTCGCCCATCAGCGGCGCGGTGACGCCCTGGCGCTTCAGCTCCTTCAGGATGCGCGCGCTCTCCTCCTCGTTCAGGTAGACGAACACGGCGTCCGGATTGGCAGCCTTGATCTTGCCGACGTCGGCGGCGAAGTCGGCCTGGCCCGCCTCGGTCGAGAGGTCGGCGACCACCTTGGAGCCGAGCCGGTCGAGCTCCTTGACGACGACGTCGCGGCCGCCGCGGCCGAAGTCGTTGTTGACCCAGACCACAGCGACCGTCTTCGCCTTCATCTCGTCATGGATGTATTTCGCGACCTTCGGCATCGAGGATTGCTGGCCGAACGAGGTGCGGAACAGGAACTTGTTTCCAGCCTGCGTCAATTCGGCGGCTTCGCCGCCCATGATCTGCGCGATGCCCGCTTCGGCGGCGAGCGGCGCGGTGACCTTGACCGAGCCGGAGTAGCCGGGCCCGAGCAGCACATAGGGCTCGGCGTCGAGCGCCTTCTGCACCTGGGCGCGGGCGACGCCGGGGTTGGATTGCGAGTCGGCATGGCTGACTTCCAGCTTGCGGCCGAGCACGCCGCCCTTGGCGTTGATCTCCTCGATGGCGAGGTCGATGCCGTTCTTCCAGTTGGTGCCGACGGTGGCGCCGCCGCCCGAGAGCTCGGCGACGTTGGCGAGCTTGATGGCCTGGGCGTGGACGCTGGTTGCAGTCGCGAAGGCAAGCAGGGCGCCTGCCAGCAGGGTCGATTTCATGGTTTCTCCTCCCATTTTTCGTCGAAATTGTCCGCGGCCTTGTGTCGGCCGCTTCGGTTTACGCTGCGTGGTAGGCCGAGCTTCGTGCCGCCATCACCTCGTCGAATGCCTCTCCCATGACCTCGGTCGATGGGGCAAGGCCCGTGAACAGTTCGAAAGCGTCGGCAGCCTGGTAGATCGCGAGCTCCCGCCCGGTCATGATCCGCGCGCCCTTGGCTTGTGCCGCCGCCAGCAGCGGCGTGATCAAGGGCGAATAGACGGCGTCCGCCACCCAGAGCTTTTCATGCAGCAAATTGGCGGTGACCGGCATGCCCCGGTTCGGCAGCATGCCGACCGGCGTGCCGTTGACGAGACCGGTTGCGCCGCCCAGCGCATCCTCGACGCTTGCGGCGATCCTTGCGCCGCCCCGCGGCGCAAGCAGGGAGACGAGCGCCGCCGCGCGCGCCGGCTCACTGTCGAAGACGCGGATGTCGGACACTTTCAGGCTCGCCAGCGCAAACGCGATCGCCTTGCCGACGCCGCCGGCGCCGATCACCGCAACGGCATTCCCCGCGGGCGCCAGCAGCGGCGCCACCGCGCGGGCAAAGCCCGTGGTGTCGGTGTTGTGGCCGGTCAGGCGGCCGTCCCTGACGACGACGGTGTTGACCGCGCCCATGCTGGCTGCGCCCGGCGCCAGCTCGTCGAGCAGCGGGACCACTGCCTCCTTGTAGGGGTAGGTGACGTTGACGCCGGCAAAGCCGAGCCGCCGCACGCCCTCGAGCATCATGCGAAGCCCGGCCGCATCGGCGCCGGCGACCTCGATGAGCTGGTAGTGGCCGCGCAGGCCAAGCGCCTCGGCAGCGCGCTCATGCATGGCGGGGGACGCGGAATGTGCGATCGGCGCGCCGATCAGGCCGGTGAGGAGCTTCTTGCTGGCGGCGTATCCGCGCTTGGACATGGTTCGCTGTCGTCTCAAAGGGAGCGTTCGGTCCCGGCCATTAGCGGGGAAATCCCGCAAGTCCAAGGGCAGTTCCAGGTGCGACGATAGCCTTTCCCTCGCCTAACACAATTACCCTTTTATCCGGCAAACCTAACATGATGTTATTTCTTCCGTCCGCGCGCGCCGCCGGCCTTGCCGTTGCCGCGGGACGGCTCGACCGCGCGCATCTCGGCGCGCAGCGACTCGATGAAAGACTCGGCATGGAGCGACAGCGGCGCGCCGCGCTTGACCGCGATGTAAGTGTCGAACCGCGTCGGCTCGGTGATCTTCAGAAGCTCGATCCCGGGATAGCCGCCGTGAGCCACCGTGAACTGGTCGATGATGGCGATGCCGAGGCCCGCCTTCACCAGCGCGCAGACCGTGGTGCCGAAGCGCGCGCGGATGGTGATGTTGTAGGCGAGACGGTTGCGCGCAAAGATCTCGGCCATGATCCGGCCGTAGGGATCGTTGGGATCGATGCCGATCAGCGGATAGCGGGTGATCTCGGCGGCCGAGACCTGCTTGCGGCCGGCGAGCTCATGCCCCGGCGGCACGATGCAGTACAGCTCGCCCGAGGCCAGCGGCATGAAGTCGAGCCCGGAATGCTCCAGCCGGTAGCTCATCGCCACGCACTCGCCGCGGCCGAGCATGAGATAGTCGATGGCCTCCTCGAGCTTGAGGATGTTGATGTCGATGCCGAGATCGGGATAGCGGCGCCGGACGCGCTCGATCGCGCGCGGCACCATCACCTGCGAGATGCTCGGCACCGAGCCGATGCGCAGCTCCGACAGGCCGCCGCGGCCGATCTTGGAGATGATCTCGGAGAGATCGTCGACCTTCTTGTAGACGCCGTTGATCTGCTCGAAGATGTTCTCGGCTTCCGGCGTCGGGAAGTAACGCCCGTTCTGGCGCTGGAAGAAGCGGATGCCGAGCGAGCGCTCGGTGTATTTGACGAGGCGGCTGATCCCCGGCGCAGAGACGTTGAGCAGCTTCGCCGCACCGCCGATGGTGCCCGTCACCATCACGGCACGGATCACTTCAACCTGGCGCAGCGTCATCATGTTCTTGGCACCCGAGAGAGGATCGCGGCGGCGATCATCTCACGAGAGCCGCGATGTCATCCAGCGGCAAGTGTGTGGATGTGGATGGGCAGGGAAGTCGCTCTCGTGTCCCGGATGCGCTGCAGCGTGAAACGCTGCTGCGCAGAGCCGGGACCCGGAAAGTCAGAGGGTAAGCTGCGGATAGGTGGGCCCGCCTCTCCGGCGCATCGTCAAGGAGACGCTGCGCTGCGGCCGGGGCACGAGAGCCCGGCCGGGCTCGCCAGCTTCTCCAATAAGAGTAACTTCGCTGTCAGACTGTTTTCTAAAATCGGCCCATTCGAATGGCAGGGGCTGCATCGTTGCGCGACCTGTCTCGTCGGCGTCGTCTAGCGCAGCCGCGTTCTAGCTCGCCGGCTCTTCCGGCAATACGCTCTCGGCCAGCTCCTCGCGCTCGCCTTCCAGCACCGCGCGCGCGAACTCGATGATCTTCTGCTTGTTGGCCGTTTCGCGGACGGCGAAAAACACGCGGTTCAATTCCAGGCCGAGCACGCTGTTGAGGGCGATGTCCTCGTCTTCCATCGTGGTGTTCCCGCTTCGGTCGCTCAGGTGTATCGTGACGTCAATTCTGCCACAAGTAGTTTAAATCTTCAGGGCGGATGAGCACCGGGAAACTACGGCCGCAGCGAATTGAGGCAGTCCCCAAATACGTGCTATACGGAACGGCGAGAGTCAGGAAACGCACTGATGTCCGCCGTGGATTATGGCCGGGAGGCGCTCGACTTCATTGAAGGCTTGGGGACCTATCGCAAGGTGCCCGATGCCATGAATGCGCTCGAGACGGCGTTCGGTCGCTTCGGCTTCGAAACCATCATCGTGACGGGATTGCCCAATCCCGACCAGCGGTTTGCGCAGATGGTGCTTGCCAAGCGCTGGCCGGCGGGCTGGTTCAGCCTCTACACGCAGAACAATTACGACCGCTTCGATCCGGTGGTGCGGCTGTGCCGGCAATCGGTCAATCCGTTCGAATGGTCGGAAGCACCTTATGACGCCGAACTCGAGCCGAACGCGGCCGAGGTGATGAACCGCGCCACCGATTTTCGGATGTCGCGGGGCTTCATCGTGCCGATCCACGGGCTCACCGGCTATGAAGCCGCGGTGTCGCTTGGCGGCGTTCATCTCGACCTCAATCCGCGCAGCAAGCCGGCACTGCATCTGATGGCGATGTATGGCTTCGACCACATTCGCCGTCTGCTCGAGCCGGCGCCTTATCCCTCGACGCGCCTCACCCCGCGCGAGCGCGAGGTGATCTCCTGGGCCTCGCAGGGCAAGTCGGCCTGGGAGATCGGTGAGATCCTGCACATCACGCAGCGCACCGCGGAAGAGCATCTTGCAACTGCCGCGCGCAAGCTCGGTGCCGTCAACCGCACGCATGCGGTGGCGCTGGCGATTCGGAACAAGATCATCAATCCGTAAGCGCCGTACTGGGAAATTTCCCAATATCGAATCCGGCTCTTTTGGCAGAGTCTGCCCCCATTGAGGATGATTGGGGGTTTTCATGATTCACGCCATTTCTGCGGTAAATCGCCACCTTTATGAAGACGTGATCGAGCAGCATTTCCGGTTGCGCCACGATATCTTCGTCGAGGAGCGGCGCTGGGAGACGCTACGCAGGCCGGATTGCCGCGAGATCGATTCCTATGACGACGAGGATACCGTCTATCTGCTTGCGCTGGAGGGGCGGCGCGTCATCGGTGGCCACCGGCTCTACCCGACGACCAAGCCCTCGATGATGAGCGAGGTGTTCCCGCACCTGGCGTCGGTGCGCGGCTGCCCCGCGGATCCGTTGGTCTGGGAATGGTCGCGCTACTTCGTCGTGCGTGATCGCCGCGACGGCGCGCTCAACCTGCAACTGATGGCGGCGGTGCAGGAGTTCTGCCTCAATCAGGGGATCGCGCAGGTCAGCGCGATCATGGAGACCTGGTGGCTGCCGCGCTTTCACGAGGCCGGCTTCATGGTGACCCCGCTGGGCCTGCCCGCTCTGGTGGAGAATGCATGGACCATGGCGGCGACCATCGACATTCGTCGCGAGACCCTCGATGCCCTGCACGATCGTATCGGCATGACCTCGGTCGTGCGCCAGGACGGCCCGCGTCTGGACGCCGTCGCCCGTGCCAACCTCTGCGGCGCTGCTGCCGCGCAACGAAAGAGCGCCTGAGATGTCGAACATGATGCGGGACAGCCAGATCATGGCGCAGATCAGGGACGATGATCTCGGCTACATGTCGGACATGGCGCTCGAGCTGGCGCAGATGGCGGAAGACACCGGATTGACGACGCTCGCCTATCTGTTCCGGATGGCGGCGCTGGAGGCCTCGACGGCCAACAGCGTGCTCGCCGAACCGGACGATCTTCCCCAGCAGATGACGTCGCACTAGGACGCAATCCTCCATCGCTGACGACATCCGCGCCCTCCCTCCGGTCCACCGGGGGGAGGGTGACTGCATTTGGCTAGGGAGTTCGATTGCCGAAGCCTCCACGGCGTC
>NZ_LBJV01000045.1:0-66310 GCF_028128855.1 Bradyrhizobium sp. CCBAU 11430
GTGGGCGCGGCGGAGGCCGGAGAGGCCTCGGGCCAGCGCGCGGTCACAGCCGGCTGCTGCGCGTTGGTCGCAGGCGCGCCGCTTGGCGGCTGCTGGGCGACCGGCGGCGCATTGGTTGCAGCGGGCGCGGGCGCGCTCATGTTCGGCGTGCCTGGTGCGGCACTCGTCTGCGGAGCGGTGTATTCGGCGCGCGCGTTCTGCATCGCTTGCGGCACGGCCGAATCCGCCTCGGGCGTGTCGGTCGTCGCCTGCGCGGTCTGGGAGGATTTGCCGCCTGCGGCGCGCAGATACCAGCATTGCCGCTTGGTCGTGCGGTCGAGACGATAGTACCAGTGTTGCCCCTGCGGCGCGGCGCCCTTCGGCGAGGCGAGGCAGTCGGCGGCCGCGTTGGCTGTGCTCGATGGCGCCGGCGCGTTCTGCGACACGGCGGCCATTGGCGCGCCGGCAATGATGCTGCCGACTAGCGCGGATACGAATTTTGCGGTGCGGTTGCCCATCCTGGTCTCCCGGTTACGCATGACGCAACTCTTAACCAGCCCTTTGTCATCAAAGACTTGGGTGGCAATGAGCCGCAAATCCGGAGAGGATGTGGCTTGAATTGGGCTTGCGGCGCGTTCGTTCCGCCGCGAGATCAGGCATTTCCTTGCGCGTTACTGCTTCGCCGAGCTCCAGGTTCCGCCGCAGCCATCGGAGCGCCGCCAGGTTCCGGAACCGCTGCGAGCGCCGAGACGGCCGGAGCCTGTGAAGGTCACGCCGTCGCCTTGACCGACCGTGCTGACCGAGCCGCTCGGGCTGACGGTGCCAGTGACACCCTGGCCGATGACCTTGCCCGAGGAGACGACGACCGCACCGGACGTGGTGCCGCCGCAGCCGACACTGGTGACCACCCAGGCGCCGTCAAACCCGCCACCTCCGCCACCGCCGCGCGCCGCGAGGCGTGGTTCCACGAGATGCCCCATTTGCTGTTGTCCGGGCCGTAGACGATCGAGCCCCAGGGCTTGAGATCCTCCATCTTGCGCATGCGCAGCAACAGGCCCTCGGTCGGCTCTCCATTCGGCGCCATCGAAATCCGCTGCTGGAGCTTTGTGATCGCGCGAGTGAGTCCGTCGGGGGTATCAGGGTCGAAATTGAGCTCGTCCGCAGTGCCGACAAGCAAGGCCAGTGTCGCCAGCCCCAAAACGCGATTGAAAATCCTCGCGCGCATCAAAATTCCCCAAAATAATGGCGCCACTCTACCAGCCCGGCGCGCGCGAAAAGTGGTGCGAGAGACGGTGGTACCCACACACGTGTCCCGGACGCGCTGCAGCGTTCTTACGCTGCTGCGCAGAGCCGGGACCCAGCGCTGCCCGCGCGCCGCTGCGACATGGGCCCCGGCTCTGCAGCGCACCGCTAAGGGGCGCTGCGCTGCGTCCGGGGCACGAGAGCCGAGGAGGCTGAGGCGCTCGCAATAACGGAGTATGAGGTTGCAGCCCGCTCCAAGTGACGCTGTCTGCGATGACACCGAGTATGTGGTGCAGACACGCCTTCGCGCTCTCGCGGCGCGTTTCGCCCGAGGCTTGCTGTCGTTCGCGCTCGGGGGGGGGGGGGGGGGGGGGGGGGGGGGGGGGGGGGGGGGGGGGGGGGGGGGGGGGGGGGGGGGGGGGGGGGGGGGGGGGGGGGGGGGGGGGGGGGGGGGGGGGGGGGGGGGGGGGGGGGGGGGGGGGGGGGGGGGGGGGGGGGGGGGGGGGGGGGGGGGGGGGGGGGGGGGGGGGGGGGGGGGGGGGGGGGGGGGGGGGGAAGATGCACACGGGGTGGACCACAGGTGATGCCGGTCGCCCGGCCTTCCCTGCGCGGCTGGTTTTAACGGTGTCCTTCGTGCTCTCCCCGGGGAGCGATGCACTATTGCCCCCGTCGCCTTGCGGATGATCGATGCGCGTGCCCGGTCGGGCCGCCGCATCACCGCAAGCCTTGACGCACAGACCCCGGGCGTCAGGACCACACGACTTCTCCGTCCGCGGACGATCCCGCCGAAATACCCGGAAGGCTTGCGTGTGCTCGCCCCCAGGCATCGACGAAACCGCTGTGACCGCGCCGTGTCGTATCGCGTCGCCTGAGGACTCACGGTTGCCCGCCCTGTCATCATGCTGAGCCGCGCCGGCGCTACCGCGTCCACCGCCACCCGGCCCGCATCTCGTGACGATCGCGAAGCGCCCCTTTGGCAGGGGCCGGGATGGGCGAGGATATGCCATAAATCCGAAATTCGGAAAAGTGGAATATTTTTACGCCAAGGGCTTGACCGGGTGTTTTGCCCGACGCCTCTCGGGAGCCGCCGTCAGTTCTGCTTGCCGTTCTGCATGGCGCAAACGGCCCATCGCCACGAATGACCCAAGCGGCCCGGCGGATGTGCTCGCTTAGTCGGCGCTCTTCCCAGGAAGGTTCACGCGATTCCGGAAAATTTCGCGGCTCCTCAGGGCTCGTGTGCAGTCATAGGATTGGATCATCCGCGCGAAGATGCTTCAATTCCAATTCCATTCATTCCGGTCTCGTACGTTGGCGGCAGAAGCGCATCTGCTCGTCAAGGCGGGGCCGTAGCCGCCAATAAAAGCGCATGGGGGGCCGTCATGTCCGTGTTGTCACGCCGCGATTTCCTGGCATTGTCGACGTCAGCCGCAGTTGTCGGTCTCGCCGCGCCCGCCGGCGCCGCGATGGGGCCGAACGACAAGTACGATCTGGTGATCCGGGGCGGCGAGGTGCTCGACCCCAGCCAGTCGCTGCGCGCCAGACGCGATATCGGCATCCGCTGGGGCGTGATCGAAACGGTACAGGAGGCGATCCCGGCCGAGCGCGCGCTGAAGAGCATCGACGCGTCAGGCAAGCGCGTGATGCCCGGTCTCATCGATCTGCATAGTCACGTCTACCCCTACGGCTCGGCAATCGGTATTCCCGCCGACGAGCTGGTGCAATTCCAGGCCACGACAACCGTCGTGTCCGCGGGCGACGCCGGGGTCAACAATCTGGCGGCGCTGCGCCGGTTCATCGTGGCCCAGACGCGGGCGCGGATGTATGCCTTCGTCCATATCGCCAATAACGGCCTGTCGGCGTTCCCGGTCGCGGAGCTGTACAATATCGACGTCGCCCAGACCGAAGCCTGCGCGATGGCGCTCGCCGAGAACGCTGATTTCCTGCTCGGGGTCAAAGTGCGGATGTCGGAGAACGTGATCTACAAGCATGGGCTCGAGCCGCTGAAGCGCGGCATCCAGGCTTGCGAGATGTGCGGCTGGCCGGCGAAGATGATGGTGCATATCGGCGGCGTCGAGTCCAAGGAGCTGATGTCGCAGATCCTCGACCTGCTCCGCCCGGGCGACGTGCTGACCCATGCCTATTCGGGCGCACCGAACATGTCCAACGTCTTCACCAATATCGTGCAAGAGGGCAAGCTGCTGCCCGCGGCCCTGGCGGCCAAGCAGCGTGGCGTCATGTTCGACGTCGGTCACGGCGGCGGCAGCTTCGATTTCACCGTGGCGGAAGTGGCGATCCCCGGTGGGTGCACTCCGGACACGATCTCCTCCGATATCCATGTCTTCTCCGGCAACTCGCCGGGCATCCCGTTCCTGCCCAACGTGATGAGCAAGTTCATGACGCTGGGCTTCACGCTGGAGCAGGTGGTCGCGATGGCCACCACGGCTCCGGCGAAGATCATCAATCGCGCGCCGAAGATCGGCACCCTGCAAGTCGGAGCGCCCGGCGACGTCGCCATCATGGAGCTGGTGGAGGGGCCGGTTAGCTTCCTCGACACCCGCAACAACAAGAGAGACGGCAAGGCCCAGCTCAAGCCGGTCCAGACTGTCATCAACGGCGTGCCGTTCGGCCGGCCTTATCAGGCGCCGTTCGCGGTGCGATAGAGAGCCGGCCGGTCTCAGCTGTTGTGGGGACCCGCATGAACCAGTGCGACGCGCGAGTTATCCAGGCTGCATCGAGGCTGCAGCCCGCAGGGTGGGGTGAGCCCTGCTCCTGATCGAGCCCGTTCGCCTGGAAACTTCTCACCCCCGCCGTCGTTGAATCGTGGCTGAGGACAGGCCATGCCGATCAAGGACCAGATCAAGAATCTCGCCAAGAAGCTTGTGGAGGAGCATCCCGATGCGGCAACGCTGCGGGCGCTGGTGCGGGCCCGGAAGCCGGCAGCCATCCGTTTTCGCGACGATGGCATCGTGCCGAACAATCCGAGTTTTCCGGTGTTGCTCTATCGCGGCGCGGTGAATCTGAAGTCCAGGCGCTTTCCCCCCGAGGTCATCATCGACACGCTGTTCGATACAAACGGCTGGGGCCGGTCGTGGCGGGACACCGTGTATGACTTCGTCCATTATCATTCGCAGATCCACGAAGTGATGGGCGTGGCGCGCGGCACCGCCAGGGTCGAGTGCGGCGGGATCAAGGGGCGCATCCTCCGCGTGAAAGCCGGCGACGTTCTGGTGTTGCCCGCCGGCACCGGACACCGGTTGATCGAATCCAGCCGGGACTTCGGGGTCGTCGGAGCGTATCCGCAGGGCGGGACGTACGACGAGTGCACCGACATGCGAGAGCGTCCCGATGCCGTGAAGCGCATTGCCAAGGTCCGCAAGCCGAAGTCGGATCCTGTCCTCGGCCGCGGCGGTCCGCTGCTCACATCATGGCGGACCGCGCGGTCGCGTTCGTGACGCGAGGGGTAGCGCTCCGCTCACCCATTCTTCGCGCTCACCCACCGCGCTCAGGTCAGATAGTCGGGCGTGAAATCGGCAAACCTGCGCAACTCGTCGGGCTGCAGCAGCTCGATCTCGTTGCCCTCCCATGCGATCAATCCGCGATGACGCAGTTCCTGGATGGTGCGATTGACGTGCACGATCGACAGGCCGCAGGCATCGGCGACGTGCCGCTGCGTCATCGGCATCTGGAAGCAGGCGTCCTTGAGAAGGCCGACGATCTCCAGCCGCGCCGCGAGCTCGCAGATCAGATGCGCGACCTTCGGCAAGGCCGCCTGCGCGCCGAGCCGGGCGATCCATTGCCGCGAGATCGCCGCATCGATCAGCGTCTCGCGCCAGAACGCGCGGGTCAGATGGATCGAGCCGTCGAGCAGCTGGCGGAGCTGGCTGTGCCCGACGTAGCCGACGACGGTCGGGCCGAGGCCGACGAGGTCCGCATCCGTCGGCGAGACCAGCAGCGTGTGCAGGCAGGGCATGTCGCCGGGAACGTGGAACGCGAGGATCTGGCTGCGATCGCCGACGATGCGGGCCTGGTAGAGGAAGCCGCTGACGACGAAGACGCAGCGCGCGGCGGCCTCGCCCTGACGCAGCACGATCTCGCCGTCCGCGACCTGGCGTAGCGTGGACGGCAGGCCCGCGATCTGCCGGCGTTCGTCCTCGGACAGGCCTTCGATGGCCTGGAGACGCGCGATGAACTTCGGATGCGGCATGAGCCTCGCGCGTGCTTCAGCAGTCTCGCGGCACGTCGATGAAGCGCCGCGAGAGCTTTGCGATGGTCCAGTCGGAGACCTCGGTGCTGCGGAACTCGCGGATGGCGTGGGCGAGTTCCTGATCCGACATCGGATGCGCCGGCTCGCGCAGCGTTCCTTTCTCGAAGGCATCGCTGATGCAGTCGAGGTGTTCGCTGGTCTCGGATGCGAACAGGCCGCGGATGCGCTCCAGGATCGTCGTAGGGCTCATGAGAAGGGCCGGCTCGGTTGGTGATCGAGGTGTGGTGTGGGTGCGACCCGTACGATCGCAAACGGATTAGCAACCTGTGCGTCCGTCTCGCGTTCTAGTCCGCTGAACCGAGGCCAGAAGTATCATTTGATAGATCCGGCGCGATTTTTGGTGGTCTCATGGAAAAAGCCCACGACGTGCTGATCCGGAACCTGAGCGAGCACACCTCGCTCACCGGGGAGGATCTCGACGAGATCCGCGCGCTCACCTTTACGCAGCGTGATGTCGCGCCCAACGAGGATTTCATCCGCCAGGGTGACGAGCCCGAACATTCGGCGCTGGTCGTCTCCGGCATGGTGGCGCGTTACCATCTGCTCGGCAGCGGGGGGCGGCAATATCTCGCGTTCCATATCTCCGGTGACCTGCCGGATTCCCAGGGTCTGTTCATCGACCAAATGGACCATGGGCTCTCCGCGCTCGGGCACGCCTCGGTTGCCTTCATCCCGCATCGCGAATTGTTCACGGCCTTCCGGCGCCGGCCCACTTTCGCGCTCTCGGTCTGGCGCGAGACGCTGCTCGATGCCTCGATCTTCCGCGAGGCCATCACCAACAACAGCGCCCGGCCGATGCAGGCGCGCATGGCGCACCTGTTCTGCGAGCTGTTCTACCGCGCCCGCGCCGCGCAGCTCATCCGCGGCAATCGCTTCCGCCTGCCGATCAGCCTGGTGCAGCTCGGCGAGACGCTGGGCATGGCGATCGCGACGGTGAACCGGACGCTCGCTGACCTCAGACGGGGCGGCGCGATGGATCTGCGCGACGGGGAGCTCATCGTCCTGAAATGGCGCGAGCTGCAGCGGCTCGGCGATTTCAGCCCGGCCTATCTGCATCTGAAGCGTCAGTCGCCACCGGAGACGTGAGCCGCAACGGTGCTAAAGCATGATCCGGACAAGTGCGCAGCGGTTTTCCGAAAAGATCATGCTTGAACGACAACCTGAAGCGCGATGACGATGCATCCTGATCGCATCTCGCTTTAGCCATCGGCAGGTGTCGCTCCGCCCAGCACCTCATCAAAATGCTTCCTTACCCAATCGTTGCAGCAGCAGGCTCTGGCTTCGAGCGCTGTCCCGTCGAGGATCAGGATGGCGCCGCGGCGGGTCGCGAGGATGCGCCTTGCCTTGAACATCTGGATGACGCGGCTGGCATAGCTGCGGGAGACGCCGAGCATGCCGGCGAGTTGCTCGTGGGTGAGGGGGATCTCGGCCCCGCCGATACTCTCTTTCGCGGAGATGATCCATTTGGCGGCGCGCTGCTCGATCGAATGAGCGGCGTTGCAGGCCGCCGTCTGCAGCAGCTGCGCGAATTGGCAGTCGGCGTAGCGCGAAAAGACCTCCTGAAGCGTGGCCGACCGCTGCTGTGCCTGCTCGAGTGCGCGCAGTGGCAGCCGGACGAGGGTGCCGCCCAGCTTCACGACGATGCGCGAATATGCGAGCGAAGGGTTGCGGCCTGCGGCAAGGCCCACCGCACCCTCACGGCCCACCAGCAGGCTTTCGACCTCGCGATCGTCCTCGACCGGCACGGCGAACGATACCAGTGCGGAACCGCAGGGAAAGTGTACCGCCGCCACGTCGTCGCCGGCGTGATGCAGGACGTGGCTCGCCGCGAGTTCGACCGGCTGGAGGTGAGGCGCGAGCAGTTCGAAATCCTGGTGGGTGAGCTGCCGGAGCAGATCGTTCGGGGGCCGACCGGTCACAGTTTCTTCTCTGGGCTGGCCGGGAATCGGCGCCAGCCAGAACCCTACGTTTCCGCAGCGGAACCGACGGTTCCAAAGTGCACACAAGCGGCCGCGCATAGTTGAGATGCTAGCGCGCGGGCTTACCGGACTCCCGGAAGTTGGGAGGGGCGAGTCTGCATGCGCGTTATTAGCGCAGCGCTGATCTGGCGAGGTCTGTTCAGGAGTGAACATAGCGGGCTTGCGGATTGGCGTAGCATGTGGCGCCGAGTGCCGTATTCCGTGCGCTTTGCCCGAGGACCGCCGGCCTCAATCCGCCAAAACGCCGCTGGGCCGGCGGCCCGAGGGGCGGCGACGATCATCACCCGAAGCGTGCTTCGCGATTCCACGAGGATCGGTGCAGCGCCGCGTGCGCGCGATAGGCGTCGATCGCCTTGTTGGCGAGCATCAGCTGCCGGCGTTCGCCGGTTTTGAGCTGACCTTCGATGGCGTCGAGAATGACGTTGGCGCTCTCGTCCGGCGGACCGAGCTCGCCGCTCTGCTCCAGGCAGCTCCAGGCGATGAAGAATGCGCTTTCGACGGTGCAGCGAATGGACATGGGCTGCCAACGCGGCGGGGCAGCAGGCGTTCCGTCACGCGGGCCCAACTTGCGTCGGGCCCGCTGCGTGCGGCTTAGTTCTTCAGCACGATGCGGCCGACGACCTTGCCGGCACGAAGCTCGTCGATCCATTTCTGGACGTCGCCCATCGGCTCCTCGCGCATCGGCGTCGGCTTGATCTTGCCGGCGCGCGCCAGCGCCATCAGCTCCTGGGCCTCCTTGAGCGTTCCGACCATGAAACCCTCGATGGTCATGCGTTTGTAGACCCATTGCACCATCGGCAATGTGAACTGGCCGCCCATCAGGCCGGAGACCACGATCTTGCCGCCGCGCGCGGCGACCGCGACCGCAAAGGCCATCGACTTCTCGTTGCCGGCGAAATCGACGATCTCGTCGAAGCCGCCTTCGGTCTCCTTCAGGATGCGCTTGATCACGTCGGGCTCGGACGGATCGTAGGCGTTGGCTGCGCCGTTCTTCAGCGCGGTGTCGCGCGCGGCCGGCGACAGGTCGGCGACCGTGATCGGCTGCTTGAACATCGCCTGCGCGAACGACAGGCCCATCATGCCGACGCCGCCGAGACCGATCAGCAGCAGATTGCGCTGGCGCGGACGGTCGACCAGGCGCTTGAGCGCGCCATAGGCGGTGACGCCGGAGCACATCAAGGTCGCGGCCTGGTTGACGGGCAGGGGATCGTAGTCGAGCAGATATTTCGCGTCGGGCACCAGCACGTGGGTGGCGAAGCCGCCGTCGATGGAGACGCCGAGGAAGCGCTGCTTCACGCAGAGATTCTCGTCGCCATTGGCGCAGTCGCGGCACTGGCCGCAGCCGATCCAGGGGAAGACGGCCTTCTTCGCGCCGACGAGGCCGGTGGCGACGTCGGGGCCGACTTCGTCGACGACGCCGGCAATCTCGTGGCCGAGCGTGAAGGGCAGCGTCATGCCGCGCGTGGTGTCGAGCTTCTTGCCGCCGCCGAGATCGGCATAGCCGTCCTGGATGTGCAGGTCGGAATGGCAGAGGCCGCAGCGCTCGATGCGCACCAGCACCTCGGCGCCTTTCGGCTTCGGCGTGTCGACGATGGTCTCGCACAGCGGCGCATCAAACTTGACCAGGGACTGCCGACGCATCAACGCCATATTTCTTCCTCCGAAATTATCGCTCTGTTTCGGTTCGTATATTGGCCAATTCACACGCCATGGCAACAAAGCCCGAGATCGGAATGGTCTCGGCGCGCCGCGTCGCATCGACGCCGGCGGCCGCAGCGAGCCGCGCGGGGTCGACGCCCAGCGACTTCAGACTCTGCCGCAACATTTTCCGGCGCTGACCGAAGGCGGCCGCGGCGACCTGCTCGAGCAGCTTGCGATCGCAGGCAAGCGGCTCTGCGCGCGGCGTGAGGCGCACGACGGAGGAGGTGACCTTGGGCGGCGGCACGAAGGCGGACGGCGCAATGTCGAACAGGATCTTGGTCTCGCAACGCCAATTGGCGAGCACGCCGAGCCGGCCATAGGCCTCCTCGTCCTCGCGCGCGACGATGCGCTCGCCGACCTCGCGCTGGAACATCAACACCATCATGTCGTACCAGGGCGGCCAGGGCTCGGTGGTGAGCCAGCCGATCAAGAGCTGGGTCGCGATGTTGTAGGGCAGGTTGGCGACGATCTTCGCGCGGTCGCCATTGAGCAGCGGGCGGGGATCGAAGGTCATGGCATCGCCATGCACGATCTCGAGCCTGTCAGGGTAGCGCGCGGAAATATCCTGCAACGCCGGGATCGCCCGCTCGTCATGCTCGATGGCGATGACGCGCCTCGCGCCGAGCGCGAGCAGCGCGCGTGTCAGCCCGCCCGGGCCCGGGCCAATCTCGACGATGGTGGAATCTTCGAGTGGCACTGCCGCGCGCGCGATGCGGGCGGTGAGATTGAGGTCGAGCAGGAAATTCTGGCCGAGCGATTTGCGCGCCGACAGCGCGTGCTGGCGAATGACCTCGCGGAGCGGCGGGAGGTCGTCGATCGCGCTCATCAGCTTTGCGAAGCCGCCATGCGGCTGGCCAGCTGAAGCGCCGCGATCAGGCTGGCCGGATTGGCCTTGCCGGTGCCGGCGATGTCGAAGGCGGTGCCGTGATCAGGCGAGGTGCGGATGAAGGGCAGGCCGAGCGTGACGTTGACGGCGTCGTCGAAGGCGACGGTCTTGATCGGGATCAGCGCCTGGTCGTGATACATGCAGATGGCGCAGTCATAGGTGCTGCGCGCGGCCTCGTGGAACATGGTGTCGGCGGGCAGCGGGCCCCTGGCCTCGATGCCGTCGCCACGCAACGTCTTGAGTGCGGGGGCGATGATCGTCTGCTCCTCGTGACCGAGCGAGCCGTCCTCGCCGGCATGCGGGTTGAGGCCGGAGACCGCGATGCGCGGCTGCGCGATGCCAAAGCGCGATTTCAGCTCGGCTGCGACGATGCGAGCAGTCGAGACGATCAGCTCGCTGGTGAGCTCTGCCAGCGCATCGCGGATCGAGACGTGGATGGTCACGGGTACCACCGCGAGCCGCGGCGACCACAGCATCATCACCGGCTGCGGCACGCGGCCGCCTTCCGCGGCGAGCTCGGCGAGGAATTCGGTGTGGCCGGGATGACGGAAGCCTGAGCGGTAGAGCACGCTCTTGGCGATCGGGTTGGTGACGACGGCGCCGGCGCGGCCCTCGCGGACATCGGTGACCGCCTGCCGGATCGAGGCGAGCGCGGCCGGCGCGCTCGATGCGTCGGGCGTGCCGGGCTCGGCGGTCGCGCGCTCGCCGGTAGCGACCACCGGGAGGGCGTCAATGAAGGCGGAAGCGGCCTCGTCCGGGCTCACCGCCGCGGTCCTGACATCGGCACCGAGCGCGGCGGCGAGCGCCTTGGCGCGCCGGGCGATCAGCGCCTCGTCGCCGAGCAGATAGAAGGCGGGCAGGTTCAGTTCACGGCGCCGGAGCCAGGCTGCGATCGTGATGTCGGGGCCGATGCCGGCGGGCTCTCCCAGGGTCAGGGCAAGGGGAAGGGTATGCGGTTTGGCTGCGCGATTGGCCATCAGCGGTTGCGATATTCGATCATCGCCGCCTTGCGGAGCTCGTCGAGATAGGCCTTCTGGGTCTTCTCGTACTTCTCCTGATACATCTTCTCGCGGACCTCGCGCTTCTTCGGCGTGTCGATCATGGTCGGCTTGCGCGAGCACAGCACCACCATCTCGATGCCGTTCTTGGTCATCTCGGGCGCCGTCAAATGGCCGATCGGGGTGTCGTCGAGCACCTTGCGCAGCGCCTCGGGCAGCTCCGCGGTGGTCTTGGTGACACTGTCGCGGATGGTGGCGTTCGGCGTCGAGCGGAACAGCGAGTTGGCTTCCTCGCAGCTTCCGACGCGCGCGCGATAGCTCTCGGCTTCCTTCTTCCGTGTTTCCAGGAATGCGGCGGACGAGCCGCGCGGCACGATCAGCACGATCGGCTGCATCTTGTATTCGGTGCCCTCGATCTGGAGCTTGTCGCCGGTCTGGGCCTGCACGGCCTGCGCGACGTCGCGCTCGCCGACGAGCAGCTTCTCCTTGAAGCGGCCGCGCACGAGGCTGGTCCAGACCATCTCGGCCTTCATGCGGCCCTTCAGCGTCTCGGGGCGCACGCCTTTGGATTCGAGCGACTTGGTGAGCTGGTCCGGCGTGATGCGCATGCGCTGCGCCATGCCTTCGTAGGACTGGTTGATGTCGGAGACGCCGGGATCGACCCC
Source organism: Bradyrhizobium sp. CCBAU 11430 (assembly GCF_028128855.1). NCBI lineage: Bacteria > Pseudomonadati > Pseudomonadota > Alphaproteobacteria > Hyphomicrobiales > Nitrobacteraceae > Bradyrhizobium > Bradyrhizobium sp. CCBAU 11430. The sequence continues at coordinate 11,715 of NZ_LBJV01000045.1, forward strand.
GAACTTCTTGCCCTCCTTCATCTTCACCTTGTCGTCGATCAGCTCGTTGATGACCTCCTGCCGGCTCGGGGTCTTCTGCGTCGTCAGCTGGTCGAGCTTGGAGCGCTGCTCGATGTCGAAATCGGTGATCGGGTCGCCGTTGACCATGACGACGATGTTCTGCGCGCGCGACGGCGAGGGCAGTCCGGTCAGGACCAGTCCGGCAGCGATGGCGAGGAGAAGGCGGAAGACGGGCAATGGGGTCGTCATGATTGTCGCTCGCATGTCAGCCGCGTCGAGCCTGTGATGGGGGCAAGCGCGGCCGGCACTTCAAACCGTTCACTGGAGGCCGGCGGAACTGCTGGTCGTCGACGAGGTCGCCAGCGTGCGCAGGCCGATCTGGAACATGAACGCATGGCTCAGGACGGGCGGCGCGGTGCCCGCCGAGTAGCTATACGAAGTTACGTAGTTCGCCGCCAGCACGAAGCAATCGTCGACATAGCCGGCACCGAGCACATACTGGTTGATCTTGTTGGCCTCGAGGTCCCACCGCGCCGAGCCCGACACCACCCAGTTGGTCGCGAGCTTTATGGAGCCCGAGGTCAGGATGCCCTCGCGGCGGGTCAGATAGCCGAGCTCCGGCTGCGCCGCGTAATTGCCGTACAGCACGCTGACCGCCCAGCGATTGAAGTTGGCGCGGCCTTCCGCCTCGAAGCGCTGCACGTTCCAGGTCTGCTCGTCCATGCGGGAGCGAACGCTGAACGTGTAGGTGCTGTTGGGCGAGTAGCTGGCGCTCGCGACGTAATCGGAACGCGGCTTGTCCAGGCCGGAATTGAGGCCGGTATTGATGGGGTCCTGGACCGCGAAGGAGTTCATGCCGAACAGCTGGTAGGACTGGCCGAACAGGGCCTTGACGGCGCCGCCCTTGTCGAACTGCGTGGTGGACTGCACGCCGACATTGGCGCGGCCGCCACCCTCGACGCGGTCGTAGCCGGAGAACTTGTCGACGCTGAACAGGTTCGAGGCGTCGAACACCATGCTCTGGGCGTCCTCGTTCGGGAGCTTGCCGGCATAGGTCTCGTTCGGCCGGATGATGATCTGCGCGATCGGCTCGACGGTGGTCGAGCCCCAGGGCTGAATGTTGATGAAAGGGTAGCGGTATTCCAGGCCCACGGTCGGCATCAGGCGGAACGCCTGGGTGTCGCCGACGGGGAGATAGTTCGACACGCCCGGCTGGTTGGAAACCGAGGAGTTGATCGCGTCGGCGCGCAGGCTGGCGAACGGCGTCCAGATCTGGCCGAGCGGATCGGTGAAGGATTTGCGCCACTGCGCCTCGGCCGTGAGGCGGGTGTAGGTGCCGGGGAAGCCGCGCAGCAGGCACTGCGACGGCGTGCGGGCGAGCGGATCGGCCGACGCCGTCGTGCACAGGCTGTTGGTGTTCGCGATCGTGGTGATCGGATCGAACACCGCCTGGTCACGCGACATGTTCACGAAATTGGTCTTGTAGCTGAACTCGCCGCCGAACACCGGATAGTTGAGCACGTTGGAGTAGTCGATCACCGGATAGACGATCGGCACCTGGCTCTGGTTACCCGAATAGCTCAGCCAGTACATCGTGCGCGCGTCGAAGAAGCTGCGGTTGCCGACGCCGGTCAGATAGAGCTGCGACAGCGCCTCTGTCGGCAGCAGCAGGAACGAGCCGAGCGGATCGCGGTACTGGTAGAGCCGGTAGTCCGAGAAGAAATAGTAGTCGGACATCAGGACGCCGTCCCAACCCCAGACCCATTTGTCGTTCAGCGCGAACTGACCCTTGGTGTCGACGGCGCCGCGGAACTGCTTGTCGCCCGGCTGCCCGGAGAACGCGCCGGGATCGAGCTGGTCGATGCCATAGGCGCGGATCTGGTAGGCGCCGTCGATCAGGCGCTGCCGGAATTCTCCCTGCAGCAGCACGCCTTGCCGCGACAAGAAGCGGGGGTTGATGGTCGCGTCCATGTCGGGCGCGATCGCCCAATAATAGGGAACCTCGACGCCATAGCCCGTGTTCGTCGTGCCGGAAACATAGCCCGGCATCAGGAAGCCGCTCTTGCGCTTCACGGTCGGGTCGGGCGTCGAGAAATAGGGCATGTAAGCGAGCGGCACACCGAAGAATTCGATCTGCGCCGTCTCGAAATACAGCATCTTCTCCTGCTGGTCATGGATGATGCGGGCACCCTTGACCTGCCACAGCGGCGGCTTCTTCGGATCGTCCTTACACGGCGCGCAGGCCGTGTAGACGCCGTTCTCGAACACTGTGTAGTTGCCGCTGGAGCGGTCGGCGCGGCTCGCGGCCATGCGGGTCTGGTCGGCCGTGTCCACACGCAGCGAATCGACGAAACCGTCGCGGTAATCGTCGGAGAGATCCATGATCTCGGCATAGGTGATCTTGCCGTCGGCATCCGTCATGCGGATGTTGCCTTCGGCATGCAGCCGCTTGGTCTTCTGGTCGTAGATGACCTTGTCGGCCTCGACGCTGGTGCCGTTGTAGAACAGCTGGACGTTACCGACCGCGGAGACGCGTGAATTGTTGTAGTCGTAGTCGACCTCGGTCGCCTGAACCAGCATCTGGTTGTCGTTGGCGGCCTTCGGCGGCTTCGGACGCGGCGGCAGCGGATTATAGGTGAAGCTCTGGGCCGAGGCGGGGGCCACGGCAGCAACGTCGATCAGCGCGCCGAGCGATGCCACGGCAGCGACAGCCATCATGAGCCTGCGAAGAGACAAGCCGGACCCGTTCGCGCGCATCACGATGCGGCGCGTCAAACGAGACACGGGTCCTCGATGGACGGCAGTCACTAACCGTCCTCCTGGTACAACAAGGCCAAAAAGCCGGTGAGGCCGCCCACCACCACGGGCAACCACGCCGCAGCGATCGGATGCATCAACTCAGCCTTGCTCAAGTCTTCAGTCACTTTCGACAGAACGTAGAGCAGAAAGCCTGCGCCCACGCCACTCAAAACCATCTTCTGCACGCCGCCCATCCGGAAGAAGCGTAACGACACGGAGGCCGCGAGCATCACCATGGCCGCAAGCAAAAACGGCTGTGCCAGAAGCTTCTGATACTGGAGTCGGTATCCGGCTGTCGCGAAGCCTGAGCTCTCGGATGAGCGGATGTAGCTCGGTAGTTGCCAAAAGGACACAGTCTCGGGGGTGGAAAAGCTGTTGCGGACCTGCGCCTCGGTGAGCGTCGTTGGAATCTCCAGGGTGGCCTGATCGATCGGCGGGGAGTCCAGCGAGAAGCGGCGAACGGATTTGAACAGCCAGTGGCCGGACTCCAGTGTCGCCTCGCGCGCCTCGATCCGCTCCTTGAAGTGACTGTCTGTGTCAAAGCGGAACAGCGTCAGGCCGGTGAGTCGGACGCCCTGCTGCTCGCTCCGCGCGGCGTTGATGATGGTCTGGCCGTCGCTGGTCACCTGATTGAGCCAGAAGCCGGAAGCGTCCTGGATGCCGCCGCCGGGCGCCGAGCCGAACAACTCGGCTTCCATGCGCTTGGAGAGCTCACGCAGATTCGCCGACATCGGATTGTAGGCGACGGTTGCGATCACCCCGATCAGGAGCGCGCTGCCGAGCGCCGGTGAAATGAACTGCCATGCGGAGATGCCGGCGGCGCGCGCAACCACGAGCTCGAGCCGGCGGGAGAGGGCGAGATAACAGGTCATGGCGCCGATCAGCATGCAGAACGGCGTCAGCTTCTCCAGCAGTTGCGGCACCCTGAACAGCGAGGTCTCGGCCACCATGAGCGCCGAGGCGGACGCCAGCCCCGAGGTCTTGCGCACCATCTCGATGTAGTCGACCAGCACCAGCAGCAGGAAAATGCCCGCGAACACGCCGAGCGCCGCGACCACGAAGCGGCCGGCGAAATAGCGTCCGAGTGTGTTGGTGAGCATGCTCATGCGGTGGCTGGCCGTCCGAACAGCTGCGCGATGCGCGCGTTCGACCTGTTGATGGCCTCCATGAGGCCAGGGGGCGGCTCGACCACGACGCCGCGGATGATCATCCACAGCCCGACGCCGATGGCGCCCATGACCATCGCATATTGCACCAGCACCGGGCTCGGCGACTTCACCGCCATGACCGAGCAGGCAAAGCCGGCCATGCGCAGGCCGAACACCGCAACGACCGAAGTGCCGATCGAGAAATTACGGCTCTGGCGGGTGGTGCGGGGCGCACCGAGGAAGGCGAAGGTCAGCACGGCGAAGGCGAAGGGATAGATCGGCGCGAGCAGGCTGTCATGCAGGGCCGAGCGGAACTGGCCGGGAATCTGCTTGTAGACGGGGTCGTTGTCGGACGGCGCGAGCAGCTCCCAGAGATAGCGCTCGCGGATGCCGAGGGTGACGTCGCGGCCCTGGTTGGAGAACTTCGACATGTCGAAGCCGTAGCGGCCGAACGCCACCAGCGCGGGATCGCGCTTGCCCGCCTCGAAGCGCTGGAGATTGCCGGTCTCCAACACCAGGAACGAGCCGGTCTCGTTCTTCACGACCTCGCCGTGCTCGGCGACGATCGAGACGCGCTCGTTGGGATCGCGGCGGTCGTCGATGAAGATGCCGGCAAGGATGCCGCCGGGCTGGCGTTCGCGAATCCGGATCGTGAGGTTCTTGTCGAGCTGGGCGAAGCGGCCGGGCTGCAGGATGTTGGTGAGCACGTCCGCGGTGATCTCGGCATCCCACTGCTTGATCCGCCGCATGCCGTCGGGGGCGAGATAGGCCGCGATGAAGGCAACCAGCAGCGCCACCACGCAGGTGGCGTAGAAGAACGGATAGAACAGCCGGAACGGCGACAGGCCGGCGGCATTCATCACGATGATCTCGGAATCGGTCGCGAGCTTGTTCAGCGTGTGCGAGATCGCGATCATCAGCGCGATCGGCGAGATGATCAGGACCAGGGCCGGCACGACGAGGCTGGTGATGCCCAGGAAGGTGAGGATGGTCTGTCCCTGGCTCGTCATCAGGTCGATGCCGCGCAACGCCTGCGTAATCCAGATCACGCCGGTGAGGCTGACCAGGATCAGCGCAAACGACGCCAGCGTCGTGCGGAAGATATACCTATCGATCGACCCCATGCGCTACCGCACGAATCCCACCAAGTCCCCAATGTCGGCCCGAAACTCCGCTGTCCAACCAATCCCCGATCGGGGGATCCCCAAGGTTGGCGAGCGCCTCTTCCGCCAGCTCACTCTCTCACTACCATCCCTTTGATCCGTCAACAAAATGGCTGCCCCGTGGCACCCTCATAATATGGTTAATATTTCCCTCGTTGTGGCCTTGAGGCCACGGGGGGTGCTTGGCATCTGCCGGGGCGCTGGCCCATAGTGCGGGAGGCTTAGTGAATCGCCGTTCAGGTCCGGCCCTGGCCAGGAACCGTGACCAGCAAAAAGACCAAGATTTTTGAAGGAGTTACCCATGTCCGATGCCATCAAGGTCGGCTTTGTCCCGTTGTCTGCCGCCGCCCGTGGCATCCTGGTCGTGTTTTGCGACGACAGTCTGAAGGTCGGTCCGGCGACGGCCAAAGCCCTGGGCGGCGCTATCGAACTCGTGAAGCGTGCGGCCATCGCCGCCGCCTTCAAGGGCAAGACCGGAGCTGCGCTCGACATCCTGGCGCCGGAAGGAGTGAAGGCCACCCGTCTGCTCGTGATCGGCGCCGGCAAGGCGGCCGGCCTGAAGGCGAACGATTTCCTCAAATTCGGCGGTGTGGCGGCGGGCAAGCTTGCCGCCGGGGCGGCCGCCATGACCATCATGGCGGAACTGCCAAGTGGTGCCATGACGAGCGAGCAGGCGGTTGCGATCGCCTCGGGCCTGCGCCTGCGCGCCTACAAGTTCGACCGCTACAAGACCAAGAAGAAGGACGGCGAGGAGGGCGGTTCGCGCGCCGACATCACGCTTGCTGTCGGCGATGCCGCTGCCGCGAAGAAGGCGTTTGCCTCGGCCGGCCACGTCGTCGACGGCGTGATCATCGCGCGCGATCTCGTCAACGAACCGCCGAACGTGCTCTTCCCCGAGGAATTCGCGCGCCGCGCCAGTCAGCTCCGCAAGCTCGGCGTCAAGGTCGAGGTGCTCGACGTCAAGGCGATGCAGAAGCTCGGCATGGGCGCGCTGCTCGGCGTCGGCCAGGGCTCGGCGCGGCCGAGCCGCACCGTGATCATGCGCTGGGACGGCGGCAAGAAGGGCGAGGCGCCGGTGAGCTTCGTCGGCAAGGGCGTCTGCTTCGACACCGGCGGCATCTCGATCAAGCCGGCCGGCAGCATGGAGGATATGAAGGGCGACATGGGGGGCGCGGCCTGCGTCGTCGGCCTGATGCACGCGCTTGCCGCGCGCAAGGCCAAGGTCAACGTGGTCGGCGCCATCGGCCTCGTCGAGAACATGCCCGACGGCAACGCGCAGCGGCCGGGCGACATCGTGACCTCGATGTCGGGCCAGACCATCGAGATCATCAACACCGACGCGGAGGGCCGGCTCGTGCTGGCCGACGTGCTCTGGTACGTCGCCAAGAAGGTGAAGCCGAAATTCATGGTGGATCTGGCGACGCTGACCGGTGCGGTCGTGGTCGCGCTCGGCACCGAGCACGCCGGCATGTTCTCCAACAATGACGAACTCGCCGAACGCCTGCTGGCGGCCGGCATCGAGAGCGGGGACAAGGTCTGGCGCATGCCGCTCGGTCCCGAATACGACAAGCTGATCGATTCCCAGTTCGCTGACATGAAGAACACCGGCGGCCGCCATGGCGGCTCGATCACCGCGGCGCAGTTCCTGCAGCGTTTCGTCGACGGCACGCCCTGGGCCCATCTCGACATCGCCGGCACCGCCATGGGCGCGCCGAAGACCGACATCAACCAGAGCTGGGCAAGCGGCTATGGCGTCCGCCTGCTCGATCGCCTGGTCGCCGACCATTACGAGCGCAAATGACCTGAGATGACCGAAGTCCTGTTCTATCATCTGCAAAACATGACGGTGGAGAACGTGTTGCCGCCGCTTCTCGAGAAATCGCTCGAGCGCGGCTGGCGCGTCGTGGTGCAGTCGACCTCGGAAGAGCGCGCCGATGCGCTCGACGCGCATCTATGGACCTATCGCGACGATTCCTTCCTGCCGCACGCGACATGGCGCGTGAACGATGCCGCCGATCAGCCGATCGTGCTGGCGATCGAGGAGGGCAATCCCAACGGCGCCCATGTCCGCTTCCTGGTCGACAATGCCGCCCTGCCGCAGGACGCGCAGGGCTATGCGCGAATGGTGCTGCTGTTCAACGGCGACGATCCGGACGCACTCGCGCTCGCCCGCAGCGCCTGGACGGATTGCAAGGAGCGGGGATTTGATGTCACCTATTGGCAGGCCGACGAGCGGGGCCGATGGCAGCGTCGGAATTAGGGGTCCTTCGCAATTAATGATAATTTGCACTTTTCGGGCGATGCTGGCTTTTGTCACCTTCGTGCCGCAAAGTGATGTTGGGACAATCGCTTAGGGCTGGTCCTTCACGCGGGGAATTTGGTTTATCGTGCGACATCAAAAGCTTCCCAAGTCGCTCATAGTTGCGTTGGCTGCCGTAGCACCGCTGGTCGCGGGCTGCTCGGGGACCGATCTGCTGTCCAAGGACGCACAATGGTTCAACACGCCCAGCCGTCTCTTCATCAAGAACATCTCGATCGAATCCCCGCCGCTGACCCCCGACAAGGCGGTCGGAGCTGAGGATCTCGTCAGCGCCGACGGCGGCTGTCCCGGCATGGCGCCGCCTCCCGGGCCGGCCGATGCCAATGCATCGACGACGGCACCGGCGCCGACGGGCGGCACGGTCGCGCTCGGCCACACCGAATGCGACGTGGTGCGCGGCATCGGCGCGCCATCGAACGTCAATCTCTCCAATGATGCCGTCGGCCGCCGCGTTGCCGTCGTCACCTGGGCCACGGGACCGCGCGCCGGCATCTACACGTTCACGGCTGGACGTCTGTCGTCAATCGAGGGCAACCCCGATCCGCAACCGGTGCCGAGGGCGACCAAGCCAAAGCCGAAGAAGCACGCGTAAGCGCGGATCGCCGGCACCACAACGGATCGGCTGCGCGCATCGGAGAAGTTATTGTACTGCTCCATAGATCGCCGTCCGCTCAAATGACGCCATCGATGCCGTGCTTCTGAAGGACACGGGCGAGCGTGGGCGGCCCCGATCGGAAGTCCGCTTCGCGCGCGAACCTCAGAGCATCGGCTTGGTGTCGAAGCGATCGGGTTGGGGAGCGCGCAAGCGGCCCTTCATCTTGAAGCCGTCACGCATATTGAGGCCGAGAAGACCGATGTTCGTCGCGCCGGCAAACAATTCGAGAGTCTGCACTGTGTAGAACGTGGTGTCGAACTCCGCGGCGTTTGCCTTGGAGGCAAGAAACAAGGCGGCGGGAATGAGAACGAGGATGCCGTTGCCCGCGATGAACGGCATGCGCTTGATCTTCGCGCCGATCAGGCCAGCGCGCCGTCCCTTTGCCAGAAAGAAACCCGAACCTCCCGTCACCGCCAGCGCCGGAACCAGCAACAGGAAGCCCCAGGGGATGGCTGTCTTCACCAGGGTTACGCTCGCGTGTGACGCGAATAGCTCGGAGAGAGCCGTGGAAAGCCAGAAGGTCGCAATGGTCGTCAGCGCGACCACGCCCGCGACGGGATGAATGATCTTGGTCATCGGGTCCTGCTGTTCTTTAAGGCGAGCTACGCGACGCAGATGCCGGGCACGGCGACCTTCTCGAACAGGTGCGGAGAGGCGACGGCGGAGGAGGGATAGGCTGCGATCTTCGATCTGAACTCAGGATGTGTGAACGCGGCCCGGAAGTGGGCAGTCGATTCCCAGACGGCATAGTTCAGATATGTCGGGCTATCGCCGATTGCGCGGTGAAGCTGGGTGGCAATGAAGCCCGGCTGCCGCTTCATGAAGGCTGCATCGTCCTGCCAAACCTGGAGGAAGCTCTGCTCGTCGGTCTTGTCGAGCGTGAACACATTCACCAGCACTGCGGGGCTGGTGTCGATGCCAAGCTGACGTTCAATGGGAAAGTTAGGGTCCAGAGGGCGTAGGTGGGCCATGGCAGGCTCCGTTCGATATGGCAATATGGTGTCAATGTGGTACTATACGTAGTAATTATTTGACATCATGATGTCAATAACGGTTTATGGTGACGGATGCCGAAATCCTTGCGAACGCCGGCCGGTGATGCTCTGTCGAACCTCGTGCTTGACCTGTTCCGGCTGAACAGCCTGCTCCTGACCGCAGGGGACCGCTTGGTGGCCCAGCTCGGGCTCACGAGCGCTCGCTGGCAGATTCTCGGCGCCATCGTGCATGCGGAGCGCCCCCAGCCGGTGGCTTGGCTTGCCCGCGATCTGGGTGCCAATCGCCAGAACGTGCAGCGGATCGTCAATGATCTGCACGCGGAAGGCCTCGTTGCTTTCGAGGCCAATCCGCATCACCGCCGAGCGCAGCTTGTCGTCCTGACCGACAAGGGGCGGCATGCCTTCGATGCCGCCATGGCTTTGCAGGCGCCGTGGGTCAACGGCCTTTCGGAGGGGCTTCCGGTCAAGGACCTGCAAACCGTTCATCGCATCGTCGCGGACCTGCGAACGAAGCTCGAGAGCGAGACAGAGAGCCAGACCTAGCGCACGGCGAGCAGGCGGAATTGACGGGCAGCTCTTCGCGACATGTTCCCGGAACGCCGCTGCGGCCGAACAATTGCTGCACGCTTCTGATGAGTCGCTTTCCTGATGGTCTTGCGGCCAGGAATGCGCTCATATGGAGCAATAAAAATCTGGAGGAGACTATGCGGTTCTCGATTGCCCTCGTATCGGCTCTGCTTCTGCCGCTCGGCGCGGCCGTTGCCCAGGACTATCCGACGAGGCCCATCACCATGCTGGTTCCATTCGCGGCGGGCGGGCCGACCGACACCATCGCGCGCCTGACGGCCGCAGGTATGGGGAAGTCGCTGGGACAGCAAATCGTCGTCGAGAACGCGACCGGCGCCGGCGGCACCATCGGCACGACCCGCGCCGCGCGCGCCCAGCCCGACGGCTACACGCTGCTGATCCATCACGTCGGCATCTCGACCGCCGCGACGCTGTATCGCAATCTCAGCTATGACACGAAGACGGCGTTTGCGCCGATCGGCCTCGTGACCAATGCACCGATGACCATCATTGCGCGTCCGGATTTTCCGGCCAACACGCTCAAGGAATTGGTCGCCTACGCCCAGCAGCAGGGCGACAAGCTGACTTACGCCAATGCCGGGTTAGGTGCGGCATCGCATCTCTGCGGCATGCTGTTCATGACGGCGATCCAGAAGCAGCTCACCACGGTGCCTTACAAGGGCAACGGTCCGATCATGAACGATCTGCTCGGCAAGCAGATCGATCTCACCTGCGACCAGGCGACCAACACCACCGGGCCGATCACGGCCAAGCAGGTCAAGGCCTATGCGATCACAACAAAGGAGCGGCTGAAGAGTCTGCCCGATCTGCCGACGGCCGATGAGGCGGTCCTCAAGGGATTCGAGCTCGGCGTCTGGCATGGCCTCTATGCTCCCAAGGGCACTCCGCCCGCGGTCGTGCAGAAGCTGACGGCCGCGCTGCAGACGGCGCTCAAGGATCCGGCGCTGATCGCCCGGTTCAACGACATCAACACCGAGCCCGTGCCGCAGGACAAGGCGACGCCCGAGGCGCTGGGCGCGATGCTGACGAGCGAAGTCGACCGCTGGGCCCCGATCATCAAGGCGGCCGGGCAGTTCGCGGACTGAGCGGACAATCCCATGAGAGTAGCTTGGTGAGCCACTAAGGCAGGGTGATTAACTACCGCTCCTGTGCATGGGGTTGTTTTCCAGATTTGGAGTCAACCCGCCGCTTCGTCGAACTGCGTGCTCGCCTCGAGCCACTGCTCCTCCGCGCGCGCCAGCGCATCGGCGGCATTGGCGCGCGCCTTTGACAGCTGCGCGGCCTGCTTGGGATCGCGCGTAAAAATGTCGGGCAAAGCGAGGGCCGTGTCGATCTTGGTGATGATGTCGCTGACGCGGGCGATCTCGGCTTCGGCCTCGGTGATGCGCTTCTTCAGCGAGCCGCGATTGTCGGGCCGCGCGCGCTGCGGCTTTTCGCTTGGCACACTGCGCTCGCGCGGTGCCGGCTCGCCGTTGCGCGCGGACAGCACCAGGCGGCGGTATTCGTCGAGGTCGCCGTCGTAATTGGTGACGGTGCGGTCGGCGACGATCCAGAGCCGGTCGGCACAGGCTTCGATCAGGTAGCGATCGTGCGAGACCATGATGACGGCGCCGGGGAATTCGTTGATGGCTTCGGCAAGCGCGGCTCGGCTGTCGATGTCGAGATGGTTGGTCGGCTCGTCCAGGATGATCATGTTGGGGCCGAAGAAGGTCGCAAGGCCGAGCAGCAGCCGCGCCTTCTCGCCGCCCGACAGTTTGGCGACCTTGGTGTCGGCTGCCTTGCCGGAGAAGCCGATCGCGCCGGCGCGCGCGCGCACCTTTGCTTCGGGCGCGTCGCCCATCAGCTTGCGGACGTGGTCATAGGCCGAGGCGTCCTCGTTCAGCTCGTCGAGCTGGTGCTGCGCGAAATAGGCGATCGACAGCTTGTCCGCGCGCGTCACCTTGCCGGAGAACGGCGCGAGCCTTCCGGCGAGCAGTTTGACCAGCGTCGACTTGCCATTGCCGTTGGCACCCAGCAGCGCAATGCGGTCGTCATTGTCGATGCGCAAGGTGACGCGATTGAGCACGGGGCTAGCCGGATCGTAGCCGACCGAGGCGTTGTCGACCGCGATGATCGGCGGCGACAGGATCTTCTCCGGCGCCGGAAAGCTGATCTCGCGCACGTCCTCGGTGACCAGCGCCGTGATCGGCTTCAGCCGCTCCAGCATTTTCACGCGAGACTGTGCCTGGCGGGCTTTCGAAGCCTTGGCCTTGAAGCGGTCGACGAAGGCCTGCAGGCGGGCGCGCTCGGCTTCCCGGCGCTTGACGGCCTTGGCATCGAGCAGCTCGCGCGCGGCGCGCTGCTCTTCGAACGAGGAATAGGTGCCCTTGTAGAGCGTAAGCTTGCCGCGCTCCAGATGCAGGATCTGGTCGACCGAGCTTTCGAGGAGATCGCGGTCGTGGCTGATCACGATCACCGTGCGCGGATAGTGCGCGAGGTGATCCTCCAGCCACAACGTTCCCTCGAGGTCGAGATAGTTGGTGGGCTCGTCGAGCAGCAACAGGTCGGGGGCTGCGAACAGCGTCGCGGCGAGCGCGACGCGCATGCGCCAGCCGCCGGAGAATTCGGCGCAGGGGCGGAGCTGATCGGCGGCGGAGAAGCCGAGGCCGGAGAGGATCGCGGCGGCACGGCTCGGCGCCGAATGCGCGTCGATGTCGACCAGGCGGGTCTGGATCTCGGCGATCCGGTGCGGATCGGTCGCGCTTTCGGCTTCGTGAAGCAGCGCGTCGCGTTCGAGGTCGGCCTTGAGCACGACGGAGATCAGGCTTTCGGGTCCGTTCGGGGCTTCCTGGGCGAGGCTGCCGACGCTCCAGCGCGGCGGCAGGGTCACCGAGCCGTGCTCTGCCGCGAGCTCACCGCGGATCACCTTGAACAGCGTCGACTTGCCGGTGCCGTTGCGTCCGACCAGGCCGACGCGCGATCCCGGCGTGATCTGCACGGAACTCTGGTCAATCAGAAGGCGTCCGGCGAGGCGGATGGAGAGGTCGGTGATCCCAAGCATGCGGCCTTGTCACCGCAAGGCGCGCCGAACGCAACCCGTTTTTCCGGGGTTATCGTTCAAGCATGATCGTTCCGGAAAACCGCTTCACACTTTTCCGGATCACGCTCGGCTCAATGCGAGTCGCGGTCGCGCTGCCTCAGCTCTTTCATGAGCTGCTCGAGATGGGTCGGGAGCTGGGGTTCGGGACGCAGGCTCTGCTGGAGCCGTTCGCCCACCGCATCGCAAATCGAACGGCTGGTCCGCCGGTCGATCTGCTCACTGTCATTGGCAAAAAGGCCAGCCATCGCGCAGGTTCCGTGTGCTCAAAGTTAGGACACGGTACCAAGTCATTGGCCCCCAAAATGGTTTCGCCGTTTTTGGGGGAATGCCGGCATTCTCGTCAAAATTGTATGAGTCCCGCCATATCCGCCCAAAATGCGAAGCCCCGGCGGGGGGATCGCCGGGGCTTCTCTTGGAAGGCAACCGGGGGGTCGGTAGCCTTTAAGTTAAGGTGCTGTCGGGCTCAGTAGCAGCGGTTGATCATCCGCCAGCGGGGTCCCCAGGGGGTCGGGACCAACCGGCGCACATAGCAGCCGCCATAACCGTAGGAGACGGGGGCATAGAAGCGCGGACCGCCCCAGCCATGGCCGCGGTGCCAGCCACCGCCGCCGCCGTGCCAGCCCGGGCCGCCACCGTGCCAGTGGGCGGAAGCCGAGGTCGGCGCCAGCGCGGCACCCAGCGCAACCGCAGCGACGGCGGCAAGCGAAAGTTTCCTCAACATGGTGATCTCCTCAATACTGCCGGCGCGGGGCTATCGCGTCCGATGGAAAGGCCGCCGAAACGGTCCGCCCAGTGATCGGGCTTCAGTTTCGATGGGGCCAACCCTACGCCGGCAAGGCTGAACCGAATCCTGACAGGGGCTTCAGATTGGGTTCATCTGGGTGAAATTGTCGTAATCCAGGTTGAAACCGCATCCTCCGGTCCTGCGGCGAAGCGCCTGTGACGTCATACCGGCGATCGCTTGCCGGATGGCAAAGGCGCCGATATAAGCCCGGCAACTCGACAACCACCGCTTTTCTTCCCAAGGACAAGATTATGGCCATCGAACGCACTTTCTCGATCATCAAGCCCGACGCGACCGCGCGTAACCTGACCGGCGCCGTCAACGCCGTGATCGAAAAGGCGGGCCTGCGCATCGTCGCGCAGAAGCGCATCCGCATGACCAAGGAACAGGCCGAGACCTTCTATGCCGTCCACAAGGCGCGGCCGTTCTTCGGCGAGCTGGTCGAGTTCATGACCTCGGGCCCGGTCGTCGTCCAGGTGCTGGAAGCCGAGAACGCCATCGCCAAGTACCGCGACGCGATGGGCGCGACCGATCCGTCGAAGGCCGCCGACGGCACCATCCGCAAGCTCTACGCCAAGTCGATCGGCGAGAATTCCGCGCACGGCTCGGATGCGCCGGAGACCGCCGCGATCGAGATCGCGCAGTTCTTCTCGGGCAACGAGATCGTCGGCTGATCCATCGGCTGATAAGTTAAATCGACGGGGCGAAAGGACGTATTGTGAGCTGGCTCTGGCAGATCTTCGATCCCGCAACGATCGGGGCGTTCTTCACCCAGTTTCGCAACGAGATGGCCGAACCGACTTTCTGGATTGCGGTCGGCAAGATCATCTGGATCAACATCCTTTTGTCCGGTGACAACGCGCTGGTGATCGCGCTCGCCTGCCGCGGCCTCTCGCCGCGACACCGCCTGTGGGGCATGATCTTCGGTGCCGGCGCCGCGGTGCTGCTGCGGATCATCTTCACCGGCATCGTCGCAACCCTGATGGAGTTGCCGTACCTCAAGCTGATCGGCGGACTCGCGCTGATCGTGATCGCGGCCAAGCTGCTGGTGCCGGAACACGAGGACGAGGACGACGTCGACGCTGCCTCGCATCTGTGGCAGGCCGTGCAGATCGTCGTGGTCGCCGACATCGTCATGAGTCTCGACAACGTCATTGCGGTCGCAGCCGCCGCCAATGGCAGCGTGCCGCTCCTGATCCTCGGCCTTGCCATCAGCGTGCCGCTGATCGTCGCCGGTGCGGCGCTGATCATGGCGCTGCTCGAGAAGCTGCCGGTGCTGGTCTGGGCGGGTGCTGCGCTGCTCGGCTGGATCGCGGGCGAGGTAATGGCGACCGATCCCGGCGTCGCGCCCAAGCTGCACACGCTGTTCGACGGTCCGTTCGGTGCCGCGCTCGACTCGATGCTCGGCGCCTTGCGCATCCCGCCGCAATTCGGCCATGGCGGGGCGGGCGGCGAATATTTCTGCGCAGCGCTCGGCGTCGTCGTCGTGCTGGTGGTCGGCACCATCTGGCGCCGCCGCAAGCTGACCGCCGCGGCGCTGGAATCGTCCGAGCGGCACGCCAGGGCGTCGGCGGAGTAGGCCCGCTCAGTCGATCGTGCCGAGTTCCGTCACGGGTATCGTCCAGTAGACCAGCTTGGTTCCGGCGAACGAAACCCGCAGACGGTCGAGCAAGCGGCCGGCATCTGTCCCTGCGAGCACCACCTGCACGACGGCCTGATCGGCGTGGCCTTTCACGCGTTCGGCGGCCGTATGCAAGCGGATCTCAGTGCCGTGACCGGCTCCGTGCGATGCCGTGAATCCCGAAACCAGGTCGGTCTGCTCAGTGAGATAGTCGAACACCTCCTCGCGGAGGAGATGCGGCACAATCAGCGTCAGACAGACCGGCTGCTCGATCATTTGGCCACTTTCGACGATCCGCCATAGCGGCGATACAGAATCGGCAGGAGAATCAGGGTGAGCAGGGTGGAGGACAGCAGTCCTCCGATCACGACGATTGCGAGCGGTCGCTGCACTTCGGAACCCGGGCCGGAGGCGAACAGCAGCGGGATCAAGCCAAGCGCAGTGATGCTCGCGGTCATCAGCACGGGGCGAAGCCTGCGCATGGCGCCTTCGACGACGATGCGATCCTCGGGAAGGCCGTGGGCACGGAGCTGATTGAAGTAGGAGACCAGCACGACGCCGTTGAGCACGGCGATGCCGAGCAGCGCGATGAACCCGACCGAAGCCGGCACCGACAGGTACTCGCCCGTCACGACCAGCGCGAAGACGCCCCCGATCAGGGCAAACGGGATGTTGACGAGCACCAGCAGGGCCTGGCGGATGGCACCGAATGTTGTGAAGAGCAGCACGAAGATCAGGCCGATCGCGACGGGGACTACGACGGATAGGCGCGCGGCAGCGCGTTGCTGGTTCTCGAACTGCCCGCCCCAGGTCAGCCGGTAACCGTTCGGCAGCGGGAGTTCGGTCGCCACCTTCTGGCGGGCCGCTTCGACGAAGCCGACCATGTCGCGACCGCGGACGTTGGCGCGCACCACGCTCATGCGAGCGCCGTCCTCGCGGTCGATCTTCACCGGACCGTCTACGCGTTGGATACGGGCGACCTGCGATAGCGCGACGTGCTGTCCGGAGGCGAGCGTGAGCGGCAGGCTGGCCAGCAGCGTTGGCGCTTCCCGCGTCGTCTCGCTGCCCCGGACGAGGATCGGCGTGCGGCGTCCGTCCTCGAGCGCGGTCCCGATGGTCCGGCCCTCGATCTGCGTCCGCAGCGAGTTGACGACGGAATCCACGGTCAGGCCGAAGCGTCCGGCTTCCATGCGGTTGACCGCAACCGTGTAGTATTGAGCGCCTTCATTCAGCGTGGTGTAGACGTCCTCGGCACCGTCGATGCTGGACAGGATCGCCGACAGCTTTGCCGCGGTTTCGTTCAGCCTGGCGATGTCGGGGCCGAAGATCTTGACGGCGACGTCACCGCGCACGCCGCTGATCATCTCCTGCACGCGCATGTCGATGGGCTGGGTGAAGCTGAGCGAGATGCCGGGAAAGCCGGTGAGGACCTCGCGAAGCTTCTGCAGCAGGGCTTCGCGATTGTCGGTCGCCCGCTCGGCGGCCGGCTTGAGCACCAGGAACGTGTCGGTCTGGTTGGGGCCCATGGGATCGAGGCCGAGCTCGTCCGACCCGGTTCGCGCGACGATGCCGGCAATATCAGGTACGGCCAGAAGCGCGGTCTGCAGCCTTGCATTCATCGCTAGCGACTCGTCGAGGTTGACGGACGGAAGCGTCTCGACGCTGACGATGACGTCGCCTTCATCCATGGTCGGCATGAAGGTCTTGCCGAGCTGGGTATAGGCGAAGCCCGCCGCGACGAGGCCGATCAGCGCCGCAGCCATCACCTTGCGCTCGTTGTTGAGGGCCCAGTCCAGTGCCGGCGCGTAGATCCGTTGGGCCGCACGCACCAGCAGGGGATCGCGATGTGACGCCGACTTGAGTACGAAGGAGGTTGCGACCGGGATCACGGTGAGCGACAGCAGCAGCGAGCCGGCCAACGCGAAGATGATGGCCAGCGCGACCGGGATGAACAGCTTGCCCTCCAACCCCTGCAGCGTCAGCAGCGGGACGAACACGATGATGATGATGAGCACACCCGAGGCGACCGGTTCCAGGACTTCGCAGACCGAACGGTAGATCAGGTGGATCAGCGGAGTGGCCTTGTCCGGGGCGTGCTTGCCGAGGTTGCCGACGATGTTCTCGACCACGACGACCAGCGCGTCGATCAGCATGCCGATCGCGATCGCAAGTCCGCCGAGGCTCATCAGATTGGCCGACATTCCCACCACGCGCATGACGATCAAGGCGATGACGATGGCCAGCGGCAGGCTGAGCGCGATCACCAGTGAGACCCGCCAGTTGCCGAGGAAAAGCAGCAGAAGGACGATGACGACGGCGGTGGCCTCGCCGAGGGCACGCACCACGGTGCCGACGGCGCGGTTGACCAGGCGGCTGCGGTCATAGAACACGTTGATCGACACGCTCTTCGGCAGCGAGGGTTGCAGCTCCGCGAGCCGAGCACGCACGTCACGGATCAGCTGACCCGCGTTGGCGCCGCGTAAGCCGAGGACCAGTCCCTCGACGGTTTCGCCGCGGCCGTCCGCCGTGACGGCGCCATAGCGGGTCAGCGTCCCGACTTTGACGCTCGCGACGTCGTTGACCAGGATCGGCACGCCCTCGCGGGTGTCGACGACGATGGCCTTGATGTCCTCGATCGACCGGATGCTGCCTTCGATTCGAACCAGAGCGCTGTCCTCGCCCTGGTTCACCCGTCCGGCGCCGTCGTTGCGGCTGTTGGCTTCGATGGCCCGGCGAAACAAATCGTAGGAAATGCCGCGCGCGGCCAGCGCATCGTTGCGCGGCACGATCTCGAAGGCGCGGACATAGCCGCCGAGCGCATTGACGTCCGCAACGCCGGGGACGGTCCGCAAGGCCGGGCGGATCACCCAGTCGAGCAGGGTGCGGCGTTCCGCGAGCGACAGCTCGGGACTGTCGATCGTGAACATGAACATCTCGCCGAGCGGGCTCGTGATCGGCGCCAGACCGCCGCTCACCCCGTCCGGGAAATCGCGCGAGATGTTCGACAAGCGCTCCGAGACCTGGTTGCGCGCCCAGTAGATGTCGGTGCCGTCCTCGAAATCGACGGTGATGTCTGCCAGCGCGTATTTCGTGGTCGAACGAAGCACCTTCTTGTTCGGCAATCCGAGCAGTTCGAGCTCGACGGGAACGGTGATGCGCTGCTCGACCTCTTCGGGAGTGAGGCCCGCCGCCTTCATGATGACCTTGACCTGAACCGGCGAAACGTCAGGAAAGGCATCGATCGGCAAGCCGGGCAGGAGGACAGCGCCGGCGCCGATCACCAGCAGCACGCCGAGCATGACGAACAGCCGCTGCGACAGTGCGAACGCGACCAGGCGCCGGAGCATTTACTGCCCCAGTCCGGAGAGGATGCCGCGAAGCGCCGAGATGCCGCCGATCGCGATCTCATCCCGGGCCGAGACGGCGCCCGCTACGACCACATGGTCCTGATCTTCCGCAAGCAGCTTGACCGGCACCAGCCGGAAGCCGCCGTCAAAGGCGACGAAGACCGACGTTTGCTCGCCCCGCCGGACTAGCCCGCTGTAAGGGATCTCCCAGGCGCTTTCGCCGGTCGAGAGAAATCCGATGCGGGCCGCGGTGGTCTGGCCGGGATGCAGCTCGCCGTCGTTGGGGACTTCCGCGCGAACCAGAATAGTCTGGGTGGCAGGATCGATGGTCTCTGAGACCAACACGACCTTGCCCGGGGTGGAATAGCCCTCGATCTCGACTTTCGCGCCGGTACGGATCGCTCGAATATTGGCGGCAGGGACCGCGATTTCCGCCCATAGCGGCGAGAGCCGCGCCAACTTGACGAGCGGTGCGGATTGTTCGAGCCGCTGCCCTGGTGACACCGCGAGTTCGACCACGGACGCGGCTTGCGGTGCATTGACCGTGAGCGTCCCGCTGATCGCCGCTTGCTGGGCCAGCCGGGAGATTGCATCGTCGGACATCCCGCTCAGATGCAGCATCTGACGCCGTTCGGCGACGACGAGGGCGGCCTGGCGCGCTTCGGCCTGGCTGGCCTCCAGCACGCGTTGCGGAACGGCCTTGCCCTCGAACAGATCCGCATTCCGATTGAGTTGCTGGTTGGCGAGATGCTCCTGCGCGATCGCGTGCAGATAGTCGCGTTGCTGGGAGACGAAGCTCGGACTTTCCAGAGTGACCAGCGGCTGGCCGGCCGTGGCGCGGTCACCGCGCCCGACCAGGAGAGTGGCGACCATGCCGGCTACCGGCGCGCTGACGACCCACAATTGTTGCGTCGGGATGACGACCTGGACGGGATAGGGCAGCGTCAGATCGGTCCGGCTCGCGACCGGATGGGTCACGCGCACCCCGAGATTGCGCGCCTGCGCATCGCTCAGCTTCACCTCGTCCTGTGCCATCGACACGGAAGGTAACAAGCTCAATGCAATGGCGATGAGCGTACGAGCGAGCGTGCCGCCAGAGAAGGTGAGAAGGAGAGGTCCGTGGCGGACTCGCATGAGGAATGTCCCGCATTCGCCGGCGAGCGAAGCGCTGCTCGATTGCAGGTTTCGCTTAACCCACCAGCGCGTTGGGGCGTTGATCTGTCTCAAGCGGGCCCACCACTTTGGAAGGCTGCTCGCCGTCCCGGGAGGGCTTCGGTTGATCTTGCTCAATTCCGTCCCAGCCCGGGAAGCTAGGCTGGCTTTGCATCCTTCGGAGAGGCGGCCGTGAGACCAACAAGATTCGCGTCGATCCTGGCAACCGGCTTTGTCGCGCTGGTTGGGCTTGTGCAGCCGGCACTCTCCCATAGCGGAACGGCGCAGGACCCCTGGAGTTCTGCGCACATCGAAATGCTGCCGCCTGAAATCCGAGCGGACGTGCGGAAATGGGATGCCGCGTGCGGCGCGCCAATCGCCGCTGCCCAACGCTTTGCTCTTTATCTGACCGTGCCGGGCGCTCAATTCCTGGCTCTCCATTTTGACGACTTTCGTTGCCGCAACAGGGCAGTTTATTGCGGGTCCGCAGGGTGCCTGCACGAGGTGTATGTCTCGAAAAGCGGGCGTTACAGACGTGTGCTTTCCGTGCACGCTCATGACGTTCGGCTGTCTTCTTCCCACGATCAGGCCGTCGTTGAAGTCGTGGACGGGAGGGGCACGAGCCGCACGCTGTGGTGGAACGGAAGCCGATTTGTCGGCAGATGAGCGTTTGAGAAGCCTTCGTGCCGGGGCATCCCCGGGCTCGCTCATGACGGACGCTTCCTCCCGGTGATCATCGCCTTCACCAGGCTCTCGCGGTGCTCGAAGCTCGCCACGAGGACGCCAAGCACATGGACGACGACGAGGCCGATCGTGAGGTTGGCGAACGCCTCATGGACCTCTTCCACCCATTTTGCTCCCCAGAAGCTGCCAATCGTCATCATGTAACCGGAGGTGCAGGTGCCGATCAGCATGACGATCAGCGCCACGACCATCGTGCCGCCGGCAGGATTGTGGCCGAGATAGCGTGGCGCCCTCAGCAGCGCCACGTCGCGCATGTAGGCGAGCACCGCGCGCGGCGAGCGCACGAAGTCGCTGAAGCGCGCATGGCGCGGCCCCACGAAGCCCCATAAGATCCGTAGCGCGAGCAACCCCGCAATCGTGTAGCCGGCGGCGATATGGACATTCTCGATCTCGTCACCGGTCGCATACGCGAGCAGAAACAGCCCGGCCAGCGACCAATGGAACACGCGCACAAAGGGGTCCCAGACCTTGACGGTGGCCGGCGGCTTCTCGCTGCCGGCCACCGTCGCATCGTGAATCGAGCTCATGGCGCGGCCTCTTACAGCTGACCGACGATCTGGCCGCTGGTCGGATCGACGAACAATTCGACCCGGCTGCCGGACTTGTCGATGGTGTAGAGTTCGCCGCAGGCGTTCTTGAGCTTGGCCTTCTGGACTTTGTAGCCCTGGGCTTCGACCTTGGCCTGCAGTTGTTCGAGCGGCAGCCAGCTTGTCTGCGGCGCCGCAGTGCAGGGACGCCCGAGGCTGCCGGCATGAGCGGTCGCGGTGGCTGCGAGCAAGGCGGCGGTCGCGATGAAGATGGTGATGTTGCGCATGGTTCTCTCCGGCTTGTGGCGCCCGGCCGCGTCATGCGGCGAGGCGATGGACGGACACTGGCAGAAGAGCGCTGACGGCCACCTGTTGATCCACGTCAGCGTTCTGTCAGGTCGATTAGGGCATTCTTTGCGAATGCAGCCCGCCAGCCTCCTGGGATTCCTCGCGGTGCCATTGCTGGCAGGGGTCCTGCTCGCGCCGGTGCCTGCCGCAGCAGGCGGCCACGATAAAGGCGCGCCCGACGCGGTTCGCCGTGCAGTCGAGGCGGGTGAGATCAAGCCGCTCGCCGACATTCTCGCATCCATTCGCGGCAAGCTGCCGGGTGAGGTTGCCGGCGTGGAGATAGAGCGCGAGCGTGGCCGCTGGATCTACGAGTTTCGCGTCGTCGACGACAAGGGCCGCCTCTACGAGGTGTACGTCGATGCGCGCAGCGGCGAGATCGAACGCGTCAAGGAGAAGTGATGCGCCTGCTGCTCGTGGAGGACGACCGACGGATCGCGGCCGATGTGGAGAGGGCGTTACAAGCGGCCGGCTATGTGGTCGAGACCGTCCGCAACGGCGAGGAAGCCTGGTTCCGCGGTGATACCGAGGACTACGGCGCCGTCATCCTCGATCTCGGCTTGCCCGACATGGACGGCCTGGCGGTGCTCAAGCGCTGGCGCGCGAACGGACGCTCCATGCCGGTGCTGATCCTGACGGCGCGCGGCAGCTGGGCCGAGCGCGTCGATGGTATCGACGCGGGCGCCGACGATTACCTGCCTAAGCCCTTCCGCATGGAGGAACTGCTGGCGCGGCTGCGCTCGATCGTGCGCCGCTCGGCAGGCCATGCCTCCTCACGGATCGTCGCCGGCGACGTCGAACTCGACGAGCGTCAGATGAAGGTGACGCTGCGCGGCGTACCCGTCGCGTTGTCGCCGTTGGAATATCGCCTGATCGCCTTTCTCTTGCACCACCGCGGCCGTGTGGTGTCGCAGCACGAGCTCGACGAAAACGTCTATGGCCACGGCGAGGACCACGAGTCGAACGCGCTCGAGGTGCTGGTCGGCCGGGTGCGCAAGAAGCTCGGCGCCGATCTGATCGAGACCAGGCGCGGCTTCGGCTATCTGATACCGGAGACGACGCCGTGAGCTGGGGCTCGTTGCGGCTGCGACTGGTGGCCGGCGGCGTTGTGGCCATCCTGGTTGCGCTGACCATTGCCGGCGCCGGGCTGACGCTGCTGTTCGAACGCCACGTCACGCGCACGATCGGCAGCGACCTCGACATCTATTTGAAGCAGCTCGTCGCGGGTATCGACGTCGATGCCCAGGGCAAGCTGGTGGTGGGCCGGCCGCCGGCCGATCCGCGTTTTGCCGACCCGCTTTCGGGCCTGTACTGGCAGGTATCGGACGACGGCGGTCAGGTGCTGCGTTCACGTTCGCTGTGGGACACGGCGTTGGACCTGCCGCAGGACGAGCCGTCGCCTCGCGAATTGCACCGTCACGTCATCCCCGGGCCGGCGAACGCGCGGCTCCTGGTCAGTGAACGCCGCGTGCTGCTGACCGTGGGCGACCGCCGCGTCCCGGTGCGCGTCGCGGTGGCGGCCGATCTTGCCCGCGTGTCGGTCGCCGCCTCGCAATTCGCCAGGGATCTGGCACTGGCGCTCGGCCTGCTGGGGCTGGTGCTGGCGGCGGCCACCTCGATCCAGGTCGGACTGGGCCTACGTCCGCTCGATGCACTTCGCCGCGGCGTCGCCGACGTCCGCTCAGGCCAACGCAAGCATCTCCCCGTCGACGTCCCTGCCGAGGTGAAGCCGCTGGTGGAAGAGGTGAACAATCTGATCGACGCCCAGGAAGGCGAGATCGAACGTTCGCGCAGCCGCGCCGCCGACTTGGCGCATGGGCTGAAGACGCCGCTCGCCGCGCTCGCGGCCGACGTCGCGCTTTTGCGTCAGCGAGGTGAGCAGGACGTTGCCAAGGCCATCGAAGCTGTCGCCGACGCGATGAGCCGTCATGTCGACCGCGAACTGGCACGCGCCCGGGCGCGAGGCACGGCACGACAGCGTGGCGGTATCTCCACGCGCCTCAGACCGCTTGTCGAGTCCCTGATACTGACGCTGGCGCGCACGCCTGCCGCGCAGAAGCTTGAATTCAAGGCCTGCATAACGGGCGAACCGAGCGTGCCGCTCGATCGCACCGATCTGGCCGAAGTGCTGGGCAATCTCCTGGAAAACGCCGCCCGTCACGCCAAGAGCCAGGTGCGCATTGGCGCGGATGCCATTGCGGGCCCGGCGATCACGGTCGAGGACGACGGGCCGGGCATCGCGGCCGCCGAACGTTCGCGCGTGCTCGAACGCGGTGCGAGACTGGATGAGCGCGGCGAGGGCGCCGGCCTCGGCCTCGCAATCGTTCAGGACGTGCTCAGTGCCTATGGATGGCTGCTTGTCCTCACCGATTCCGAGCTCGGCGGACTGAAAGCCGTCATCGCGCCAGAGGGCAGCCGCGATCAAACGGCCGCTGCTGGTTGAAGACCCTAAAGCGCGATGCGATTAGGATGAAACGTCATCGCTCTTCAGGTTGTTGTTTGAGCATGATCTTTTCGGAAAACCGCTGCGCACTTTTCCGGATCATGCTTTAGCGCCGCACGATCGAGCCGGCGCGGCTGACCAGGCGGGCGAGTGCGCGGAAGCGGCTGCCGACGCGGTCGGCGACGAGGTCGCCGAGGCGGTGCTCGAACACCAGCATCAGCTTGCGGCCCTGGCTGCGGAAATGCGTGGCCGGCAGCACGCCCGGGCGCGCCGCCGAGATCAGATGCGCGACGCGGAACGCCGCGCCCAAGAGGCGCGCGCGTTCGAGCTGCGCCGGCGTCAGCAGCTCCTGCATGGTGACCGGCGGCTGGTTTTCCTCGCTCAGGCCCGCATAGCGATAGAACACCGACAGGCCGACGAAGGCACGCTCGGTGTGGGTGATCGCGCCGAAATTGCCGTTGACGACCAGGCTCAGCGTCTGCTCGCCGCGGTGATCTGGATGCACGCGCCAGCCGATATCGGACAGCAGGCACGCGGTGTGGCGCAAGCGGCGGTCCTCCTCGGTCTCGCGCAGCTTCACCACGCGCGCGAGGCGGTCGGTCCAGGCGATCAGCTCGTGGGCGTGCTTGGCCGAGCGCGACAGCAGCTGGTTCAGCTCTTCCGCGGCGCAGATCAGGCCGTCCTTGTTGCGTTCCGGCTCCGACAGCTTCTCGTGCAGCAGGCCCTCGCGCACGCCGAAGGTCGAGAACACGATCGTCTTCGGCTTCGCCACCCGGATGATGTGCTCGAGCACCAGCGCCGCATAGGTGAGAAGGGGGCGGCGGGCATCGGCGACGCTCTCGATGTCGGCGAGCATGTCCGCGGCCGCCAGGCGACGGAGACGACGCGAGAAGTCGAGCGCTTCAGCCGCCGACAGCGAGTAACCGTGCATCACCTGGAGCGGATAGCCGCTCTGGATGATGTGAATGCGCGCCAGCGCGCGCCAGGTGCCGCCGACGGCGTAGAAGGTGCGGCCGCTGCCGGCGGTGAGCTGCGGCACCTCGTCGAGCTCCTCGCGCACGATGCGATCGGCGCGCTTGAGCGATTTATGCGCGAGGTCCTGCAGCGCGAGGCCCCCCAGCGGCAGCGTCACGCCGCTGCGCACGCTGTTCCTGCGCACGTCGATCAATTCGAGCGAGCCGCCGCCGAGGTCGCCGACGATGCCGTCGGGATGGTGGATGCCGGAGATCACGCCGAGCGCCGACAGCCGCGCCTCGCGCGGGCCCGAGAGGATCTCGATCTTCACGGCGCAGATGCGCTCGGCCTTCGCGATGAAGTCGGGGCCGTTGGAGGCGTCGCGGCAGGCCGCGGTCGCGATCGCGAACACGCGCCCGACCTGCATCACACGGCACAATGCGCGAAAGCGCCTCAGCGAGGTCAGCGCCTTGTCGACGGCGTCGGGCGCGAGCAGACCGGTGCTCTGCACCTCGCGGCCGAGGCCGCACAGCGTCTTCTCGTTGAAGATCGGAATGAGGCTCCGCGTCAGCCCCTCGTAGACGACGAGGCGGACCGAGTTGGAACCGATATCGATGACCGCGACGCTCGAGCCGCGCTTGCGCGGCCGCTTCACGTCGAACATCCCTGATCAGGATTGATGGCGTTCGTTCCGGCGCGTGAGACGACGCGGCGAGGATTCCTTGAGCGACTTTCCACGGCCAGACAGACTCGGATTTGTCATGAAGTAGTTGTGGACGTTGAAAGGCTCCTCGCCTTTCGCGGTCTTCATACGCGTTGAGGACCCGTCCGGCAACAATTGCCAGCTCTGCTCATTGTCCTTGAGGTTCGCGACCATGATCTGTTCGAGAACCTGCTGATGCACCGTCGGATTCTGCAGCGGACACAGCACCTCGACGCGGCGGTCGAGGTTGCGCGGCATCATGTCGGCGGAGGAGATATACACAGCCGCTTTGGCGCTCGGCAGGCCCTGGCCCATGCCGAAGCAGTAGATTCGGCCGTGTTCCAGGAAGCGTCCGATGATCGACTTGACGCGGATGTTCTCGGACAGGCCGGGAATGCCGGGGCGCAGGCAGCAGATACCGCGCACCACGAGCTCGACCTGCACGCCGGCCTGGGAAGCCTCATAGAGCGCGTCGATGATGTCGGGGTCGACCAGTGCATTCATCTTCATCCAGACCGCACCGTGGCGGCCGTGGCGCGCATGCGCGGTCTCGCCCTGGATGTGCTCGATGATGCGCTTGCGCAGGGTCAGCGGCGACACCGCCATCTTCTCCAGATCGCTCGGCGCGGCATAGCCGGTGATGAAATTGAACACACGCGCGGCGTCGCGGCCGATGGTCGGATCCGAGGTGAAGTAGGAGAGGTCGGTGTAGATGCGCGCGGTGACCGGGTGATAATTGCCGGTGCCGGTATGGACGTAAGTCGTGAGGCTGCCGCCCTCGCGGCGCACCACCATCGAGAGCTTTGCGTGCGTCTTCAGTTCGAGGAAGCCGTAGACGACCTGCACGCCGGCGCGTTCGAGGTCGCGTGCCCAGCGGATATTGGCTTCCTCGTCGAAGCGCGCCTTCAGCTCGATCAACGCGGTGACGGATTTGCCGGCCTCGGCGGCTTCCGCCAGCGCGCGGACGATCGGCGAGTTGTTGGAGGTGCGGTAGAGCGTCTGCTTGATCGCGACGACATCGGGGTCGCGCGTGGCCTGCTGCAGGAACTGCACCACCACGTCGAAGGATTCGTAGGGATGATGGACCACGAGGTCCTTCTGCCGGATCGCGGCAAAGATGTCGCCGCCATGCTCGCGCACGCGCTCGGGGTGGCGCGGCACGTAAGGGGTGAATTCGAGATCGGGCCGGTCGAGGCGGGTGAGCTGCGAGAGCTCGTTCATCGCTTGCACGCCGTCGACCAGGAACACCTCGTCATCGGCGGCCGACAGCGCGTGCTGAACGAAGTTGCGCAGCTCCTCCGGCATCTTGGCGTCGATCTCGAGCCGGATCACCGATCCGCGGCGGCGGCGCTTCAGCGCGGTCTCGAACAGGCGGACGAGGTCTTCCGCCTCTTCCTCGATTTCGAGCTCGGAGTCGCGGATGATGCGGAAGGCGCCCTGGCCGTGCAGATTGTAGCCTGGGAACAGGCGGTTGATGAACAGGGCGGTCGCCTGCTCCAGCGAGATCAGCCGGACGGCCTTGCCCTCGGTCGGCAGGCGGATGAAGCGGTCGATCTTGCCGGGCATGCGGATCAGCGCGTTCATCTGCTTGCCGTCGGCGGCGCGGGTGAGCTGGAGCGCGATGGTGAAGCCGAGGCTCGGGATGAACGGGAAGGGGTGGGCCGGGTCGATCGCCAGCGGGGTCAGCAGCGGGAATACGTTGCTGAGGAAGTAGTCCTCGATCCAGGTCCGTTCCGCCTTGGTGACCTCCTTGCCCTCGACGAGCACGATGCCGACATCGGCCAGCGTGCCGCGCAGGTCGCGCCAGATCGCCTGCTGGTCGGAGGCGAGCTCGGAGACGGTGCGGTTGATCAGCGCGAGTTGCTCGGATGGCGTCAGGCCGTCGGGGCTGCGTTCGGCAATGCCCTCACGCACCTGGGCCTTGATGCCGGCGACGCGGACCATGAAGAACTCGTCGAGGTTATTCGCCGAAATCGACAGGAATCGCACCCGCTCCAGCATGGGGTGGCTGGGATTGACCGATTCCTCCAGGACGCGGCGGTTGAAATGCAGCCAGGAGAGCTCGCGGTTGATGAATCGCTCGGGACTCGATGCGATCGCCGGCAGGCTCTCGGTCTCTGGGGCTTTTTCTTTAGTTTCAACAGCTTGCGCAGAGTCCATCAGAAGTCGGTCCATCCAGTTCGCCCCAATTTGCGACTTATGCGCAAAACCGGCCGGAGCATGTGTTAGAGCGATGACGTTTCGATGACATTGATGTTCCGCCGGTTCGCCGCGTCAAGCGGGCTTGGCGTGGGTCTGGAGGCGGCCACGGAGGCCGATCAGGCGTCGCGGAGCAGCTCGGCGGCCAGCGCCCGGGTGACCGGGCGGCCGAGCCTGAGGGCTTCGCTGTCGAGCAGTTCCACGGCCTGGCGGGCGGCGGCCGAGGACCGCTCCAGGCGGGTGGCGAGGTAGCCGACCACGCTCTCGTCCACGGTGAGCTGGCGGTCGGCGCAGAATTTGACGATCAGGCCGCGGAACAGCTGGTCGTCGGGCGGTAGCAACGCGACCACTGGAACGGCGCGCAGACGCGAGCGCAGGTCGCGAAGCTCGATCTCCAGCGAGGCCGGCACCTCGCGTCCGGTGAACAGGACGTAGGCGCCATCCTCGCGGGCGAGGTTCATCAGGTGGAAGAGGGCGCGTTCGTCAAATTCCCTGGCCTTGAGATCCTCGACCACCAGCGCGCCGGTGGCGAGCGCGCCCGGGACCCCCGCGGCGCTCAGCGCATTGGCCGTGGTGGAGCGGGCCCCTGATGCCTCGGCCCAGATCGCGGCGAGATGGCTCTTGCCGCTTCCTTCGGGACCGGCCAGCCACATGATCCGGTTCGGCCATTCCGGCCAGCTGTCGATCAGGCCGAGACCGGCCGCATTGGCGGGGCCTTCGAGGAAATTGTCCCGGCTGAGGCTCTCCGCATGCGGAAGCGAAAACGCCAATTGTCGGGGGTGAACGCGGCCTGGCACGCTTGCTTTGCTCCATGCCGGCGCGCCGGCGTCATTCGAAGAGGTCGGACGTATCGAGCGGGAGTTGGCCTTTTACGGGGCCGCATCGCCTCTCATTTGGCCTCGATCGTGCTACTTGGCCTCGATCGTGCTACTTGGCCTCGATCGTGCTCATGTGCCGCAGCCACTCGACCAGATAGAGCGACACGGAGGAGAGTGTGAAGACCGTGACGAGGCCCATCAGGATGATATCATAAGGGGCCGGCTTGAAGCCGAAGGCAAGCGCTGCCAGCACGAGCGCCGCGAACGCCACCTGTGCCACGGTGTTGAGCTTGGACACTTTCGACGGCTTCATCTCAACGGGCCGGTCGAACAGCCAGGACACGATCACGGCGGCGACGATCATGATGTCGCGCGAGACCACCAGGATCACGATCCAGCGCGGAATTGCGCCCCAGATGCCCAGCGCCATGTAGATCGAGACCAGCAGCGCCTTGTCCGCGAGCGGGTCGAGCAGGGCGCCGAGCTCGCTCGTCATGTTGAAGCGCTTGGCCAGGAAGCCGTCCACGGCGTCGCTGATACCGGCGATCAGGAAGACGGCGAACGCGACCTCCATTTGGCTCGACACGATGGCCCAGACGATGATCGGGACCAGCATGATGCGGCCCAGGGTAATGATATTCGGAATACTCACGAAAGCGCTTCCCGGCACCCGGTCTGACCTCGAATCCGGCCTCTCGGGAGGCTGAACCGGTTGATATCTCTACATAGTATACGGCGGTGCGCCATGCGAGCCATTGCGCGTCCCCGGAATTCGACGTAACCAGCCGCGAACCCACTGGAAATCGGGCATGACCGACCGCAAAAACGGCCTCACTTACGCCGATTCAGGCGTCGATATCGATGCGGGCAACCGCCTGGTCGACCTGATCAAGCCGATGGTGCGCGCCACCGCACGGCCGGGCGCCGACGCCGAGATCGGCGGTTTCGGCGGCCTGTTCGACCTCAAGGCGGCCGGTTTCAAGGATCCGGTCCTCGTGGCCGCGACCGACGGCGTCGGCACCAAGGTCAAGATCGCGATCGAGACCGGGCTGCATGGCGGGATCGGCATCGATCTCGTCGCCATGAGCGTCAACGACCTCGTGGTGCAGGGCGCCGAGCCGCTGTTCTTCCTGGACTATTTCGCGTGCGGCAAGCTCGATCCGGAGGCGACGGCCTCGATCGTCGCAGGCGTCGCGGAGGGCTGCCGCGAATCCGGCTGCGCCCTGATCGGCGGCGAGACCGCCGAGATGCCCGGCCTGTACAAGGACGGCGACTACGACCTCGGCGGCTTTGCCGTCGGTGCTGCGGAGCGGGGCACGCTGCTGCCGCGCAAGGACATCGCGGCCGGCGACGCCGTGATTGGCCTCGCCTCGTCGGGGGTGCATTCCAACGGCTTCTCGCTGGTGCGCAAGATCGTGGAACAATCGGGCCTCGGCTTCGAGGCGCCGGCGCCGTTCGCCCCGGTCATGACCCTTGGCGGCGCGCTGCTGACGCCGACGAAACTTTACGTCAAATCCTGCCTGCGCGCGATCCGCGAGACCGGCGCGGTGAAGGGGCTCGCCCACATCACCGGCGGCGGCTTCACCGACAACATTCCGCGCGTGCTGCCGAACAACCTCGGTGTCGGCATCGATCTGGCCCGCCTGCCGGTGCTGCCGGTGTTCAAATGGCTGGCCGCGCAGGCCGGCATCGCCGAGCTGGAGATGCTGCGCACCTTCAACTGCGGCATCGGCATGATCGCGATCGTCGAGCCCGACAAGGTCGACGAGGTCATGCAGGTCTTCACCGACGCCGGTGAGACCGTGGCGCAGCTCGGCACCGTGATCCCGGCCGAGGGCGAGCACCGCGTCGTCTATAACGGCCATCTCGACATGGCACTGTAATGACTGGCGCTGTGATGAAGCGCCGCGTCGCCATCCTGATCTCCGGCCGCGGCTCCAACATGTCCGCGCTGATCAGGGCCGCAAGCGCGGCGGATTTCCCGGCGGAGATTTCGCTCGTCATCTCGAACAAGGCCGATGCGCTCGGCCTTGAACGGGCCAAGGCAAGCGGCGTGAACACGCTGGTGATCGAGAGCAAGCCGTTCGGCAAGGACCGCGCCGGTTTCGAGAAGGTGCTGCAGGCGGCGCTCGACCAGCACGGCATCGAGCTGATTTGTCTGGGCGGCTTCATGCGCCTGTTCACGGCCGAGTTCACCAGGGCATGGTACGGGCGGATGCTCAACATCCATCCCTCGCTGCTGCCGTCCTTCCCCGGTCTCGACCCGCACGGCCAAGCCTTGCGCGCCGGCGTCAAGCTGTCCGGCGCTACGGTGCACTTCGTCATCCCCGAGACCGATGCCGGCCCGATCGTGATGCAGGGCGCGGTTCCCGTCGGCGACCACGACACGGGCGATACGCTGTCGGAGCGCATCCTCGAGGTCGAGCACCGCATCTATCCGGAAGCGCTACGTCTGCTCGCGACCGGCAAGGTCCGGATCGAGGGTGATGTGTGCAAGACGGCGGGGAGCGCGGCGTCGGAGAATTTTCTGGTTGCGCCGGTGGTGCGCTAGGCAGGGCCTGCTGGACTCAGGCGCCGCGGAATAGCTCATCCACCGGTTTGTCGATCGGGCGGGGCTGATCGAATACACCCGCGAACGTCTCGTCTGAAAGTTCCGAGCCGAAAACATCGAAGGCAGTTTGCACCCCGATATCAATGCGCGCGGTATCGCGCGCAGAATCTGGACGCAAGTATTCGTCAGTCGTTATCGATGGCCGCTTGGTGGCGATAGTCTTAGCTCCAGGCAACTGCTCTTCGGTATTATGTCGTCCAATACAAACAAAATCCCCCGGCAGAGCCGGGGGCAACGTCATGATCTCTCGCGCTTTGGCTCGAGAGATATCAGGAGACCTTGAGGTTCTCCGCGGATGCTTTGCCGCGGTTCTCCACGAGGTCGTATTCAACCACCTGGTTCTCGTTGAGGGTCGAGAGTCCGGCACGCTCGACGGCGGAGATGTGGACGAACACGTCCTTGTCGCTGCCGTTCGGCTTGATGAACCCATAGCCCTTGGTCGGGTTGAACCATTTGACGGTGCCCTTTTGCGGCATCGCTAGTCTCCTCCACTAGATATAAAAAAGACGCGGCCGCTTTTCGCGTGCCACGCCACAAACGGGCTTCCGGGAGTCTGTTCGAGTCTTGAATCTCAATGTCGCGAAACGCACAGCAGAGCGGCCAATTCCGATTGTGTCCAACATTGCAACATGAAAATCGCCCGTTAGCAAGCTGCGCGTAAATTTCAAGACGGGCGGATTGTGCCGTTCTGCAATTTCCGACCTGTGGCCGCGGAACCACAATCGAGGGCAATAGCCTCGGTCACCGCGGGCTAAGCGGTTGACCCTCCGTGGCAGTTCGGCACAAATCGCGACATGCGTGCGCCGCGCGTGTTGCATTTTTGCGCGCCGCCATTTGCTTCGGGATTTGTCGTCATGTGCTGCACATCGCAGCCCTCCGGGACACGGCAGACGATCGGGCTGGACCGCGTCCGCAGGGTCGCGGCAGCGATCGCGACGGCGTTTGCGATCGTCGTGATGTCGGCCACGTCGCCAGTCTTCGCGCAAAGCCCGACGCCTACGCCGACCCCGACGCCCACGCCGTCGCCCACCCCGATCCCGTCCCCGTCGGCCGGCAACGCCGCGCTCGATCTCGGCTCGAATTTCCTGGAGCGGCTCGGCAACCGGGCATCGAACGGTTTCGACCGGGCGTTCCGGTCCAATCCCGGTGGCGGCGGCGCGTCCGCCAGCACCGAAGAACCGCGCTACCGCACCTGGTTCGAGGGCTACGGCATCTCAGTCCGGACCGATGCGCAAGGCGACTTCGTCGGCGACAGGCGCAAGACGGTTGGCGGCGTCGCAGGCTTCGGCGCGCGCGTGGCCCCGGGCGTCAATCTCGGCTTCTCGGTCGACCAGAGCCACACCGACATCGACGTGCCGCTGGCGCTGCAGTCGGCCACGCTCGACCTGACGCAAATCGGCTTCAACGGCTCGGTCGACAAGGGGCCATGGACCTGGGCCTTTGCCGTGGTGCACGGTTTCGGCAAGGTCCGTTCCAGCCGCGACACCGGCCTTGGCCTTGCGACCGCGGGCTATCGCGCCGCGGTCGATGGCGCGCTGACCGAGATCAGCTATTACTGGACCAAGGACCAGATGCGCATCGTGCCCAAGGGCGCACTGGAATATGTGCGCGCCACCAGCGCGGCGTTCCAGGAGGCCGGCGGCCTCGACCCGCTCAACGTTGGTTCGACGGCGCTCTCACGCGCACGCATCATGATCGGGGCCGAGATCGGCCGCTACTTCATCATCGACCAGAAGATCCTGGACCTGTCCGGCTACGGCAAGTTCGTCGACAATTTCCACCAGGATCTGGGATCGGTCCAGGTCAGCCTCGGCGCCCAGAACATCGTCGTTCCCGGCATCGGCGAGAGCCGTTACGGCGTGGATGCCGGTGCCTCGGCTTCGCTCAGCCTGACCAGCGTCGCGCGGCTCTACGTCAATTACGACGGCAAGTTCCGCAACGAACTGACCTCGCACCAGGGCACGGTCGGGTTCGAATATCGCTGGTAGGCGCAGCCTCCTAGGTCGGCGTCGCCGCGACATATCCCGTCAATCCAAAACCCTCGCGCGCCGCCGTCATCATCGGCACCAGCGCGTTCGGATGGATGAACTCGTCGCGGAAGCAGGGATAGGTCTTGGCATCGAAGATCTTCTTCAGCCAGTCGACCACAATCTTGTGGCGCTCGGAGGTGCGGAATTCCCGGTGATAGGTGAGCCAGAGATCGGCGTGGTGGCTGACGCCGAGATCGACGGCGATCAGCGGCGCGCCGAGCGCGATCGAGACCGTCGGCAGAAAGCCGATGCCGGCGCCGCGCTCGACGGCATAGAGCACGCCGACCGAGGAGTTGGTCTTGATCCCGACGATGCCCTCGAGCGACTTCAGTCCGAGCACGCGCGCGTAGGCGCCGTCGTCGACCTGCGGCGCGCTCTGCTTGATGATGCGGTGGTTCTTCAGGTCGGCCAGCGTCGCCGGCACGCCGTAGAGATTTTCGTACTCCTTGGAGACGAAGGGATAGATGTGCAGACGCCCGAGCTTGGCGACGATCAGATCCGGATTGGTCGGCGGCTCGAGCTGGATCGCGATGTCCGATTCAAGCCGTGCGACGTCGGTCTGCTCCATCGCGCAGCGCAGATCGACGGTGATCTTGCGGTAGGTCTTCTGGAAGTCGATCAATCGCGGCAGGATCCAGAAATTGCCCGGGCCTTCCGTCACCGCGACGCGCACTGTGCCTGAGGTGTCGTTCGACGACCGCGAGGCGCGCCGGAAGACGTTGAAGGCATGACGCTCCATATGCGCAACGTCGGCGATCATCGCGGTGCCTTCATCGCTGAGCGTGAGCCCGCTCTGGTCGCGCAGGAACAGCTTGCAGCCGATGCTCTCTTCGAGCCGGTCGATCCGGCGCATCAGCGTCGTGGAGGTGAGCCCGAGTTCCTCAGCGGCGTTGCGAAAACTTTTATATTTTGCGCACGCTAAAAACAGTTTCAAATCGTCCCAGGACGCGCCCAGGGCTTCTTCACGGTGCTGCATCATAGCAGCACCCCGGTGCAATAACTGCTGCATACTCCTGATCCCCAGCCGCTAAGCTCGTCGGCATAGCGGGGCACGTAAGCCCGGACGATAGAGGCGCGATATGGCTATGGAAAGGGGCTCGTTTGCCGCAAGGCATGATTTCGATGCCTTGCCGCTGAGCCCGGATGTGGATGTCCGCTGCGCGCAATTGTCCGAAATTGCACCGCTTTCGCAGATGGCGCACCGGCTGGTGCCGGGCGTGCGGATCGGGACAGCCGAACTTGCGCATTACTTCACGTTCGATCCCCAGAGCATCCTGACGTTCCGCCGGAAAGGCGATCTCGTCGGCGGCATGGCTTTCCTGTTTCTCAATGACCGCGGGCACGATGCGCTGCTGCTCGACGAGATCTGCCTCGCCGCGCCCGAGACGCGCTATCTCGCTTCCGCGAACGAAGAGGTCGCTGCCATCTACATCTGGGCGATCGCGGCGACGGGACGCGGTATCGCCGGTCTCGGCAAGGCTGCAGCACATCTGCGACAGCTAAGGTTTCGCAGCGCCGATTGCTATGCGCAGCCGTCAACGGTGGCCGGACGCGACATCATGAAGGCGACCGGCTTTGCGCCGGTCCCGAGCTTCCAGCCCGACCTCTGGTGCTACGAGCGGCCCTGGCATCGGCAGCCGATGCGGATGCCAGGCGCGATCATCCAAGCAAGGAGTTTTGCAGATGCACGGTACTAGGATTCCCGTCGCCAAGCCCTGTTCCCGCGCCATCACCATCCGCCTTGCGCGCGATCCAAGCGATCTCATGCTGGTCACCGCCATTCGCTCGGCGGTCTATCTCGCCGAGCAGGATTGTCCGTTCGAGGAGGAGTTCGACGGCAACGACATGGTCGCGGCCCATTTCATCGGCTTCGTCGGCAACGAGCCCGCAGGCTGCCTGCGGGTGCGCTTCTTCGGCGATTTCGCCAAGGTGGAGCGGCTCGCGGTCCGCCACCAATACCGGCGCTCGCGCGTCTCGTTCAAGCTGGTGCAGGCCAGCGTCGACTATGTGAAGCGCAAGGGTTTTCGCAAGATCTACGGCCAGGCGCAGGACAGGCTGGTCGATTTCTGGGCCCATTTCGGCGCCAAGCCGCTCGGCCACAATCGCAAGGTCACGTTCTCGGATTTTTCCTACACGGAAATGCTGCTGGAGATCGAGCCGGGCCCGGACGCGATCACGCTGGACAGCGATCCCTACGTGATCATCCGCCCCGAAGGCGATTGGGACCGGCCGGGCGTGCTCGACGCTTCGGCGGGGCGGGCGGTGACCTCACCGCTGCGGGATCTCGCGCTCGCCGACCGTTGAAACTGGTGCAGCTCTGCGCAAGACAATGCTGGCTTCCATTCACGAAGATCCGCCGATCCTGGTCTGCGCGGATCTCCAGGTCGAATATCTGACCCCTGGGCGCCGCCACGTCGTCCTCGACGGCGACGCCGTCACTGCGCGCTGCCTGCAACTCCTGACCTTGTGGCGGGGCAATCTCTGGCCGGTGATGCATCTGAAGCGCATCGCACAGGCGGCGTGGTTCAATCCGGCATCGAGGTTGACCGATTGGATCGCGGAGACCAAGCCGCGGCCGGGAGAAATGACGTTCGACCATCCGCTGCCGTCGGCCTACAGCTCGTCGCGGTTTGTGGACTACATGTCCAATATCCGCACTGTGCGCTGCATTCTGATCGGTTTTTCCCTGGACGAGACCATCCTGGCCACCGCCGTTGATGGGTTTCACCGCAGCCATCGCTACCAGGTCGTCGCTGACGCCGCGGCTTGCCGGCAGCCGGGTACGGGCGATGCCGCCGCCTATAAGCATGCAGTAGTGAATGTCATCGGGAATTTTGCTACAATCCAGTCCAGCGCCGAACTGATCAGAACCAGCGGCGCCGTTGCGGTGTAGGCGGCCGCGACCGGCGGATGGGGTGAGAGATTGTCACGGGGAGACGAGCTCAAGGAGCTGGCGAGCGATCTGTCGCGTGCGGCCGAGAGGGCGCGCGGGCTTGGTTTGCCGACGACGGTCTATCTGCTCTCGATGGCGCTGGTGGAGGTGAGGGAAGCCGCCGCCGGCACTGACGACGGGCATGACGACGACGCGGCATGAGAGCTGCTCCACGTGTGTTGCTTCGCCATGAGCGGATTTGTCACGTGCGGCTTTGTCACGTGCGGCAATGTCACGTGCAGTTTTTTCGCGTGCATCTTTGTGCATCGCTGCTGAGCGCTTGCTGCCGACGAATTGGCGTTGCAAGTTCTGCGCTGTCGCAATAGCCAAGGTACTTGATCATCGAGTGATGACGCCGGCTGTGCCTGCGACGTGACGCTTTCAAGGATCCTCGCAAATGTCCATGCTGCCCAATTCGCAAGAGGCCCGGGATGTGGCCTATCAGCTCCATCCCTACACCAATGCGCGCACCCATCAGCAGGCCGGTCCCCTGGTGATCGAGCGCGGCGAGGGTCCCTACGTCTTCGATGCGTCGGGCAAGCGCTATTTCGAGGCGATGGCCGGCCTGTGGAGCGTCGGGCTCGGCTTCAACGAGAGGCGGCTGGTCGAGGCTGCACACAAGCAGATGCTGGCGCTGCCGTTCTATCACACGTTCTCCGCCAAATCGCACGGGCCCTCGATCGACCTTGCCGAGAAACTGGTCGCGCTCGCGCCTGTGCCGATGAGCAAGGTATTCTTCACCAATTCCGGCTCGGAAGCCAACGACACCGTCCTCAAGCTGATCGCCTATCGCTCCAACGCGCTCGGCCAGCCCCAGCGCAAGAAGGTGATCAGCCGGATGCGCGCCTATCACGGCGTCACCATTGCCTCGGCGAGCCTCACCGGCCTGCCGAACAACCACCGCTCGTTCGATCTGCCGCTGCCGAACATCCTGCACACGGGCTCGCCGCATTTCTACAAGGACGGCGCCCCCGGCGAGACCGAGGAAGCGTTTGCGACGCGCCGGGCCGAGGAGCTCGACGCGCTGATCCAGAAGGAGGGTCCCGATACGATCGCGGCGTTCTTCGGCGAGCCGGTGATGGGCGCGGGCGGCGTCATCGTGCCGCCGGCGACCTATTGGGACAAGATCCAGGCGGTCCTGAACAAGTACGACATCCTGCTCGTCGCCGACGAGGTGATCTGCGGCTTCGGCCGGACCGGCAAGATGTTCGGCTGCGAGACCTACGGCATCAAGCCTGACGTGCTCGTGGTTTCCAAGCAGATCACCTCGAGCTATTTCCCGTTCTCGGCCATCATCATGAACGATCGCATGTTCGAGCCGATCGCGGACGAGAGCAACAAGATCGGCGTGCTCGGCCACGGCTTCACCGCGGGCGGTCATCCGGTCGGATCGGCGGTTGCGCTGGAAAACCTCAAGATCATCGAGGAGCGCGGCCTGGTCGCGCATGCCGCCGAGCTCGGCGCCTACATGCAGGGCAGACTGCGCGAGCTCACCAGCCATCCGCTGGTCGGCGAGGTCCGCGGCGTCGGCATGATCGCGGCAATCGAGCTCGTGCTCGACAAGGGGCGCAAGACCGCAGCGGCGACGCCGGGCGCAGTCGGTGGCATCGCCAGCCGCATGCTCCAGGAGCGCGGCGTGATCTCGCGCAACATGCTGGACGCCATCGCCATCTGCCCGCCGCTGATCGTCACCAAGGCGCAGATCGACGACCTCGTCGCCGCCATTTCGGGCGTGCTGAATGACATGAAGGCGGAAGTGGCGAAGCTGACGCCGGCGTAGGCTCTTGTCTGGGCGCTCAATCTAACACCGTCACCCTGAGGTGGCCGCTTCTTCAGCGGCCCTCGAAGGGCGACGGCCCGGCTGGCTCGCAGTGTGGCCGCTCATCCTTCGAGGATCCCCGTGCGATGCTTTGCATCGCACGCCTTTGCAGACAACGGCTTCGCCGTTGCGCGGGGATGACGGTCTGAATTATGCCGCGTTGATAGCTGGCGGCAGCCTTACGCCCGCTGCACCCCGATCACGCGGCCCTTCTCGATCGCCAGCGCCAGCTCGCCGCGCTTGAGCTTCAAGGCGGCATCGCCGAACAGCTCGCGGCGCCAGCCGCGCAAGGCGGGGACGTCGGCTTCGTCGTCGGCTGCGATCTCTTCGAGATCGTCGACGGTGGCAATCACCTTGCTGGCGACCGCATGCCGCTCCGCGGTCATGCGCAGCAGCACCTTCAAGAGCTCGACGATGGCGGCGCCATTGTTGTTGTTGCGCGGCTTCTCCAGCTTCGGCAGCGTCGAAAAATCCCGCGCCAGCCCGCGCTCGACCGCGGCGACGATGTCCGCGCCCCATTTGGATTTCTCAAAACCCTTCGGCACCGAGCGCAGATGGGCGAGCTTCTCGAGCGTGTTCGGCGCGTGGGTCGCGATATCGCTGACGGCCTCGTCGCGCAGCACGCGGCCGCGCGGCACGTCGCGGCTCTGCGCCTCCTGCTCGCGCCAGGCGGCGACCTCCATCAGGACCGCGAGATCCTTCGGCTTGCGCACGCGCGTCTTCAGCCGCTCCCAGGCGCGCTCGGGGTGGAAGTCGTAGGTCCGGGGCGAGGTCAGGACCTCCATCTCGATGGAGACCCATTCGCTGCGGCGGCGCTTCTTGAGGTCGGCATCGAGCGCTGCGAACACGTCGCGCAAATGCGTG
The DNA here is from genome assembly GCF_028128855.1 of Bradyrhizobium sp. CCBAU 11430. Taxonomy (NCBI): domain Bacteria; kingdom Pseudomonadati; phylum Pseudomonadota; class Alphaproteobacteria; order Hyphomicrobiales; family Nitrobacteraceae; genus Bradyrhizobium; species Bradyrhizobium sp. CCBAU 11430. The sequence continues at coordinate 50,355 of NZ_LBJV01000045.1, forward strand.
ACGTCGGACACGGCGTAATGCATCTGCTCCTTGGTCAGCGGCCGGCGCGACCAGTCGGTGAAGCGGTGGGTCTTGTCGGGGCGGTGGCCGGTGACTTTCTCGACCAGCGCGTCGTAGGCGATGCTGTCGCCGTACCCCAGCACCATCGCGGCAACCTGGGTGTCGAACACCGGATGCGGGATGATGTTGGCCTGGTGCCAGATGATCTCGATGTCCTGACGGGCGGCGTGGAAGACCTTCAGCACGGCCTCGTTGGCCATCAGCTCGAAGAACGGCTTGAGGTCGATCCCCTCGGCCAGGGTATCGACGACGACGGCTTCCTCGGCGCTGGCCATCTGCACCACGCATAGCAGCGGGTAGTAGGTGGTCTCGCGCAGGAACTCGGTATCGACGGTAATGACGGGGTGCTTGGCCAGCCGGCTGCAGGCAGCCGCGAGGTCAGCGGTGGTGGTAATCAAATCCATGAACGGCCCATGACACTTGATATCAGCCGTTCTGCCGAAAGCGCTGTGATGTCAAGGGGCTCGATGCGAATTCGAGCCTTGCATTTGGGTCGGAATCGCTTTTTCCGACGAAAATCCTATTCGTAGCGGACCCGGTGCGAGGATTTGCGGGCACAGGGCAACGCCACCACGACCACGCACATGGCGACCAATGCCAATCCCAGGAACTCGAAAACCAACAGATCCACGGCGAAATCTCCAGAAACATTGATAGATTTGTCGGGGGTGCGTTGAGGGTCTGTTAATTGCGATGGTTACCGGCGGTGCGGGCCGCCGGATGGTGGACGGGGGGTTAATACGGGCGACCGCCTAAAACGAAATCGGCGCCCCGCATGACGGAGCGCCGATGGTCGTTGGCGATGCAGCGATCCTTACGGCAGCTTCAGCGACGTCTCCGCATTGTACGGCTTCAGCGTCTCATCCGCGGCCTTCTGGGCGGCGGCGAGGGCCTCCTTCGGCTGCTTCTTGCCGTTGAGGACCAGCATCACCTCGTCCTCCAGCGTCTTGCGCACCGGGACGGTCTTGTAGGTCGCAAACCAGGGCTTTGCGACATCGAGCTGCTCGACGGCGGTCTTGGCGTCCGGGTTCTTGCTCAGGAAGTCGACCATCTCAGGCGTCTTGTAGGCGGCCATGTTGGGCGCGAAATAACCGGTGGCGCGGCTCCACCAGCCGCTCTTCTCGGGCGAGGTCATCCACTTGATCAGCGTCCAGGCGGCCTTCTGCTTGTCGGCCTCGAGCCCGGCCGGAACGATCAGCGAGGCGCCGCCGATCGGCACGGCGTTGCGGACGTTGCGCGGGATGAAGGCGACCTTGTAGTTGAACTTGGCGTTGTCGCGCACGTAAGTGAGCGAGCCCGTCGACAGCATCATCATCGCAGCATTGCCTGAGATGAAGGAGGTGCTGACGGCAGGGCCGGGCGTGGCGCCGGGCGCATGGACCTTGTGCTTGGTGACAAGGTCGTTCCACCAGGTCAGTGCGCCCAGCATCGAGGGCGTGTCGTAATAGACCTCGCCGCCGAACTCCTCGTTGTAGTAGCGCCCGCCATTGCTCATGGTGAGCGTTTCCATCATCCAGCCGCAATAGTCGTAGGCGCAGGGGATCGCGACGCCCCACTGGGGCACCTTGTCGCCCTCGCGCTTGGTGAGCTTCTTGGCCCAGTCGGTGAGCTCGGCCCAGGTCTGCGGCGGCTTGCTCGGATCGAGGCCGGCTTCCTTGGCCTTGTCGGCGTTGATGTAGAGCAGCGGCGTCGAATTGTGGAACGGCACGCCGTAGACCGAGCGGTTGATCACCGCGTTGCCCTGCAGCGCGGGGAAGAACTGGCCGAGGAACTGCTCCTTGGTGGTGCCGTCGGCCTTGATCAGGGCATCGAGATCGGTGAGCTCGTTCTCGATCTGCATGTCGAGCAGGAAGTTGGCCGACATGATCACGGCGGACGGCGGCTTGCCGGCCTTGATCGCGGCGCGCGTCTTGATCAGCGTGTCGTCATAGGAGCCGGTGTAGACCGCGGTTGCCTTGACGTCCGGATGGGTCTCGTTGAACTCCTTGATCAAGGTGCCCATGTCGCGGGCGAGCTTGCCGTCGACGGGGACGGGGAAGAACAAATCGATCTCGGTCGGACCTTCGCCGGCGAGAGCCGGAAAGGCGAGGGCGCCTGCCATGGTACCTGCGATGGCGAGGCCCAGCATGAGCCTGCGGGAAAACAGCATCGAAGAATCTCCTATTTGATGCCTGAGGTGACGAAAGAGCTGATGAAGCGCTTCTGGAAGATCAGGAAGGTGATGAGCAGCGGCGCGATCACCATCAGCGTGCCGGCGGCGATGGTGCCCCACGCTTGCGTGCCCTCCGCGGTCTTGGTGAAGACCGAGAGCCCGACCGTGAGCGGCCGCTTGTCCGGCGAGTTGATCACCATCAGCGGCCACAGGAAGTCGTTCCAGTGGCTGGTCACGGAGATGATGGCGAAGGCCGAGAAGCTCGGCACCGACAGCGGCACGTAGATGTGGCGAATGCGCTGGAACAGGCTGGCGCCGTCGATCAGGGCGGCGTCTTCCAGCTCGGTCGGAATGGCTTCGAACGCCTGCCGCATCAGGAAGGTGCCAAAGGCGGAGGCGAAGAACGGCATCATCACGCCGGTGAGCGTGTCGTAGAGGCCGAGCTGCGCCACCAGCGACAGGTTCGGTACGATCAGCAGCACCGGCACCAGCATCAGCTGCATCAGGAACAGATAGAAGATCAGCGTCTTGCCGACGAAGGCGAGGCGCGCAAAGGCAAAGCCCGCCAGCGTGATCGTGGCGAACTGCACCAGCAGAATGCCGGCGCAGATGATCGTGGTGTTGAGCGTGTAGCGCGGGAAATCGCCGATCTCCCAGGCATCCCTGACATTGTCGAGCGTCGGCTTCAGGCTCGGCATCAACTCGGCCATGGCGTTGATGCCGTCGGAGGCCGGGCGCAGCGTCGCCACGACCATCCACAGGAACGGGATGAGCCAGACGATCGCGAGCAGCACGGTCAGCAGGAAGCCGAGCTTGGGCGTGATCTCGCCCCTTGTGGCGAGCGGGGCGTCCCTGAACAGGCGGTCGAACGGCTTCATGGCCCGCCCTCGCGGTTGGCCATGGTGCGGAAGGAGAGCGCGGTGAGGCCCATCAGTGCGGCGAGAGTCAGCAGCGTCGCGGCCGAGGCCTTGCCGACGTCGTAATGCTCGACCGCCTGCTGGTAGATGTAGAACAGCACGAGGTTGGTCGAGTTCGACGGTCCGCCCTGGGTCATGACGAAGACGTGGTCGACCTGCGTCACCGCGTTGAGCGTGGCGATCACGATGACGAACAGGAAGGTAGGCTTGAGCTCCGGCAGGATGATGTGGCGCAGGCGCATGTAAGGCCCGGCGCCGTCGAGATGTGCGGCCTCCATGACGTCCTCGGGCACGGCCTGGAGGCCGGCGAGGAAGAACAGCATGTAATAGCCCGCGTTCTTCCAGATCGTGATGACCATGATCGCGTAAAGCGCGATATCGGGGTCGCCGAGCCAGTTCGGCAGCACCGGAAGCAAGCGGCCAATGTAGTAGTCGAGCAGGCCGACATTGGGCAGGAAGATGAACATGAACAGCGCGGAGGCCGCGACCATGGGGATCAGCACCGGCAGGAACAGCGCCGCGCGCAGCGCGCTGCTCACGGCGTTGGTGCGCGACAGCGCCAGCGCGAACAAGAGCGCGAGGCCGATGCTGGGGACCGCGGTGCCCACGGCATAGACGAGATTGTTGACGACCGCGCCGGAGAAAGCGGGGTCGGCCAGCACCGCTGCGACGTTGTCGAGACCGACGAAGCGGACCGGCGCCTTCGGCGTGGCGCGCTGGTAGAGCGCATCGACGAGCACGCGGCCCATCGCGCCATAGGTGAACAGCGCGAGGAAGACCAGCGAGGGCAGCAACAGGAGATAGGCGGGCAGCGAAGCTTTGAAGCGCATGCCGAGGCGCTTCAGGACGTCCAGGCGCGGCGCCGCCGAGGTCGCGACCGGAAGAGCCGCGGGTTCGGCGAGGCTCATCTCACCGCGCCGGGAAATTGAGCGCATAGTCGCGGCCGTCCGTTCCCACGGGTGGTTCGAACGGGAAGCGCAGACTTTCGTCGAGGAAGTCGTGGCTGTGCACGACGAGATTCTCGTCGTCGATCAGCACGACGCCATAGGCCGGCGGCTCGTGGCTGGCCAGATGCGGCGCGTTCGCGTCGAGCTCGAACCAGACCTGGTGGTTGGTGCCGCGCAAGGTCGAGAACGGGATCTTGCCGTAGCTGCCGAAGATGGGACGGTGTACATGGCCGAAGAACAGATGGCGGATGCGGGCGCGATAGGGCGCGATCACCTCGGCGAACTCAGCGCTCTGCTTCAGCCCGATCTCGTCCATCGCATGGACGCCGATCGGGAAGGGCGGGTGATGCATGAACACGACGAACGGCTGGTCGGCAGGCGCAGCCGCGAGCGTCTTCGCGAGCCAGTCGAAGCGCTTGGCGCACATCTCGCCGGCGTGGCTGGTCTCGTCCAGCGTGTCGAGGAAGACGAACAGGCCGTGCTCGGTGGTGCGCGTGCCCTGCACGAAGCCGTTTGAATCGCGCGGCGCGGCCTTGAGCGCGTCGAGGCAGGTCACGCGCTTGTCGTGATTGCCGACCATCGCGATGTACGGAATCTTCAGCGCGGCCATCGCGTCGGCGAAATTGGCGTAGGACTCCGGCTCGCCCCAATGCGTGAGGTCGCCGGTCACGACCGCGAACGCCGCGTCGGACTGATGCTTGTTGATGTCGGCAATCGCAGCGTCCAGCCGGGCGCGCGGGTCGAGGCCGTAGAGCTTCAAGCCGGGGTTCGCCAGATGCGTGTCGGTGATGTGGATGAATTTGAAGGGCATGGCGCGCTTTGTCGGGACGGTTGGAGGATGGGCGCTTCCGGCAAGACGACCCTGACAGGCGGTTAGAGGGCGTGTGTTTCAGTTTGATGACAGCGGTTCCTGCGTCCACAGTGCTACGCTTCGTAGGGTGGATTAGCCGAAGGCGTAATCCACCACAGTGAGCCAACTTCAAGTTGTGCTATCGGTGGGCGATGTCCGACTACCGCCGCGCATTCGTCCCGGGAGGATGCTGGTTCTTTACCGTGAACCTGCTCGATCGGCGGAAAGCTCTTTTGACCGACCAGATTGAGAGCCTACGAGACACGGTCGCCGCAACGCGACAGAGCCACCCCTTCGCAATCGATGCTTTCGTGGTTCTGCCGGACCATCTCCGCGCAATCTGGAAGCTGCCGTCGGGCGACGCCGATTTTTCGGTGCGCTGGCGCTTGATCAACTCTCGTTTCGCCAAAGCACTCCCGGTGACCGAGCGGCTGAGCGCTGTCCGTTTCTCACGGAATGAACGCGGCATATGGCAGCGACGGTTCTGGGAGCACCTGATCCGGGACGAGGCCGACTACGCCCGCCACGTCGAGTATTGTTATTACAATCCCGTCAAGCACGGGCATGTGTCGCGAGTCTGCGACTGGCCGTATTCGTCATTCACCGCGATGTTCGTGCTTCCGGAGGATTGGGGCGGAGACACTCAGTTCATCGGCGAGTTCGGAGAGCGGACGTGATAGCCGCGCCAATCTGTAGGGTGGATGAGCGAAGCGTAATCCACCTCTTTGCCTCCGCCGTCGAAGGAAGTGGTGGATTACGCCTTCGGCTAATCCACCCTACGCGTTGAATGTTTGGTTAGGTCCCGCAGAACGTCTGCAACACCCGCTGGTCCGGCAGCGGTGGATCGGCATAGGCGGCGTAATCCGGCTGGTCGTCGAACGGTTTCGCCAGCACCTTCACTAATTCCTCGAATGGCGCGTAATTGTCGTCGTTGACGGCGGCCTGGATCACGGCCTCGACGCGGTGGTTGCGCGGGATGAACATGGGATTGACGGCGTGCATGGCCGCCTGCCGCTCGGCCGCGCTCTGCGGCTCCAGCGCGATGCGTGCGCGCCAGCGGCCGGCCCACTCGTCGAAGGCCGCGGGCTGCATGAACTGCGCGCGCGCATCCGCAGTGTCATCGACGGCGGCGTCGCCGAGCTTGCGGAAGGTGAGGGTGAAGTCGGCCTGGTTCTTGGCCATGGCGTCGAGCAGGTCCTGGATCAGCGCCTCGTCGCCGTCGCGCTCCGTGAACAGGCCGACCTTTTTGCGCAGGCCGGCTTGATAAGCCGCGCTGAACTGGTCTGAGAACGCGCCGAGGATGTCCTGGGCCTCCGCGACCGCCTTCTCCTGCTCGTCGGAGAACAGCGGCAGCAGGCATTCGGCGAGGCGCGTCAGATTCCACAGCGCGATACGCGGCTGGTTGGCATAGGCGTAGCGGCCCATCTCGTCGATCGAGGAGAACACCTGCGAAGGGTTGTAGGCGTCCATGAAGGCGCAGGGTCCGTAATCGATGGTCTCGCCGGAGATGGAGCTGTTGTCGGTATTCATGACGCCGTGGATGAAGCCGACCAGCAGCCAGCGCGCGACGAGATCGGCCTGGCGCGCGACGACGCCGGCGAGCAGCGCATGATAGGGCCGCTCGGCGCCGACTAGTTCCGGGTAGTGCCTGGCGACGACGTGGTCGGCGAGCCGGCGGATCGCATCGGTGTCACGGCGCACGGCGAAGAACTGGAAGGTGCCGACGCGGATATGGCTGGAAGCAACACGCGTCAGCACCGCGCCGGGCAGCGCGGTCTCGCGGATGACGTGCTCGCCGGTGACGACGGCGGCGAGCGAGCGGGTGGTCGGGATGCCCAGCGCATACATGGCTTCACTGACGATGTATTCGCGCAGCACAGGTCCGAGCGCGGCGCGGCCGTCGCCGCGGCGGGAGAACGGGGTGGGGCCCGAGCCCTTGAGCTGGATGTCGCGGCGGATGCCGTCGCTGTCGATGACCTCGCCGAGCAGGATGGCGCGGCCGTCGCCGAGCTGCGGCACGAACTGCCCGAACTGATGTCCGGCATAGGCCATGGCGATGGGATCGGCGCCGGCGGGAACCGTTTTGCCGGCCAGGATCGCCGCGCCCTCCGGGGTCTCCAGCAGGTCAGGATCGAGCCCGAGCTGGACCGCCAGCGGGCGGTTCAGCTTGATCAGCCGGGGGGCGGCGACCGGGGTCGGCGCGACGCGGGCAAAGAAGCTGTCCGGCAGCGCCGAATAGGAGTTCTGGAAGGGGAAATGAACGGTCATGGAGGTAAAGATAGGCGGGGAACGCCTGATGGCAAAGGCTTGACGTCAGATCGGCCCAAAATGGGCCTTCCGAGCCCAAAACAGCCCGTTCCCTTGGTTGCCGCCTCGGGTCTCGTCGGGTAAACCCTGCCGCAATCTCGGACCGGCCATGACAGGCCGTCCGATTCGCTTCCTCCGACATCATTTTTGGGACGACCATGCATCGCTACCGGTCACATACATGCGGCGCGCTCCGCGAGAGCAACATCGGCGAGACGGTCCGCCTGTCAGGCTGGGTCCATCGCGTTCGCGACCATGGCGGCGTGCTGTTCATCGACCTGCGCGACCATTACGGCCTGACCCAGTGCGTGGTCGATCCGGACTCGCCGGCGTTCTCGCTGGCCGAGAAGCTGCGCTCGGAATTCGTGGTGCGGATGGACGGCAAGGCCCGCCGCCGCCCCGAGGGCACCGACAATGACGATCTGCCGACCGGCAAGATCGAGATCTACGTCACCGAGATCGAGGTGCTGGGTCCGGCCGGCGATCTGCCGCTGCCGGTGTTCGGCGACCAGGAATATCCTGAAGACATCCGCCTGAAGTACCGCTTCCTCGATTTGCGCCGGGAGAAGCTGCACCAGAACATCATGACGCGCGTCGAGATCATCAAGTCGATGCGCAGGCGCATGGAGGGGCAGGGCTTCTTCGAGTTCAACACGCCGATCCTGACCGCGTCCTCGCCGGAAGGCGCACGCGACTTCCTGGTGCCCTCGCGCATCCATCCCGGCAAGTTCTATGCGTTGCCGCAGGCGCCGCAGCAGTACAAGCAGTTGCTGATGATGTCGGGCTTCGACCGCTATTTCCAGATCGCGCCCTGCTTCCGCGACGAGGACCCGCGTGCCGACCGCCTGCCGGGCGAGTTCTACCAGCTCGACGTCGAGATGAGCTTTGTGACTCAGGAAGACGTGTTCGCGGCAATGGAGCCCGTGATCACCGGCGTGTTCGAGGAGTTCGCCAAGGGCAAGCCGGTGAGCAAGAACTGGCGCCGGATTCCGTTCGCCGAGGCCTTGCGCAAATACGGCAGCGACAAGCCGGATTTGCGCAACCCCATCGAGATGCAGGACGTCTCCGAGCACTTCCGCGGCTCCGGCTTCAAGGTCTTCGCGCGCATGCTCGAAGACCCCAAGAACCAGGTCTGGGCGATCCCCGCACCGGGCGGCGGCAGCCGCGCCTTCTGCGACCGCATGAACTCGTGGGCGCAGGGCGAGGGCCAGCCTGGCCTCGGCTACATCATGTGGCGCGAGGGCGGCGAGGGTGCAGGTCCCCTTGCGAACAACATCGGGCCTGAGCGCACCGCTGCGATCCGCGCACAGATCGGCGTGAAGGAAGGCGATGCCGCCTTCTTCGTCGCCGGCGATCCCGACAAGTTCTGGAAGTTTTCAGGGCTCGCCCGCAACAAGGTCGGCGAGGAATTGAACCTCACCGACAAGGAGCGGTTCGAGCTCGCCTGGATCGTCGACTTCCCGATGTACGAGTACAACGAGGATGACAAGAAGGTCGACTTCTCGCACAACCCGTTCTCGATGCCGCAGGGCGGCCTCGACGCGCTGCAGGGCCAGGACCCGCTCACCATCAAGGCGTTCCAGTACGACATCACCTGCAACGGCTACGAGATCGCCTCGGGCGGCATCCGTAACCATGTGCCGGAGGCGATGGTGAAGGCGTTCGAGATCGCAGGTTACGGCGAGCAGGAAGTGGTCGACCGCTTCGGCGGCATGTACCGCGCCTTCCAGTACGGCGCCCCGCCGCATGGCGGTATGGCCGCGGGCGTCGACCGCATCGTGATGCTGCTGTGCGGCACCACGAATTTGCGCGAGATCTCGCTGTTCCCGATGAACCAGCAGGCGATGGATTTGCTGATGGGCGCGCCGTCGGATGCGACCACAAAACAGCTTCGCGAGCTGCATGTGCGGGTGAACCTGCCGCAGAAGTGAGTGGTGCGTGCCCCGGACGCAGCGCAGCACGCAGTGATGCGCTGCTGAGCCGGGGCCCACATTTCGGCACAGCAGGCTTTCTCCCGGACGCGCAGCGTCACTGCGTGCCGAGGCGCGTCCGGGACACGAGAGCTACAATCCCGTCGACGCCTCGATCCTGAACTGCGCCAGTGCGCCCTCGGGGTCGCTTTGCGACAGCTGCATCAATTGCATCAGCGGCACCTTGGCGCGGGGCGTTAGCTTGACGGTCAGCGTCTGCCCTGACGTCTCCACGAAACCGGCGAGCGCATCGACCGCCATTTTCACGTCGCCATTGGCCCCTGTGATCTTCTCACCCTGCGCCCTGATCATCGCGACGATGGCGCCGCGTGCGGCGTCGCGGCTGACGTCCTGCATGCGCGCGAACTGCGCCACGACGAGATCGACCACGCCGCTGTCGCGCAGTGAGAGCTCGAACGTGCCGGTCTCGACCTGCGCCGCCTGGCCCATCGCCTGCACCGGGTCGGTCGTGAACAGGCTGCGCGGGACGTTGGCAAGCCCAAAGCGGGCCTGCGCCTTGGCAAGGTTGCCGAGATCGAGCGTGGCCGGCGCGAGCGCGAATGCGCCGGACGATTCCGTCCAGGCCGCACCGAGATCGAGGTCGATCGCGAGCTTGTCCACGCCTGCCATGATCAGCGGCCGTTGCGCCGGATTGGCGGGATCTGCCGGCGCGACCATCCTCACGACCAGATTGGCCTTGCTCGGAATCGATCCGACCAGCTGGCCCCAGTTCAGGCTGATCGTGTCGATGGTGACGAACTGCCGCGTATTCTTGTAGGGCGCCACCACGCCCTTGATCTCCGCGCCTTCGAGCACGCGGAACAGGCCGAGCATCTGATCGGGCGAGGGCGGCTGCCCGTGGCTGCTGAGCCCCGCCGCCCAGCGCATCAGGTTTGCCGCGCTGAACGATTTCAGCGCGAACCGCTCCATCTTGAACTGCCCTTGCGGCGAGGGCGTATCGACGCCCTCGACCGCGAACTCACCCTCCCGGTATCTGACGGCATTGATCCTGGCCATCCCTTGCGGCGTGCCCATGGATGACTTGCCGACCTCGATCTTGCCGATGCGAAATCCATCATAGAACCCGGCGAGCTTCTCCATCATCTCGCGCGATTGTGCGACGGTCGGGACCACCGACCGGTCCGTCGGCAATAGCGCAATGATTTCGGCCGGCCGGAATTTTGACGGTTGCACCGCGATGTCCTCGAAGGTGATACCGTCGATGTCCATCCGAATGCCCTGGGTCGATTTGAGCACATAGGGGCCGGCCGAGATCTGGCGGTAGACGCGATGATAGCTGTCGTCGCCGGTCTTCTGCGGATCGAGCGCCGCGGCGATCGCGGTCGCGTCGAAATCGTTGACGACGACGTTGGAGAGGTCGCCGGTCAGCTTGTCCTGCTTGCCCGGTTGCGGCACGTCGATGGTGAAGACGGCGCGGTCCGCTTTCATTGCATCGATCTTGCCGCGCTTGAGATTCTGGATTGCCAGCCCGGAATAGGCGACCTCGCCGCTGCCGGCGGCGCTGCCGCTCGCATCGAAGGTCATCGTCAGCGTCGGAGCCGTGACTGACGATGCCGTGATGCTGGCGTACTGATCGAGTACATAACGGTAAAGCTCGATCAGGGATCCGCCCGTCGGCGCATTGCCGGCGTGAACGGGGCCGGCATAGTCACGCAAGGTGAGTTGCGGAATCTTGTAGGACGCCTTCAGCTTCGCGGCGCCGACCTGGTCCAGCGCGACTTCGAAACCCGTGACGTCGATGCTGTCGGCCGAGAAGCTGTTATCGTCGATCAGGCGAACGCCGGCGCCCTTGATGCCGGCAATCTTGATCTGCGCCTGCGGCTGCTCGCCGGGAGCGATCGTGATATCCTCGATCGTCAGCGTGCGCGTCCCAAGTTCGAACCCGATCTTGCCATGGCTCGCCTTGCCGCCGCCTGCGCGTAACTGCTCGAAGGCTGCCTCGACCTCGCTCGTCGCCCGATGCTGGACATAGAGGTTGAAGCCGAACCATCCGCCCGCGCCGAGTACGGCTGCCACGATCAGGCCGATCAGGATTCGCTTCATTCCCAGCTCCAGTTGCTCGTTTTGCACCGCGCAACCTGCCATATTCGCGAAACGCCGCGTGGTCCAGGGAAAGCTATGGTTTTCAAATATTTGACCGCGCGCCCTGTTGATGGGCGCGCAATCGGATGTTGCCACCGGGGCGCCCGGCGTGCTTCATCCCGTTTCCATGACCCGGAAATACGGTCCGCTTGGACAGCCGCTTTCGGATCGTGCATTTTTGAGGCCGGTAACGCGAGGCGAGACACCGCATGTCGTCCTATTCTGATGATCTCCACCAGGCGGCGCTCGCCTACCATCGTCTGCCGCGCCCTGGAAAGCTCGAGATCCAGGCAAGCAAGCCGCTTGCCAACCAGCGCGACCTCGCGCTGGCCTATTCGCCGGGCGTCGCCGCGGCCTGCACCGAGATCGCCAAGAACCCGGCGGAAGCCGCCACGCTGACTACCCGCGCCAATCTGGTCGCCGTGGTCTCCAACGGTACCGCCGTGCTCGGCCTCGGCAATATCGGCCCGCTGGCATCCAAGCCGGTGATGGAGGGCAAGGCCGTCCTGTTCAAGAAATTCGCCGGCATCGACGTGTTCGACATCGAGATCGCCGCCGACACCATCGATCGCGTGGTCGAGACTGTGGCGGCGCTCGAACCGACCTTCGGCGGCATCAATCTGGAAGACATCCGCGGACCGGAATGCTTCGAGATCGAGGCGCAGCTCAAGGAGCGCATGAAGATCCCGGTCTTCCATGACGATCAGCACGGCACCGCCATCATCGTCGCCGCCGCCATCACCAACGGCCTCAGGCTGAACGGCAAGAAACTCTCCGACGTCAAGATCGTGGCGTCCGGGGCAGGGGCCGCGGCGATCGCGACGCTCAATCTTCTGGTGTCGATGGGCGCGCAGCGCAAGAACATCTGGGTCTGCGACATCGACGGCCTCGTGCATGAGGGCCGCAACACCACGATGGACCGCTGGAAGGCGGTCTATGCGCAGAAGACTGACAAGCGGACGCTCGGCGACGTCATCGGCGGTGCCGACATCTTCATCGGTCTCTCGGCGCCCGGCGTGCTCAAGCCGGAGATGGCCAAGGCGATGGCCGACAAGCCGCTGATCATGGCGCTCGCCAACCCGACCCCGGAGATCATGCCGGAGGAGGCGCGCAAGGTGCGCCCTGACGCCATGATCTGCACCGGCCGCTCCGACTATCCGAACCAGGTCAACAACGTCCTCTGCTTTCCCTTCATCTTCCGCGGCGCGCTCGATGTCGGCGCCAGCGCCATCAACGAGGAGATGAAGCACGCCGCCGTCGAGGCCATCGCGCAGCTCGCGCGCGAGGCGCCGTCGGATGCGGTCGCCCAGGGTTTCGACACTGGCGAGACGCAGGGTTTTGGCCCGGGCTCGCTGATCCCGAGCCCGTTTGATCCCAGGTTGATTTTGCGCATCGCGCCGGCGGTGGCGAAGGCGGCGATGGAGTCGGGGGTGGCGACGCGGCCCATCACCAATTTCGACGAGTACACCGCGCTGCTCGAGCGCTTCGCCTTCCGCTCCGGCCTCGTCATGAAGCCGATGTTCGCCAAGGCCAAGACCCAGCCGGTGCGCGTGATCTACGCCGAAGGCGAGGACGAGCGCGTGCTGCGCGCCACGCAAGTGGTGCTTGAGGAGAACCTGGCGCGGCCGATCCTGGTCGGCCGTCCTTCGGTCGTGGAAGCGCGCATCCAGCGCTTCGGCCTCTCCATCCGCGCCGGCAAGGATTTCGACCTCGTCAATCCCGAGGACGATCCGCGCTACCGTTCCTACGTGCAGTCCTATGTCGAGGTCGCCGGCCGCAGGGGCGTGACGCCGGATGCGGCGCGCACGGTGGTGCGTACCAACAACACGGTCATCGCTGCGCTCGCGGTGACGCGCGGGGAGGCGGATGCGATGCTCTGCGGCGTCGAGGGCCGATACATGAGCCATCTTCGCCATGTCCGCGAGATCGTTGGTTTTTGCCCGGGCATCAGCGACTACGCGGCGCTGGCACTGCTGATCACCAGCAAGGGCGCCTTCTTCATCGCCGACACGCAAGTTCGCCCCAATCCGAGCGCGGAGGAACTCGCCGAGATCGCTTCGCTCGCCGCGGTCCACGTTCAGCGCTTCAACATCAAGCCGAAGATCGCCTTCGTCTCGCACTCGGATTTCGGCAGCTACGACACCGATTCCTCGCGCAAGATGCGCCGCGCGACCCAGCTGCTCAAGGAAAAGCATCCGGAGATCGAGGCCGACGGCGAGATGCAGGGCGATACTGCGCTCTCCGCTGCCGCGCGAAAAATGGTGCTGCCGCATTCCAATCTCGAGGGCGAGGCCAACATCCTGATCATGCCGACGCTGGACACCGCCAACGTCGCCTATCAGATGATCAAGTCGCTGGCGGACGCGCTCCCCGTCGGCCCGATCCTGATCGGCCCGGCGCGCCCGGCGCATATCCTGACGCCGTCGGTGACGGCACGCGGCATCCTCAACATGACGGCCGTCGCCGTGGTCGAAGCGCAGGAGCGCGCGGCCCGGCAGCCGACGCTGTTTACGTAAGGGACCGTTCAAGTAAGATTCTCCGAACTCGTCATGCCCGGGCTTGTCCCGGGCATCCACGATCTTCGTGCCGCGGGACAGGCCGTGGATGGCCGGGACAAGTCCGGCCATGACGCAGAGAGAGAGTGGTGGTCGAATTCGTCCCGGTAGTTCGACTCCGGTAGCGAGCGCCACTACACCGTCCGCCTCGCCAACGTTGAATTACTTTCAGTTCTCCATTTCCCCGTTTGTAAAGCGGCGCGCAACTCTTCATAATCCTTGCGCGTTCCGTGCTTAGCGCTTTGCCAAGAGGCCGATCATGCCAGCGTTCGTGACTTTCGGGCGAATCCTGTTCGCCGTGCTGTTCATCTACACGGGCGCGACCAAGCTCTTTGCCATCCAGGCGACGGCCGACTTCATCGCCACCAAGGTCGTGGTGCCCGACATCGTCGCCCCTTACGCCAAGCAGGTGGAGACGGCCACCGCCATGACCACGCCGCAACTGCTGGCGATCGCGGTCGGCGCGCTCGAGATCATCGCGGGGCTGATGATCGCGCTGAATTTCGGCGCGCGGTTCTTCGCGATGCTGCTGATCGTCTATGTCGCGGTCGCGACCGTGCTGTTCGACGATTTTTGGAACCAGGCGCCGCCCGACAACGCGAAGATGGTGGTCGACGCGCTGAAGAACCTTTCGATCATCGGCGCCTTGTTCATGATCATGGGATACGGCCGCACCACGCGTCCGGCCGAGGCGGCGTACGGGGACGTCTGACGGCCTACGTTCGGCGCCAGGGTGTCACAGTCACCTCATGCGCCGCGTCGAGCAGATACGGCGTGCCCGGCTTCAGGCCGTGCGACGCCAGCACCTCATGCGGGCTCCGCTGGGGCACGCCGACGAAGCAGCCTTCGCCGCCGGGCAGGCGCACATGCGGGGCTTCCGACAGCCAGAAGGTATCGTAGCGGCCCATGAACATCTCGAACACGGCGGGGCCGCCGATGATGGCGACCATGCCGGAGGCGACATCGGCAAAGGCGCAGGCCTCCTCGAAGCTCGCCTGTTTCGGATTCCACAGCGTTGCGTTCGGCATCTCCGGATCGACGGAGAGCGCCTTGATCTTGCGGGTCAGGATCAGCCGCTTGCGCTTCGGCGAATTCGGCTGCTGCTCATGCGAGTTGCGGCCGTGCACGATCAGCGCGGCGCGATCGAGCGCCTGCTCGAAGAACAGCTTGTCGCCGTCGAACTTCAGGCTGTCGGGCATGACGTGGCCGGCGTCGGCGAGCATGCCGTCCGCCGAGACGATGACGTAGCCTTCGATACGGAAAGACAATGGCCGTCTATTCGGAAACGGTCGTCACCACGGAATTGACCGGGCGCTGGCTCACCGTCGGCAGCTTGGCGTCCTTGAGCAGCTCCTGGTCGTATTCGGGCAGCGACGAGGCCGGGAATTTGGCGCGCATCGCCACCACCTTGTAGCCACCCGCCTTCAGGCGCTTGAGCAGCTCGGGCAGGGCCTCCGCCGTGTGCTTCTGGAAGTCGTGCATCAGGATGATGCCCTTGCCCTTGGTGTCGAGCTTCTTCATCACGGTCTCGACCACCTTCTCGGGCTTGGAAGCCTTGAAGTCGAAAGAGTCGATATCGCAGGAGAAGATCGCGGTGTTGCGGTTGCCGAGATAGGTGACCATCTCCGGCGGATGCTGAAGCGCCGGGAAGCGGAAGAACGGCGAGGGCGAGATGCCGCCGAGCGCCCACTTCACCGCGGACAGGCCCTTCTCGATCTCTTCCTTGCGCTGCGCTTCGTTAAGCTTCTTGTTGTTGAGATTGGCGTGCGACCAGGTGTGGGTGCCAACGGTGTGGCCGGCGTTGTAGACCTGCTTCAGGATCTCGGGCTCATAGGTCGCGTGCTTGCCGATCGAGAAGAAGATGCCGGTGGTGCATTCGTCGGCGAGCGCCTTCAGCACAGCGGGCGTGTTCTTGGGCCAGGGGCCGTCGTCGAAGGTCAGTACCACCTCCTTGTCGCGCAGGAAGTCGAGCTCCTTGAAATGCTCGAAGCCGAAGCCCGGACCGCCCGTGGTGTCGATCTCGACGGTGCGGGCGACACCGAGCGCGCCCGGCGTGTTGCAGGCCGCGCGGGCCGGCTGCGGCGCCTGCTTGGGC